>NZ_JBRBAF010000002.1:0-497785 GCF_052805975.1 Chromobacterium sp. W521
AACCGCGCAAGCGGTCAGCGCCAGCGCCACCAATGAGGGAATCAGGGCGCGTTTAAGCATCGGCCTTGTCTCCTGCCTCGGCCGCGGGCTGAGGCTGTTTCGGTTTGCTGAACTTCATGATGAGCATGAAGAACATCGGGATGAAGAAGGTGGCGATGAAGGTGGCGGCCAACATGCCGCCCACCACGCCGGTGCCGATCGAGTGGCGGCTGGCGGAGCCGGCGCCGCTGGAGATGGCCAGAGGCATACAACCCAGCACGAAGGCCAGCGAAGTCATCACGATTGGACGGAAACGCAGCTTGGCAGCGGCGATGGCGGCGTCTACCACGCTCAGTCCTTCTTCTTCCATTTGCTGGACGGCGAACTCCACGATCAGGATCGCGTTCTTGGCCGATAGGCCGATCAGCGTCACCAGCGCCACTTGGAAGTAGACGTCGTTGGCGAGACCGCGCAGCCAGTTGGCCATCAGCGCGCCGAACATGGCGAAGGGCACCGCCATCAGCACGCTGATAGGCAGGCTCCAGCGCTCATACTGCGCCGCCAGGATCAGGAACACCATGATCATACCAAAGCCGAACACGACGGCGGACGAGCCGCTGGTGGATTTTTCCTGGAAGGCGGAACCGGTCCACGCCAGGGTGTAGCCGTCCGGCAGGGTTTCCTTGGCCACGGCCTCCAGCACGTTCAGCGCCTCGCCGGAACTGAAACCTGGCGCGGGGCCGCCCACCAGCTTGGCCGCCGGGAAGATGTTGAAGCGTTCCAAGCTTTCCGGGCCGGTGGTGTGCTTGATGGTGACCAGCGCAGTCAGCGGGATCATATTGCCGTCCTGCGAACGCACGTAGATGTTGCGCAGGTCTTCAACCCGGGTGCGGAAATCCGCCTCCGATTGCAGCTGCACGCGGAAGGTGCGGCCGAATTTGTTGAAGTCGTTGACGTACAGTGCGCCGAAGGTGCTCTGCATGGTGTCGAACACGGTGTTGACCGGCACGCCCAGAGACTTGGCCTTGGCCCGGTCCAGCTTGACGTAGATCTGCGGCACGCTGGCGGAGAAGGTGGTTTGCACCCCTTTCAGCTCCGGACGTTTGGCGGCCGCTGCCACCAGTTTCTTGGTGACCTCGCCCAGTTCCACGGAACTGGCGCCGCCGCGGCTTTGCACATAGGCCTCGAAACCGCCGGTGTTGGACATGCCGGAGATCGGCGGCGGGTTGAAGGCCAGCACGATGCCGTCGGTAATGCCCATCATGCCTTTGGCGAAGGTGTCGCCCACCACCGCCTGCGACGACAGGTTGGGCGCTTTGCGCTCACCCCACGGCTTCAGGGTGATGAAGGACACGCCGGCGTTGGTCTTGTTGCCGCCGGTGAGGATGTCGAAGCCGGCGAAGCTCATTACGTCCTTGACCGCCGGGTTCTTGCTGGTCATTGCGTCCAGCTTGGTCATGGTGGCCGAGGTGCGCTGCATCGACGCGCCATCCGGGAGGAAGGCGGCGGCGATGATGTAGCCCTGATCCTCGTCCGGCGCCAGGCTGGACGGGATCATGCGGAACAGGCCAACGCAGATGGCGATCAGGCCGGCGAACAGCAGGATGCCCACCGCGCTGCGCTTGATCAGGAACACCACGCCGCGGGAATAACCTTGGGTCAGGCGGTCGAACCAGTTGTTGAACCAGACGAAGAAGCGGGCCGGATGCTGATGGCCTTCTTTCAACAGCAGCGCGCACAGCGCCGGGGTCAGGGTCAGGGCCACCAGGCCGGAAATCGACACCGACACCGCGATGGTGATGGCGAACTGTTTGTACATCTGGCCTGCGATGCCGCCGAGGAAGGCGACCGGGATGAATACCGAGCACAGCACCAATACGATGGCCACCAGCGCGCCGGATACCTCATCCATCGCCTTGAAGCTGGCTTGCAGCGGCGACAGTTTTTCCTGCGTCATCAGGCGTTCGACGTTTTCCAGCACCACGATGGCGTCGTCCACCACGATGCCGATGGCCAGTACCAGGCCGAACAGCGTCAGGGTATTGATGGTGAAGCCGAAGGCGTACATGCCGGCGAAAGTGCCGATGATGGAGACGGGCACCGCCAGGCAGGGAATCAAGGTTGCGCGCCAGTTCTGCAAGAACAGGAACACCACCAGGAATACCAGCACCATGGCTTCGGCCAGTGTGGAGTACACCTCCTTGATCGACACTTCCACGAACTTGGTGGTGTCGTAGGGGATGGCGTAGTTCAGACCTTTGGGGAAGCTCACAGCCAGCTTCTGCATGGTCTGTTCCACGGCTTGCGCGGTAGCCAACTGGTTGGCGCCCGGCGCCAGGAAGATGCCGATCGGGATGGTGGGCCGGCCGTTGTGCGTGCCGGTGAAGTCATAGGACAAGGCGCCCAATTCCACGCGCGCCACGTCCTTCAGCCGCACGGCGGAGCCATCCGAGTTGGAGCGCAAGATGATGTTCTCGAACTCTTCCGGCTCGGACAGGCGGCCCTGGGTGGTCACGGTGTAGGTGAAGTCTTGCTTGCCCTTGACCGGCTCTGCGCCCACCTTGCCGGCGGCGAACTGTGCGTTCTGCTCGCGGATGGCGGCGGCCACGTCGCTGGGCGTCAGCTTGAGCTGGGCCAGGCGATCGGGTTTCAGCCAGACGCGCATCGAGTAGTCCTGGCCGGCGAAGTTGATCACGTCGCCCACGCCCGGAACCCGCTTCAGCTCGTCCACCACGTTCAACAGCGCATAGTTGCTGATGAACAGGGTGTCGTAGGTCTTGTCCGGAGAGAACAGCGAAATCACCTGCAGGAAGGCCGAGGATTTCTTGGTCACGTTGACGCCCTGCCGGCGCACTTCTTCCGGCAGTTGCGACAGCACCGACTGCACGCGGTTGTTGACGTTGATGGTGGCTTGGTCGGCGTCGGTGCCGATCTTGAAGGTCACGCTCAACGACAGCTTGCCGCTGGAGGAACTGGTGGACTGCACGTAGAGCATGTCGTCCACGCCGTTGATCGCCTGTTCCAGCGGCGAAGCGACGGTGTTGGCGATCACCTCGGCGGAGGCGCCCGGGTAGCTCGCGCTCACCGAGATCATCGGCGGCACGATTTCCGGGTACTGCTCAATGGGCAATGCCTTGAGGGCGGCCAAGCCGGCCAGTGTGATCACGATGGAGATCACGCTGGCGAAGATGGGCCGCCTGATGAAAAAGGCGGAAAACATGGATGGTTACCCCTTTGCCTTATTGTTTGGGCGCGGCGGCGGGCGCGCTGGCGTCGGCCTTGAACGGATGCGGTTTCACGTCCGCGCCCGGGCGCAGTTTGATGATGTTGTCCACCACCACCTTGTCGCCGGCTTTCAGGCCGCTTTCCACCAGCACGTTGAGGCCCACATCCTGGGACACGGTGATGGGGCGCGGCTGCACCTTGTTGTCGGCGCCGACGACCCACACCATCTTGCCCTGCTGCGAGGTCAGCACCGCGCGCTGCGGCACGGCGATGGCGTTGCTGCGCTTGGCGCCTTGCAGGATCACGCGCACGAACTGGCCGGGCAGGATGCCGCCGTCCGGATTGGCGAAAGTGGCGCGCGAGCGGATGGTGCCGGTGCTGGCGTCAACCAAGCTGTCGGTAAAGTTCAAGCGGCCGCTTTTGCCATAGGTGGAGCCGTCGGTCAGCTTCAGCTGCACGTTGAAGTGGCCGTTGGCGGCCAGCTTCAATTGGCCGGAATCCTGCATCTTGCGCAGATTCATCATGTCGTTGTCGGACATGCTGAAGTTGACGTAGATCGGGTCCAGCTGGGACACCTTGGTCAGCAGGCTGCCTTCGGCGGTGGTGGACACCAGGCTGCCTTCGGAGCGGGTTTCCTGGCTGGTCATGCCGGAAATCGGCGCGGTGACGCGGGCGTAGCCAAGATTGATCTTGGCCTGCTGCACCTGGGCCTGGGCGGCTGCGACGGACGCCTTGGCGGCCTCGTAAGCGCTGACCGCGTCATCGCGGTCCTTCTGGCTGACCGCGTTCTCCTTGAACAGCGGGGTGATGCGGTCGTAATCCTGTTTGGTGCGCACCAACTGAGCCTGTTGCACTTGCAGATTGCCCTGGGCTTGGTCCAGCGCCGCCTTCAACGGCTCCGGATCAATCTGGAACAGCAAGTCGCCTTGTTTCACCGGCTTGCCTTCGGTGTAGGCGCGCTTGAGCAGAATGCCGCCCACACGGGCGCGCACTTCCACTTCGCGCGAACCGGCGGCCTGGCCGACGAATTCGAAGGAGACGGGCACATCGCTAGGCGCGATCTCGAGCACGCCCACCGGCATCGGCGGCATGGCGCCGGCATGCTTGTCGTTTTTTTGACCGCAGGCCATCAGGCTGGCGGCCAAGGCAGTGAGCAACAGCCATTGCCCGCCTTTCTGGGCGAAGGTGTTTCCTTGCATCTTCATGGGATGTCCTCAGGAATGTGGAGATATGAGTGTTATAAGTAAAAGGTACTGCAATTTTTCTTTGATAGTGGAAATTGATCGATATTGGATCGCGACATTTTACATACATGCGTGTACGTATGTAAAATGCTTCCAGCGACGCATTGTGTTATGGTGCGGGCTTCCGACAGACTCCTTGATCAGCGATACGTTCAACATGGCACGCAAAACCCGGGAAGAAGCCGAACAAACGCGGCATTTGCTGCTGGATACGGCGGAGCAGCTCTTTAGCGAGAAGGGTGTCTCCAAAACGACACTGGCCGACATCGCCAGCGCGGCAGGATTGACGCGCGGCGCTGTGTATTGGCATTTCCAGAACAAGCTGGACTTGTACCGGGCAATGCTGGACAGGATGAGCGGACAGTTTGATGACATCTGTGAGCACTTGTTGAGAACGGCACACTCGAGTCCGGCACTGGCCTTGTGGAACCATAGCCACCGGCTGCTGACCATGATTGGGGATAACCCACAGGTTCGTCGTATTTTACTCATTCTGTTTATGCGGAGCGAGCATGTCGGCGAGCTGGCCCCCATTCACGACGAGTGTGTTGCGCATATGCAAGAAACCCGCGAGCAGTTGACCCTGGTGGTGCAAATGGCGGTGGATGCCGGCCAGACCTTGCCGTACGTGAATCCGGAAACGGTGGCCGAGGTGTTGCAATCGATGCACCACGGCCTGATCAACCGTTGGCTGGCGGACGGCAGCCAGACCAATTTGGGCGAGAATGCCACGCAACTGTTGCAGTATGTCTATCGCGGCATTTTCTTGCCGGAAGTGATGGAAGAACTCTCCCCTCAAACGTAGCCCAGCGCTATAATTGACCTTTTTTGTCAAACCATTAGCGTCGTTGGCGGCTTACGCCGCGCGGCGTTGTCGGTGTTACCTCTCTCATGCCCCAGGCTATTGAAATTCAGGCGGTGAGCAAGCGCTATGGCCAGCTGCAGGCGCTGGACCAGGTGGGCTTCACCGTCGCCCCCGGCGAATTCTTCGCCCTGCTCGGTCCCAACGGCGCCGGCAAGACCACATTGATTTCCGCGATGGCCGGCTTGTCGCGGCCGGACAGCGGTTCCATCCGCATCATGGGGCACGATGTGGTCGGCGATTTCCGCGCCGCGCGCAAGGCGCTTGGCGTGGTGCCGCAGGAACTGGTGTTCGATCCCTTCTTGTCGGTGCGCGAAACATTGCGTTTTCAGTCCGGCTACTTCGGCTTGGGCCGCAACGACGACTGGATAGACGAACTGCTGTTCAAGCTGGGCCTGGCGGACAAGGCGCACAGCAATATGCGCGCGCTGTCCGGCGGCATGAAGCGCCGGGTGATGGTGGCCCAGGCCTTGGTGCACCGCCCGCCGGTCATTGTGCTGGACGAACCCACCGCCGGCGTGGACGTTGAACTGCGCCAGAGCCTATGGGTGTTTGTGCAGGAACTGAACCGCGCCGGCCACACCATCGTGCTGACCACCCATTACTTGGAAGAAGCCGAGGCTTTGTGCTCGCGCATCGCCATGTTGAAGAAAGGCCGGCTGGTGGCGCTGGAGAGCAAGGACAAGCTGCTGGCGCACAGCGCGCGTCGCGAAGTGGC
Source organism: Chromobacterium sp. W521 (assembly GCF_052805975.1). Classification (NCBI taxonomy): domain Bacteria; kingdom Pseudomonadati; phylum Pseudomonadota; class Betaproteobacteria; order Neisseriales; family Chromobacteriaceae; genus Chromobacterium; species Chromobacterium sp. W521. The sequence goes on from NZ_JBRBAF010000002.1 coordinate 6,029, forward strand.
GCTGCTGTTGTCCGGCGAGTTGCCGACGGCGCTGTTGCCTCTGAAGTTGCGCGACGAAGACCGCCGCGTGGTGTTGCAGCTGGAGCATCTGGGCCAGCTGGAGTCCGTGCTGGCCGCGCTACGCGAAGCGGCGGTGGAAGTGCGCGAACTGAACGTGGTGGAGACGGATCTGGAAAGCGTGTTCGTCAAGATGATGAATGGAGGGCCGCAGCCATGACCGGCTTCATGACCCTCTTCAAAAAAGAACTGGTCCGCTTCTGGAAAGTGGCGTTCCAGACCGTGGCCGCGCCGGTGTTGACCGCGCTGATGTATCAGTTGATCTTCGCCCATGTGCTGTCGCGTCATGTCGAGGCTTACCCTGGCATCAGCTACACCGCCTTTCTGATTCCGGGCCTGGCGATGATGTCGATGGCGCAAAACGCCTTCGCCAACAGCTCCAGCAGCCTGATCCAGTCCAAGATCACCGGCAATATTGTGTTTCTGCTGCTGCCGCCGCTGACCGCGGTGGAGTTTTTCGGCGCCTATCTGCTGGCCTCCGTCGTGCGCGGCCTGGCCGTGGGCGCCGGGGTCTTGCTGATCACCGGTTGGTTCGGCCTGCCGTTGCCGGCACAGCCGTTGTGGGCCTTGGTCTTCGCTGTGCTGGGCTGCGGCGTGCTGGGCGCGCTGGGCATCCTGGCCGGCATCTGGGCGGAAAAATTCGATCAGCTGGCCGCTTTCCAGAACTTTCTGATCATGCCGCTGACTTTCCTATCGGGCGTGTTCTATTCGATCAACAGCCTGCCGCCGTTCTGGTACGCCGCGTCTCATCTGAACCCGGTGTTCTACATGATAGACGGCTTCCGCTACGGCTTCTTCGGCCAGGCCGACGTCAGCCCCTGGCTATCGGCCGGGGTGGTGGGCGGCAGCTTCGCCGTCTTGTCGGGCCTGACGCTGTGGCTGATCAAATCTGGCTATAAACTGCGCCATTAAGGCGTATCCACGGGATTTCTCATGATTACTCCGCAACAAGTCAAAGAATACATCGAGGCCGGTTTGGCCTGTACCCATCTGGAAGTGGAGGGCGATGGCCACCACTTCTACGCCACCATCGTGTCGGCGGCTTTCGAGGGCAAGCGCCTGATCGATCGCCACCGCCTGGTCAAGGAGGTGATCGCCACCCGCCTGGCCAGCAATGAAATTCACGCTCTGTCCATCGTCAAGGCCGCCACGCCGGACGAATGGCAAAAACTGCAAGGCTGATCCGTCATGGATAAACTGAAAATCATCGGCAACGGTCCGCTTAACGGCGAGATCCGCGTTTCCGGCGCCAAGAACGCCGCCCTGCCCATCCTGTGCGCCAGCCTGCTGACCGGCGACACCATGCGTTTCACCAATGTGCCGATGTTGCGCGATATCGCCACCACCCAGAAGCTGTTGCAGGGCATGGGGGTGCGGGTGATGACCGATAATGTGCACGAGATGGAAATCACCGCCGGTCATCTGGACAGCCTGGTGGCGCCGTACGATCTGGTGAAGACCATGCGCGCGTCCATTTTGGTGCTGGGCCCGACGCTGGCGCGCTTCGGCGAGGCCACGGTGTCCCTGCCGGGCGGCTGCGCCATTGGCAGCCGGCCGGTGGACCAGCACATCAAGGGTCTGGTGGCGATGGGCGCCGAGGTCAGCATCGAGCACGGCTACGTCAAGGCCAAGGCCCGCCGCCTGCGCGGCGCCCGCATCATCATGGACATGGTGACCGTGGGCGGTACCGAGAACCTGCTGATGGCGGCGACGCTGGCCGAAGGCACCACGGTGCTGGAAAACGCCGCGCGCGAGCCGGAAGTGACCGATCTGGCCAACTGTCTGGTGGCGATGGGCGCCAAGATCAGCGGCATCGGCACCGACCGGCTGGTGATCGAGGGCGTGGAGCGTTTGCACGGCGCAGATTACGCTGTGATGCCGGACCGGATCGAGGCGGGCACTTTCCTGGTGGCCGGCGCGATGACGCGCGGCCACATTGTGCTGCGCAACGCCGCGCCCAAGAGCATGGAAGCGGTGCTGGACAAGCTGGCGGAAACCGGCGCGGTGGTGGAGTGCGGCGACGACTGGATCTCGCTGGACATGAAGCGCCGTCCGCAGGCGGTGAACTTCCGCACCTTGCCTTACCCGGCTTTCCCCACCGACATGCAGGCGCAGTTGATGACGCTGAATTGCGTGGCCGAGGGCGCAGGCGTGGTGACCGAAACCATTTTCGAGAACCGCTTCATGCACGTGCCGGAGCTGAACCGCATGGGCGCCAACATTGAGGTGGAAGGCAATACCGCCATCATCAAAGGCGTGGAGAAGCTGTCCGGCGCCACGGTGATGGCCACGGATCTGCGCGCGTCGGCCAGCCTGGTGATCGCCGGCCTGGTGGCCGAGGGCGAAACCATTGTTGACCGCATCTACCACCTGGATCGCGGCTACGAGTACATCGAGAAGAAGCTGGGTGCGGTAGGCGCGCTGATCGAACGCATCAGCTAAGCACCTGTTTACGATCTGCTGCGCGTCGTCGAGCGTTGCAGGGTGAGTACGCCTTTGAAATGCTCATGTACCGTATGTACATTCCGCCTTCTCAGCCGTTTTCGCCTTGCTCCGCTCTAGCTCGCGGGATCGTAGACAGGCTCTAAGCGATAAGTTTGCTTTTGCAATGAAAAACGCCACGGCTGGAGCCGTGGCGTTTTGCTTTGCGGAGTGGGCGTTACGCTTTCTTGACGAATTCGGACTTGAGGCTCATCGCGCCGATGCCGTCGATTTTGCAATCGATGTCGTGATCGCCGTCGACCAGGCGGATGTTCTTCACCTTGGTGCCTACTTTCACCACCAGCGAGGAGCCTTTGACTTTCAGGTCCTTGATCACGGTGACGCTGTCACCGTCTTGCAGCACATTGCCGTTGGCGTCCTTGATCACGCGGGTTTCTTCGGCGGGGGCGGCTTGCTCGTTCCATTCGTGCGCGCACTCCGGGCAGACATACATCGCGCCATCCTGATAGGTGTATTCGGAGTTGCATTGCGGACAGGCTGGCAGATTGCTCATGGCGTTTCCTGTTGAGAAGTGAAAAAGAACGCTGCCGGCTCGTTGAGACGGCCGGCAGCGGAGGGTGCGGATTTACTGCGCGGCGGAGGCCGCGGCCTTGGCGTTGGGAGTGGCCGTAGCCGGCGCCGAGCTGTCCTGCTTGCCGGCCGGGGAGTCAACCAGCTCGTCAAGGTTGAAATTGTCGGTGGCCTGGGTCGGGTTGGGCAGGCCCAGCTGCTGTGCGCGCAGCTGCATATAAGCGTCGCGGGTATACGTGTACGGGTCCAGCGCCGCGGTGTTGAGCATGGCTTCCACGCCCAGATAGCGGGCGCGGGTATTCACGCCGTACAGGCCGTAAAAGCCCACCGCTTGCCAAGTGGTGTCGTAAAACATCTTTTCTGGACCGGGGCCGGCCAGCGAGACGGTCAGGCCGGTGCCGTCGCGCACGGTGGACGGGCCGAAGAAGGGCAGCACCAGATAGTTGCTGTCGTGCCATCCCCAGGCGGCGAAGGTGTCGCCCAGCGTGGTCTTGTTGTTCTTCAGGCCGGCCTGGCTGGCGATGTCGATCAGGCCGAACAGGCCGAAGCCGGTGTTCATCGCCACCCGCATCACGTCGTTCAGCGCTTTTTCCGGCTCGGCGCGCAAGGCATTGGACAGCGCGCTGTAGACATCCTTGAGGTTGTCGAAGAAATTGCTGACGCCAGTGCGCACCGGCGACGGCGTGATGGCCTTGTAGCCTTCGGCCACGGGCTTGATCACGTAGCGGTCTGCGGTATCGTTGACCTGGTACATGGCGCGGTTGTACGGCTCGAAGCGGTCGTAAGGCACCGTTGGGTTGCTGGCGCAGCCGGCTAGCAGCAGCGATAGCGCCAGGCCGGTCAGCGCGGGTTTAAGGGACGACATAAATCCTCTCCGCATATCATTCCGCCGCTGGGGCGGACAGCAATTCCGCCAGCGAGTAAAGGTCGAGCAGGGCGCTGAGCCCGCTTGGCCAGTTTTCCAGGGACAGGGCGTGACCGGCGGCATCGGCGGCGCGACGCGCGCCGAGCAGCAGAGCCAAGGCGGCGGAGTCGGCTCCGGCTATGCCGGACAAGTCCAGGCACAACGGCGCTTCTCCGGCGAGTTTGGCCAGCGGCGCGGCCAGCGGGCCGCAGCTATCCATGTTCAGCCGGCCGCTGAGCCGCGCCTGACCGGGGGCGGTGCGCTCCAACATCAGCCGTTGCCCTTATTTGCGGGCGCCGCGGCCACCGGAGCGGCGTTCTTGTTCTGCAGCAGCTTGATCAGACCGTCCACGCCGTTTTTGCGCACTTCTTCATTGAAGGAATTGCGATAGACGGTGACCAGGCTGGCGCCTTCCACGCTCACGTTATAGATCTTCCAGCCTTGCGGGCCCTTGTTCAGTGAGTAGTCCACCGCTACTGGGTTGGCGTTGCCCGGCAGGCTGACCGTGGTTTTCACCGTGGCGTCGCGGTCGCCGTTGCTCATCAACGGATTGGGCTTGACGTCGACCTGGGCGGTTTTGAAACGGGTCATGGTGGCGGAATAGGTGCGCACCAGCAGGGTCTGGAACTGCTGAGTCAGTTGGGCGCGCTGTTCGGCGCTGGCCTGACGCCAGCCCAGGCCCACGGCCAGCGCGGTCATGCGCGGGAAGTCGAACATCGGCACCGCTACCGCTTCCGCCTGCTGGCGGATTTGCTTGGTGTTCTTGCCGTTGTCCTGTTTCAGCACTTCCAGCACCTGGCGGGATGCGTCTTTGATTACATCGGTGGGGGCGTCGCCGGCGGCTTGGGCCACAGCGGACAGGCCGAACAGCAGACAGCAGAATGCGAGCAGTTTTTTCATCGTTTTTCCAATCGATTGCGAGTAAGCCGGCGGCGCGGACGGCTCGCCGGCCGGCAGTTTGTTGCGGGGTGCCCCGTCTTTGTGCCGCGCTATTTGTCAGCGCTCTTGTTGCTATCGGTAAAGCCCGTCATGAACTTACCGATCAATTGTTCCAGCACCATGGCGGAGGAGGTGATGGTGATGGTGCCGCCCGGGGCCAGATTGGTTTCCGAACCGCCCTGCAGCATGCCGATATATTGTTCGCCCAGCAGGCCGGCGGTCAGAATGGACGCGCTGGCGTCGTCGCTGATCTGATAGGCCTTGTCAATATTCAGAGTCACGCGGGCGCGATAAGTTTTCGGGTTGAGCCGGATGTCGGCCACGCGTCCGATCACCACACCGGCTTCCTTGACCGGCGCTTTGACCTTCAGTCCGCCGACATTGTCGAAGTCGGCGTACAGCACATAGGTCTGGTTGGCGCTTTGCGGGACCAGGTTGGCCACTTTCAGCGACAGGAAGGTGACGGCGGCAATGCCCAGCGCCACGAAAATGCCTACCCACAAGTCAATAGTAGAGCGTTTCATTCGGGTTTTTCCTAGAACATGAAGGCGGTCAGGATGAAATCCAGCGCCAGGATGACCAATGCGGAGGTGACGACAGTCCGGGTGGTGGCGGCGGACACGCCGCTGGCCGTCGGAGTGGCGTCGTAGCCTTCGAACACGGCGATCAGGGTGACGGCGACGCCGAAGCACAGGCTCTTGATCAGTCCGTTGACCACGTCGAAATGCAGGTCGACATTGGCCTGCATCTGCGACCAGAACGTGCCGACATCCAGGCCTATCATCACCACGCCCACCAGGTAGCCGCCAAAAATGCCGACCACGTTGAACAGCGCGGCCAGGATGGGCATGGAGATGACGCCGGCCCAGAAGCGGGGCGCCACCACGCGAGCGATGGGATCGACCGCCATCACGCTCATCGCGTCCAGTTGCTCGGTGGTTTTCATCAGGCCGATTTCGGCCGTCATCGCGCTGCCGGCGCGGCTGGCGAACAATAGCGCGGCCAGCACCGGGCCCAGCTCGCGCAGCAGCGCCAGCGCCACCACCGCGCCCAGCGCGTCGGCGGAGCCGAACTTGGCGAGGGTGCTGTAGCCTTGCAGGCCCAGCACCATGCCGACGAAGAGACCGGACACCAGGATGATGATCAAGGACATCACGCCGGCGAAATAGACCTCGCGTATGGTCAGCTGCGGCCGCAGCAGGCTCTGGCCGCTGCCCCGCAGGATGGCCACGAGGAAGCGGCAGGCGAAGCCCAGCCGCCAGACGGCGTTGATGGTGAGGTGGCCGAGCTTGCGCAGGGGCGAGGCGATCAAATCAAGCATGGCGGCCTCCGTTGAGTCCCAGATCTTCGGCGAGAGAGCGCTCCGCCGGGTAGGCGTAATGCACCGGACCGTCGGCCTCGCCCCAGATGAACTGGTGAACCCATGGCGAATCCGAGTTGCGCACTTGGTCCGGCGTGCCTTGGGCGACGATCTCGCCGCCGGCGACGAAGAGCACGTGATCCACGATCTCCAGCGATTTGTGCACGTCGTGGGTGACCATCACCGCGGTGGTGCCCAGCGCGTTGTTGAGTTTTTTGATCAGGTGGGCGATCACGCCCAGCGAGATCGGATCCAGTCCGGTGAAAGGCTCGTCGTACAGCATCAGCTGGGGATCCAGCGCGATGGCGCGGGCCAGCGCCACCCGGCGCGCCATGCCGCCGGACAGCTCGGCCGGCATCAGCTGCTGGGTGCCGCGCAAGCCAACGGCTTCCAGCTTCATGGTCACCAGGTCGCGGATCATGCTGTCCGGCAGCTTGGTGTGCTCGCGAATGGGGAAGGCGACGTTGTCGAACACCGACAGATCGGTGAAGAGCGCGCCGAACTGGAACAGCATGCCCATGCGGCGGCGGTGTTGATAAAGCTCGGCGGAGCTCATCTTGGCGACGCTCTTGCCGTCAACCAGCACTTCGCCGCTTTGCGGACGGTTCTGGCCCGAGATCAGCCGCAGCAGCGTGGTCTTGCCGCTGCCGCTGCCGCCCATGACGGCCACCAGCTTTCCGCGCGGAATAGCAAGGTTGAGGTTTTTCAGAATGGGCCGCTCGCCATAGGCGAAGCTGACGTTTCTGAATTCAATGAAATTGTCAGAAGACACAAAGTTTCCAGATAGCATGCGTGAAGCCGCGGACGGCTTCGGTTGAAACGGCGGACCCGGAGCGGTGCGATGGCGGGCCGTTCAGGCAAAGCGGCTCTTGAAGCCCGTCATTCCCGCGCCGACCTTGCATTGCGCCTTGGAGTGAGAGGTGCTTGGAGAGCGGCCGCTTTTTTGCCGATTCTTTTCGAACTGGAGATTTTATAGACTTGTCGTGGACTAGCCAAATTTCAACAGCATTTAAGATGCAAATATGCTGCATTGCAATGCGGCTGGCGGCGCGATGGAGGGAAAAGGAGCGGGCAGCGGACGAGCCGACTGCCCGCCCGCGCCGGCGGATGGAGGGGGCTTACACGCCGCGCAGCAGCTCGTTGATGCTGGTTTTGCTGCGAGTCTGAGCGTCCACTTTCTTAACGATCACCGCGCAGTAAAGGCTGTGGCTGCCATCCTTGCTGGGCAGGTTGCCGGATACCACCACCGAGCCCGGCGGCACGCGGCCGTAGCTGACCTCACCGGTTTCGCGGTCGTAGATCTTGGTGGACTGGCCGATGTAGACGCCCATGGAGATCACCGAGCCTTCGCCGACGATCACGCCTTCGACGATTTCCGAACGCGCGCCGATGAAGCAGTTGTCCTCGATGATGGTGGGGTTGGCCTGTAGCGGCTCCAGCACGCCGCCGATGCCGACGCCGCCGGACAGGTGCACGTTCTTGCCGATCTGGGCGCAGGAGCCGACGGTGGCCCAGGTGTCTACCATCGCGCCTTCGTCGACGTAGGCGCCGATGTTGACGTAGGAGGGCATCAGTACGGTGTTCTTGGCGATGAAGCTGCCCTTGCGCGCCACCGCGCCCGGCACCACGCGGAAACCGGCTTCCTGGAAGCGGGCCGGCGTCCAGTCGGCGAACTTGGTGTCGACTTTGTCGAAGTAGCGGTTGACGCCATCGTCGGAGAGTTCATTGTCGCGAATGCGGAAGGACAGCAGCACCGCCTTCTTCACCCACTGGTTCACCACCCAGTCGGCCCCCTGTTTTTCCGCCACGCGCAGGCGGCCCGCGTCCAGTTCGGCGATCACCTGGCCGATGGCGGCCTTGAGTTCGGCGGAGACGGTGGCGGGTGTGATCTCGGCGCGCTTCTCAAACGCTTCTTCGATCAGGGTCTGGATCGGATGCATGGTGTTCAGTCCTTTGGCAATGTGGATGGAAGTCGTCATTCAATTCGCTTTCAAGCGGCCGCGCCGGTGGCGGGCCGCGTAGATTCAGGGGGTCTGGCGCTGTTTGCGTTCGGCGAAGGCGACGATGCGCTCGACGCCGGCCACGCACTCTTCCAGCGTGGCCACCAGCGCGACGCGGACATAGCCGGCGCCGGGGTTGACGCCGTGGGCCTCGCGCGCCAGGTAGCTGCCCGGCAGCACGGTGACGTGTTCTTCGGCGAACAGCGCCTTGGCGAAGTCTACATCATTCCCGTCCGGCACCTTGGCCCACAGGTAGAAGCTGGCGTCCGGGCGGCGCACCTCCAGCCCCATCGCCAGCCGCGGGGTGACCGCGTCGAACTTGGCGATGTATTGAGCCCGGTTGGACTCCACGTGATCCTCGTCGTTCCAGGCCGCCACGCTGGCCGCCTGTATCGCCAGGCTCATCGCGCTGCCGTGGTAGGTGCGGTAGAGCAGGAATTTCGCCAGGAGCGCCGCGTCGCCGGCGACGAAGCCGGAGCGCATGCCGGGGACGTTGGAGCGCTTGGACAGGCTGGTGAACATGACCAGCCGTTCAAAGCCGCGGCCCAGCTTGCGCGCCGCTTCCAGCCCTCCCAGCGGCGGGCGGCCGAAGTGGATTTCGGAATAGCACTCGTCGCTGGCGATGACGAAGCCGTAGCGATCCGACAACTGGAACAAGGTTTCCCAATCGGCCAGCGACATCACCGCGCCGGTGGGATTGCCCGGGCTGCACACGACCACCAGCTGGGTACGCCGCCACACTGTTTCCGGCACCTGGCTCCAGTCCGGCTGGAAGCGCTGTTCGGCCAGGCAGTTGACATAGTAGGGTTCGGCCCCGGCCAACAGTGCCGCGCCTTCGTAAATCTGGTAAAAAGGATTCGGGGATATCACTACCGGCGTCGGCTCAACGCTTGCGTCGATCACTGTCTGCACAAAAGCAAACAAGGCTTCACGGCTGCCGTTGACCGGCAGTATCTCGCTTTGCGCATCCAGGTTCAGATCGTAACGTCGCCGCATCCAGGCCGCGCAGGCCTGGCGCAGCGCTTCGCTGCCCAGCGTGGCCGGGTATTGCGACAAGCCGCCCAGATTGTCGATCAGCGCCTGTTCCACCAGCGCCGGCGTCGGGTGCTTGGGCTCGCCTATCGACAAGTTGATGTGCGCCTTGTCCGCGGGCGGCGTTGCGCCTGCGAGCAGCGCGCGCAGGCGTTGAAACGGGTAGGGCTGCAATTGGGCCAGGCGAGGGTTCACGGGTATCTCCAGAAAAGCGGGCGCAAGCAAACGAACAGCGAACATCTTAAGAACAGCAATGACACCTGTAAAACAAAAGTTTCTGGCCACCACCGGCATTCTGACCACTGCGCTGGTGTGGGGGCTGATGTGGTATCCGTTCCGTAGCCTCAATCAAAGCGGCGTCAGCGTGGCGATGACCTCGCTGGTGGTGTACCTGGTGGCGATCTCCTTGGGCGTGATCACCTTTTTCGACGTCTATCGCCGCCAGTTCCGGCTACAGCCGGTGTTGCTGGTGCTGACCGCGGTGTTCGGCTGGTGCAACTACAGCTATACCTGGGCGGTGTCCGAGGGGCAGGTGATGCGGGTCTTGCTCTTGTTCTACCTGTCGCCGCTGTGGACGGTATTCCTGTCGCGGCTGATCCTGAAGGAGCGTTTGACCCGCAGCGGCTGGCTGGTGGTGGCCTTGTCGCTGCTTGGTTGCTTCATCTTCATTTATCGGCCCGGCTTGTTCGCCGGCGAACTGCCGCTCAGCCATCGCTATGAATGGCTGGCTCTGTCCGGCGGCATGGCCTTTGCGCTGGGCAATGTGATCAGCCGAGGCGCCCAGTCCATCCCGGTGCCGGTCAAGTCGGCGTCGATCTGGTTTGGCGTGGCGTCCATCGGCGCGATCAAACTGGCGCTGGCCGGGCAGTTGGGCGGCATTCTGCAGATACCGCCGCAAAGTTGGCTGGTATTGGGCATTCTGGGCGTGACCCTGTTGTGCACCAGCGTGATATCGCAGCACGGGGTGTCCATCCTGCCGGCAACGCAGACGATGACGCTGATGCTGATGGAGCTGTTGTTCGCGGCGGCGTCGGCCTATCTGCTGGCCGGAGAGGCGATGACGCCGCGCGAATGGGCGGGCGGCGCCTTGATCGCCAGCGCCAGCTTGTTGTCTGGACGCATGACTAGAAAGCCGGGGACGGCGCAACTGAAACAGGAGACGGCATGATTACGATCCGACCGATGAACGACGGTGATTTCGAGCGTTTCTGGCCCGTGTTCCACGCGGTGGTGGCGGCTAGGGAGACCTATGCCTTCGATCCTGAGATGACGTGGGAGCAGGCGCGAGAGTTGTGGCTGCGGCTGCCCTTGCACACACTGGTGGCGGAGGAGGACGGTGCGCTGTTGGGCTCGTATTTCCTCAAGCCCAACGCCGCCGGCCCGGGCGGCCATGTCTGCAACTGCGGTTATATGGTGGCCGAGGAGGCGCGCGGCAAAGGCGTGGCGCGGCTGATGTGCGAGCATTCTCAGAAATTGGCGCGGGACAGCGGCTTTCTGGCGATGCAGTTCAATTCGGTCGTGGCCAGCAACGAAGTGGCGGTGGCTCTGTGGCGCAAGCTGGGTTTTGAGCCGGTGGGCCGTTTGCCGCGCGCTTATCGTCACGCGCGGCTGGGGCTGGTGGACTGTCTGGTCATGTACAAGTGGCTGGGAGACGCCGCGCCGGAGATGCCGGAGCCGGCGCCGTTGATTGGCCGCAAGAACATTGAGGCGACCGTGTCGCGGCGCAAGGCCGGCCGCTAGAACCTGTTCAAAGCCTGCTTCGCGTTGGCGGTACGGCGTTGAAACCGTTTTCGCCTTGTCTTGCTCGCGGATCGTAAACAGGTTCTAAACCGCCGTCGGTTCAATAATGCGGCGGAATCTCGTCGCGCAAGCTGAGGCCGGACGCGCTATCGTCCGGCTGAGCTTGGCGGAATTGCTGGTAGAGCAGGCGCATTTGCTGTTGCAGCAGTTCCATGTCTTTTTGCTGACGCGCCACGGTGGCGTTCAGCGCGTCCAATAGTTCGTCCTGGAAGGCGAGCTTCACTTCCATTTCGGCCAGGCGGGCATCGATTTGATCATCCATGCCGGCCATTCTACAACACCATCGCCGCAATCCAGCCGGCTGCCAGCACCGGCAGGTTGTAGTGCAGGAAGGTGGGCAGCACGGTGTCGCGGATATGGTCGTGCTGGCCGTCCACGTTCAGGCCTGAAGTCGGTCCCAGCGTGGAGTCCGAAGCCGGCGAGCCGGCATCGCCCAACGCGCCGGCGGTGCCGATGATGGCCACCGTGGCCAGCGGCGAGAAGCCCAAGTGCATGCACAGCGGAACATAGATGGCGGTGAGAATGGGCACGGTGGAAAAGGAAGAGCCTATGCCCAGGGTCACCACCAGGCCAACCAGCAGCATGGCGAAGGCGGCCACGCCCTGATTGCCGGCGAACAGGCCGGCGCTGGCGGTCACCAGCGCGCTTACCTGGCCGGTGGCCTTCAGCACCTCGGCGAAGCCTTGGGCGGTGATCATGGTGAAACCTATCATCGCCATCATCTTCATGCCTTCGTTGAACAGACCGTCCGCGTCCTTCCATTTCACCACGCCGGTGGCGAGGAATAGCAGAAAGCCCGCCAGCGCGCCCATGATCATCGAATCAGTGTACAGCTGCACCGCGAAGGCCAGCATGATCGCCAGCAAGGCGGTGGCCAGCGACTTGCGGCTGACCTTGGCGCGGGTGCGTTCGACGTTTTCTATCTTGCCCAGGGCGTACTGGCGCGGCTTGCGGTAGCTGACCAGCACTGCCCACAGCAGGCCGGCCACCATGCCCAGCGCCGGAATCGCCATCGCGTGCATCACATTGAGGCCGCGCACGTCCATGCCGGATTTGGCGATGTTGCCGAGCAGGATCTGCTTCAGAAAGATGTCGCCGAAGCCCACGGGAAACACCATGTAGGGCGTGACCAGGCCGAAGGTGATCACGCAGGCGACCAGGCGGCGGTCCAGATGCAGCCGCGCCATCACATAGAGCAGCGGCGGCACTAGCAAGGGAATGAAGGCGATGTGGATGGGCACCAGGTTCTGGCTGGCGACGCTGACCAGTGCCAGCAACAGGATCAGCGCCCATTTCAAGCGGCTCTGGCCGCTATCGCGCTCCAGCCGCTTGACCGCCAGATCCGCCATGGCGTGCGGCAGGCCGGATTTGGCGATGGCCAGCGCGAAGGCGCCCAGCAGGGCGTAGGACAAGGCTACCGAGGCGCCGCCGGTGATGCCGTTATTGAAGGCTTCCAGGGTGCGGGACAGGGACAGGCCGCCGCTGAGGCCGCCGATCAAGGCGCCGAGCAGCAGGCTGATGACGACGTGGGTGCGCAACAGCGCCAGCCCGAGCATGACGATGACGGCCAGAAGAACTGCGTTCATTTGTATATACAGATCAATAGGTTGGGCGGGAGGTGCCGAGGGCGCGGAGCGTAGCGGGTTTCGGTTTTTCTGTCGATAGTCTTGCTTGAAACTAAGGACGGGGCGACAGGGTTGGGCGCCGGCCGCCGCTGTAACGAGAGAGTCTTGCTTTGCGCCGAAATTTCAAAGACTTGCCGGTTTATCGCCCAAGGAAGATGCGTGGCAGGGGCGTTGCGGCATTTATATACTTTTTGGAAATAAAAAACTAATTTTATATATCTTTACTGCGCTATTACGCCAGCTTAGAGTGGGGCATGTCAAGGCGCGTCCCGCGCCGCGCTGAGAGGAGGTGGCCGATGAACGCCCTGTTGATAGGCGCGGACAGCCTGGGGAACATTCCGGCGGTTCTGCAAAGCTATGATATCCGGATCGCTCGCCATATTTGCGGGCGCAACGTCGCGCATCAGCGCAAGGCGCCGTTGCCGGGCAAGCCGGATCTATTGATCCTGCTCACCGATTTTCTGGGGCACAATGTGATGCGCAATTACCGGGACAGCGCTTACGCGCTGGGCATCCCGGTGGTGGCCTGCCGACGTTCCGCCACCGCGGTTGAGCGGCGTTTGCAACATGAGGGCTGGAGGAAGCTGTCATGATTTTCTCAGGCAATGAAAACTGGCTGGCCAGCTTGGCGCGCGCAGAGGACTCTGCGCTGCCTTTGCGCGACGATACGGTGACGGTGGAGTGGGCCGGGCTAACGCCGCCGCCCTTGCCGCCGACGGCGGCGCAACCGTCGCAGCCGGCTTGATCCGGCTGTGAGCCGGTTCTTATTCGCGGTGGTAGGGGTGGTTGTTGAGAATGGAGTAGGCGCGATATATCTGCTCGGCCAGCATCACCCGCACCATCCCGTGCGGCAGCGTCATCGCCGATAGTTGCAGCAGCACGTCGGCGCGCTGCTTCAATTCCGCCGCCAGGCCGTCGGCGCCGCCGATGATGAAGGCCACGTCGTCGCCGCCGGCCATCCATTCCTTCAGGCCTTCGGCCAACCGCACCGATGTCCAGTTCTTGCCGCGCTCGTCCATCACCACCAGCCTTGCGCGCGGAGGAATGGCGGCGAGCAAGCGTTCGTGCTCGGCGGCGATGCCTTTTTCGGCGGTCACGCCGCCGCCCCGTTTCTCCGGTTTGATTTCCTTCAGTTCCAGCGTGATGTCGCGGCCAAAGCGCTTGGCGTAATCGCCGTAAGCCTCGTCGACCCAACGCGGCATCTTGGTGCCGACGGCGAGAATAGTGATTTTCATCGTGAGTGAGCCAGGGGAGTAAACGCAAACGGGGACTTGCGTCCCCGTTTCGATGAGCGGCTTGGAACCTGTTTACGATCTGCCACGCGTCGGCGGTACGGCGTTGAAACCGCCCTCGAAATGTTCATGTACCACTTGACCATTCCGCTTTCTCAGCCGTTTTCACCTTGTCTCGCTCTTGCTCGCGAGATCGTAAACACGTTCTTAGCGCAGCCGGATCAGGTGGCCGACCACGGACGGCCGCCGGCCGGCAGGAAGCTGGGCTTCTGGCCGCCCCACAACGCTTCGATGTCGTAGTAGTCGCGCACGGCGGGCAGCATCACGTGCACGACCACGTCGCCGGCGTCCACCAGCACCCATTCGCCGCTTTCATGGCCTTCGCTGCCGACGATGTCCACGCCGGCTTCCTTCAGCTTGACGTGCACGCTGTTGGCCAGCGCCTTGACCTGGCGGTTGGAGTCGCCGGTGGCCACGATCATGCATTGGAACAGCGAGGTCAGCTTGCTGGTGTCCAGTTCGATGATGTCCTTGCCCTTGACGTCTTCCAGGGCTTCGATCGCCAGCTTGGCAATGTCTTGCACTTCCATAATGTCCTTTTCCTATGCGGGGTTCGCGTTGACCGGGGCCGGCGCGAAGCTGCCGCAAAATGACGGGCGGGGCCGGCGCGCGAAGCGCGGCCGGCAGGCCTGCCGTATTGCTTTATTAAAGTGAATCGCAGCCGGCCGTCTGCTGACGGCCTGGCGGAAAGTGGCCGGACACGGCGGCTACACTGTCTGGTATAGCCGGTGTTGGCGGATATAGGCCAGCACCGCGGGCGGCAGCACATCGTCCACCGCGTCGCCGCGCGCCAGGCGCTGGCGGATGTCGGTGGCCGCGATGTCCACCGGCGGCAAGGCCAAGGGGCGGATTGTACCGGATGCGGTTCGATTTGAAAAATCAGAGACTTGCCGGGCGCGCCACAAGGCTTGCACCGGCGTGGACAGCCCGGCCGGATCGAAGCCGGGGCGCAGGGCCACGGCCAGGTTGGCGAAACGCAACAGTTCGTCCCAGCGCTTCCAGGTGTGCAGCGTGGCAAGCGAGTCGCCGCCGATCAAAAACCATAGTTCGGCGTTCGGACCCAGTTCGGCGCGCAGCTCTTCCAGCGTGTCTATGGTGTAGGCGGCTCCGGGGCGACGCACTTCGCGCTCGTCCACCGTCAGTCTCGGGTGGTTCGCCACCGCCAGCTCTGTCATGGCGAGGCGCTGCGCCGGCGCGGCGCACGGCCCCTGACTGCGATGATAAGGCCGGCCGGCCGGAATCAGCCGGACCTGGTCCAGCGCCAGCTCCGCGGCGAAGGCGTCGGCCATGCGCAGATGGGCGTTGTGGATGGGATCGAAGGTGCCGCCGAACAGGCCCAGGCGCACAGGTTTACTCCTGCGCGTCGTCGTTCTGGTAGCCGTCGACGATGACTTCCAGCCGGCCGGTGGATGGGTGGATCACCATGCCGTGCACCGGTACGTCCTTCGGCATCAAGGGATGGTTGCGGATGGTCTGCACGGTGTGACGCACGCTGTCGGACACGTTGTCGAAGCCTTTCAGCCAACCGTCCAGGTCAATGCCGGCCGCGCGCAGCGTGGCGATGGTGTCTTCCGATACGCCGCGTTCCAGCGCGTGGTCCAGCACGCGCTGCGGGTCGACCGCGCGCATGCCGCAGTCGCGGTGGGCGACCACGCAAATCTCGTCGGCGCGCAGTTCGTACACCGCCATGATCAGGCTGCGCATCACCGATCCCCACGGATGGGTGATCAGCGCGCCGGCGTTCTTGATCAGCTTGGCGTCGCCGTTCTTCAGGCCCATGGCCTTGGGCAGCAGTTCCACCATCCGCGCGTCCATACAGGCCAGGATGGCGAGACCCTTGCCGGGAAACTTGTCGGTCTTGAATTGCTCGTATTCGCGGTTTTCCACGAACTGGCGATTGTGTTCGAGCAGAGCGCTTAATCTATTCATGATGGCAATCTTCTACTGAGAGTCTGTTCATGAGCGTTCTGGAGCACGGACGCAAAAGGATCATGGACAGGCTCTGAAGGTTTGTTTGGTTTGGCGGTTTAGAGAGAATACTCGGTTGCGGGCGCATCCTACCACTGTTGTTCCAGCTGGTCTTGTGTTTTTGCAAACTAGGGATTTCCCTGGTTACGGCAGAGAATTGCGATGAACTCCAGTTAATGGCGGCGAAAGGCGGTAGGCGTGCCGCATCGAGCGGGCTACGCTCACCAACGCGACAGATGGTCCTCGGTCACGCCCAGCAAGTCGCTTACCACATGGACGGCGCCGCTGTCCGGATCCTGGATCTGGCCGTTGAAGCGGCCGATGGGCTGCACATAGCGGCTGGCGGCGATCAGCAGGTTCTTGTCTTCGCGCCGCGCGCCCTCCGGGGCGAAGTTCAGGTCCAGCAAGCCGTTGTCGCTGCGTATGCGCCAGCCTTGCAGCGGGTCGTCCGGTTGGAAGTCGAAGTTTACGGGTCCCAGCCGGATCAGCTTGCCTCGCAACCAGGCGGCGTTCTCGGTGTCGCCCATATAGCCTTGCTGCAGATTGAAACCCAGTTCCAGAGAATGCGCACTGGCCCAGCGCCAGCGGGTTTCCCGCGCCAGCAAGCCGTTGGAGTAGTCCAGCGACGCTACCGCGCCGTCCAGGGAATAGCGCCGGTCTTGGCAGTCGGCGAAGCCGCTGATTCTGAGGCCGCCGCTTTTATGGGTGGAATGGGCCAGCCAGTTGGCCGGCGCAATCACCGCCAGCACCGGCGGCATGTCGGCCAATTGGATATGCGCGGCCACTTTCAACTGAGGGGAGTCCACCGCCAGCTCCAGCCGTTCGCCGTCGCGGCGAAAACTCAGGCGGCAGCGGCCGGCCTGGAAGGCGGCGTCGCCGAAGGCGCGGTCTTCTATTTGCGTGGAGAAACCCGGCAGGCCGTTGGCGCTAGCGGCGGCGATGACCTCGCCGCTCTTGCGGTCGAACAGATAGGCGAAGGCGGTGCCGGTCCAGCCGACGTCGACGATGGCGACGCCGATGAAAAAGGCCGGATGGGCGATGGCCGCGTATTGCCAGCGTTTGTGGTGCAGCCGGCGTGTCAGCCGTTGATAGGGCGTGGTTTTCAGCGCGCGCCAGTCCAGCCGGTCAATGATGCCCTGATATACGCCGAAGGCGGGAATACCGCGTTCGTGCACCAGTTGCCTGGGGGCGGGCGGGAGTCGAGTCGAGGGCATGGCGTTGGATGGCCGGGCCGGCGCCGCGGCTGGAAATAGGTTCATGGCCTTGAGTCTACAACAGTTTTTCCCGGCGCGATGGTGACTGATAGGCCATGTGGCGACGCGTGGGCCGTGTGGCGCGGCGGTAACAGTTCGTTGATTTACATTATATTATAAAACATAATGTTTGCGACGCCGGATGCCGGCGGCGGGAGAACGAATATGGATTTGAACATGCTGCGCGCCAATGCCGGCCGCGCCGCCTTGTTGTTGAAGGGCCTGGCCAACGAGGACAGGCTGCTGTTGCTGTGCCAACTGGTGGACGGGGAAAAGTCGGTGTCGGAACTGGAGCGTTTGACCGGCATCCGACAGCCCTCCTTGTCGCAGCAGTTGGGTGTGTTGCGCAATGAAGGCCTGGTGGCGACCCGGCGCGAAGGCAAATGGGTTTATTACAGCGTGGCCAGCGCTGACGCCTTGGCTTTGCTGAACGCCTTGCACGCGCTGTTTTGCTCCGACCGGCCCGAGGGAGAGGCGCGATGACGGTGGATTGGGCGGCCTTCACGCCGTGGCCTGCTTTATTGGGCGGGGTATTGATCGGAGGGGCGGCAGGCTGGCTGGTCTTGCTGCATGGCCGCATCGCCGGCATCAGCGGCATGGTGGCCGGCCTGTTGGATGGGCGTGCGGACTGGCGCGCGCGGCTGGTTTTTCTCTTGGGCTTGATGGCGGCGCCGGCCTTGTGGCGTCTGGGCGTTGGGGAATGGCCCGCGGTCAGGGTGGAAGCCGGCGGCGTGCGCTTGTTGGTTGCCGGCTTGTTGGTGGGCATCGGCGCGCGCTTAGGCTCCGGCTGCACCAGCGGCCACGGCGTTTGCGGTCTGGCGCGGCAGTCGCCTCGTTCGCTGGCGGCGACGGCGGCTTTCATGCTTGCCGGTTTCGTTACGGCGGCGGTGCTCGGACATTGGGGTGCATGAAGATGACGGCGGAGTGGAAACGCTTATTGTCTATGGCGGGCGCGGGGCTGTTGTTCGGCCTGGGCTTGTTGTTGTCCGGCATGGGTAATCCAGCCAAGGTATTGGCTTTTCTGGATCTGGGCGGCGCCTGGGATCCCAGCTTGGCGCTGGTGATGGCCGGAGCCGTCGCCATGGCCTGGCCGGCGTTCCGTCTGGCCGAGCGCCGCCCGCGCGCCTTGCTGGGCGAGCCGACGCAATTGCCGGCCAAGACGCCGCTGACGCGCCGCTTAATCGGCGGCAGCCTCTTGTTTGGCGTTGGTTGGGGATTGGCCGGCATCTGTCCGGGACCGGCCTTGCTGTTGGGCGGCATGGCGTTGCCGCAGAGCGCTTGGTTTTTGCCGGCGATGGCGGCCGGCCTGTGGCTGGCCGGACGATGGGAGCGGCGCGGATGAGGTTTGGGCTGCCGGATTGGCTGCGCGGCTATCGGCGCGCCTATTTGCCGGGGGACTTGGGCGCGGGCCTGGTGGTGACCTTGTTGCTGGCGCCGCAAGGTCTGGCTTACGCGCTGGTGGCCGGCTTGCCGGCGCAGGCGGGCCTGTACGCCAGCATCGCCCCCTTGCTGATTTACGCATTGGCCGGGCGCAGCCACGCGCAGTCGGTGGGGCCGATGGCGATGACTTCCTTATTGGTGGCGGCTACGCTGACGCGGTTGGCCGAACCGGGCTCGGGCGATTATCTGGCGCTGGCCATCGGTCTGGCGCTGTTGTCCGGGGCGATGTTGGCGGCGCTTGGCCTGCTGCGGCTGGGTTTTATCGCCGATCTATTGTCCGAGCCGGTGCTGGCGGCCTTCACTTCGGCGTCGGCCTTGCTGATTGTGCTGTCGCAATTGGGCCCCTTGCTGGGCGTGCAGGCCGGCGGCGCATCCTTGCCGCAACTGTTGGCCGGGCTGTGGAAGGCGGTGGACGGGCTTAACCCGTTGGCGCTGCTGTTTGGCGCTGCGGCGCTGGCCATGCTGTTGTTGGCGCGTTGGTTGGGTGAGCCGTTGTTGCGCCGCTGCGGCCTGGGCGGGCCGGCGCGGCAGCTTTGGCTGCGTTTGGCGCCGCTGCTGGCGGTGTTGTTGGGCATGGCGCTGGTGGCAGGCCTGGGTCTGCGGTCCGCCTTGCCGGTGGTGGGCGAGATTCCGCCGGGTCTGCCGGCCCCGACTTGGCCGGGTTTGAGTTTGGATCAGTGGTCGCAGTTGGCGCTGCCGGCCTTTTTCATCGCTTTGATCAATTACGTGCAGAGCCTGGCGGTGGCCCAGGCGCTGGCGCAGCGCCGCGGAGATGAAGTGGATCCGGACCGGGAGCTGCTGGCGCTGGGTCTGTGCAATATCGGCGCCGGGCTGTCCGGCGGTTTTCCGGTCACCGGCGGACTCACGCGTTCCATGGTCAACGCGGAGGCCGGCGCCCAGACTCAACTGGCCTCGGTGGTGGCCGCCCTGGGCATCATGCTCTTGGCCAGCTTCGCCGCCGGCGCGCTGGCCATGCTGCCGCTGGCGGTGCTGGCGGCGATGATCATCGCATCGGTCAGCGCCATGATACGTTTCGACAGCCTGAGGCTGGCCTGGCGAATCGACCGCGCCGACGCGGCGGCCTTCGCGCTGACTTTCATTCTGGTGCTGTGGCTGGGAGTGGACTCCGGCATTGTCGCCGGCGTGCTGATGTCGCTGGCCGCCATGTTGTGGCGCAGCAGCCGGCCGCATATCGCCGAGCTGGGCCGGCTGCCGGGCAGCCATCATTTTCGCAACCGGCTGCGCTTTGCCGTCGAGAGCCTGCCCGGCGCGCTGTTTTTGCGCGTGGACGAGAGCCTGTTTTTCGGCAACGCCCGCCAGGTGCGGGGCGAGGTGTTGCGTCGGCTGGCCGCCCAGGCGGGGGCGACACGGCTGGTGTTGATCATGAGCGCGGTCAATCGCGTGGATACCAGCGCCTTGCTGATGCTGGCGCGGCTGGACGCCGAGCTGGCGGCGCGCGGCGTGACGCTGCATCTGGCCGAGATCAAGGGGCCGGTGACGCAGCGCATGGAGAGCGGCGGCCTGCTGGCCGGCTTTGCCGGCCGCGTGCATTTGAGCGCGCAAGCGGCCTGGGAAGCGCTGGCCGCGCCGCGGCGGGGAGGCGGGGAAGCTCATACTCTTTGACAGTTGATGTTGCGTCGCCTCATGCAACTTGGGGCGGATCATGGCTATCATAGCCGGATGACCAAACAGACCTTGCTGGCCGGCGTGCTGGCGCTGAGCTTGTTGCACCCGTCCGTCAGTTATGCCGATTTGCCCGATCTGGGCGAGGTGTCGGACGCCTCGCTAACGCTGGCGGATGAAAGCCGCATTGGCCGGCAGGCCTGGCGCGCGATGTTGGAGGCGGGAGACATCGTCGACGATCAGGAAGTCAACGATTACCTCAACGACATCGGCGGCCGGCTCTCCAGCGGCGTCAAGCTGCCCGGCGTCAGTTTCACCTATTTCTGTGTCAACGACAGCGGCATCAACGCCTTCGCCATGCCCGGCGGCTATATCGGCATCAATATCGGCCTGTTGCTGGCGACCCAGAGCGAAGGCGAACTCGCCTCGGTGCTGGGGCATGAAACCGCCCACGTCGCCCAGCGCCACATTGCGCGGATGAAGGCGGCCAGCAGCGCCACCAGCCCCTTGCTATTGTTGGGCACCATCATCGCCGCGGCGCTGGCGGCCAAGGCCGGCAGCGGCCAGGGCGCGATGGGCGTGGTTTCCGCCGGCATGGGCCTGTCGATTTCCAATCAGCTGGCGTTTTCGCGAGATTTCGAACGCGAAGCCGACCGTGTCGGCATGCAGTATATGAGCCAGGCCGGTTTCGACGTGCGCAGCATGCCGGCCTTTTTCCAGCGGCTGCAGCAGAACGAGCGTTACAGCGACAACGCGGCGCTGGCCTTTCTGCGAACCCACCCGGTGACGCTGGAGCGCATCAGCGAAGCGGAAAACCGCGCCTTGGATTACCCGGTGAAGATGCGCGCGGACAGCATTGACTACCTGCTGGTGCGGGAGAAGCTGCGCGCCGCGACGCTGACGCCGGACGAGGGGCTGCGCCACTACGAGGCGTCGTTGGACCGCGGCCTGTATCTGAACGAGGGCGCGCAGTGGTATGGCTTGGCTCAGGTCAAGCTGCGCCAGCGCGATATCGCCGGCGCGCGTCAGGCGCTGGCCAAGGCGCGGACCAAGCTGCCGGATCACCCGATGCTGAGGGGGCTGGAGGTAGCGATAGAGCGCGAACGCAAGGACTGGCCCGCCGCCCGCAACGCCGTGCGCGCCGCTTTGGCCCGTTTCCCGCAGAGCTTGTCGCTGCAACTGCTGGACATCGACGTCGCCGTCGCCAGCGGGGACAGCCAGGGGGCGCTGAGTCTGATCAAGACTCAGTTGAGCCGTCATCCGGACAACGCGGGCCTGTATCGGCGCCAGGCCAGTTTGTACGCCGACCGCGATCCGTTGCGTTATCACGCGGCGCTGGGCAACGCCTTCTATTATGAACAGCGTTACCAGCCGGCGATGGAGCAATTCCAACTGGCCAGCAAGGCCAAGGGAGGCGACTTTTACCTGCGCTCCTCAATCGAAGCGCGCATCCGCGAACTGGATAGGCTGGTCAGGGACGAGAGGAAGAAGTAAGCGCGCAACTGAAACGAATGTTTCAATTTACGACAGAAAATCGCAAAAAAACAACATGGTGCGGCGCAATAACCGCTGTTTTACGCCCCTAAACAAGCGTTAGTACGCTTGACCTATTCCTTTGTGAAAGCGGGAAGACGTACACTTGCTCAAGACACGGCGCTCATTTTCGTAAATGAACATTTTTATTTGCGATTGCGTTCGTTTATAATCTGAAGCTAATAAATTGGTTCGAATCCGAGCCAATTGCAATAACGCGGGGCCGCGCAGTGCTACATACGGCCCCCGATCCACCTTGCTGTGAGGACCAGAGATGGCTGCAACTTTCCCTGACGATATCGATCCGTTGGAAACCCAGGAATGGACTGAAGCGCTGGAGTCGGTGCTGGACGCCGAAGGCCCGGAGCGCGCGCATTACCTGTTGGAGAAACTGGTCGAGCGCACCCGCCGCCGCGGCGCCCATCTGCCGTTTGACGCCACCACCGCATACCAGAACAGCATTCCGCTCGGCAAAGAAGCCAAGTCGCCGGGCAACCACGAGCTGGAACACCGCATTCGCTCGATCAATCGCTGGAACGCCGCCGCTTTGGTGCTGCGCGCCGGCAAGAAGGACTTGGAGCTGGGCGGCCACATCGCCTCCTTCCAATCCTCCGCCACTCTGTACGATGTGGGTTTCAACCACTTCTGGCGCGCTCAGAACGATGAGCAAGACGGCGATCTGATCTACTTCCAGGGCCATATTTCCCCGGGGGTGTACGCACGCGCCTTCATGGAAGGCCGCCTGTCCGCGGAGCAGCTGGACAGCTTCCGTCAGGAAGTGGACGGCAACGGTCTGTCCTCCTACCCGCACCCGTGGCTGATGAAGGACTTCTGGCAGTTCCCGACCGTCTCGATGGGCCTGGGCCCCTTGATGGCCATCTACCAGGCCCGCTTCCTCAAGTATCTGGAAAGCCGCGGTCTGGCCAAGACTCCGGGGCGCAAAGTGTGGTGTTTCTGCGGCGACGGCGAGATGGACGAGCCGGAATCCCTGGGCGCGATTTCGATGGCGTCCCGCGAAGGCCTGGACAACCTGATCTTCGTGATCAACTGCAACCTGCAGCGTCTGGACGGCCCGGTGCGCGGCAACGGCAAGATCATCCAGGAACTGGAAGGCGATTTCCGCGGTTCCGGCTGGAACGTCCTGAAAGTGATCTGGGGCTCGCGTTGGGATCCGCTGCTGGCGATGGACACCAAGGGCTTGCTGAAGAAGCGCATGGACGAGTGCGTGGACGGCGATTACCAGACCTTCAAATCCAAGGACGGCGCTTACGTTCGCGAACACTTCTTCGGCAAATACCCGGAGCTGCGCGAAATGGTCGCCAATATGTCCGACGACGAGATCTGGGCGCTGAACCGCGGCGGCCATGATCCGCACAAGGTGTACGCCGCTTACCACGAGGCGTCCAACAACGCCAACGGCCGTCCGACCGTGATTCTGGCCAAGACCATCAAGGGTTACGGCATGGGCGCGTCCGGCGAAGCCAAGAACATCGCGCACCAGGCCAAGAAAATGGATCTGGATTCGCTGCGCAAATTCCGCGATCGCTTCGGCATTCCGGTGTCCGACGAAGAGCTGCCGAACGTGCCGTACTATCTGCCGGCCGAAGACAGCCCGGAAATGAAGTACATGCGTGAACGCCGCGCAGCGCTGGGCGGCTACCTGCCGGCGCGCAAGCCGGTGACCACCCCGCTGCAAACGCCGGAACTGTCCGTGTTCGACGCGCAGCTGCAAGCGTCCGGCGATCGCGAGTTCTCCACCACGATGGCCTTCGTCCGCATGCTGGGCACCATCATGAAGGACAAGAACATTGGTCAGCGCGTGGTTCCGATCGTACCGGACGAATCCCGTACCTTCGGCATGGAAGGCATGTTCCGCCAGTACGGCATCTGGTCCACCCAGGGTCAGAACTATGTGCCGCAGGATCATGACCAGCTGATGTTCTACAAGGAATCCAAGGACGGCCAGATTCTGCAGGAAGGCATCAACGAGCCGGGCGCGATGGCCGACTGGATCGCCGCGGCGACCAGCTACGCCAACAGCAGCCAGCCGATGATTCCGTTCTACATCTACTACTCGATGTTCGGCTTCCAGCGCATCGGCGATCTGGCCTGGGCCGCCGGCGACATGCGCGCCCGCGGTTTCCTGCTGGGCGGCACCGCCGGCCGCACCACGTTGAACGGCGAGGGCCTGCAGCACGAAGACGGTCACAGCCACATCCAGGCCGGCTTGATTCCGAACTGCATCAGCTACGACCCGACCTTCGCTTATGAGCTGGCGGTGATTGTGCAGGACGGCCTGCGCCGCATGTACGCCGAGCAGGAAGACGTCTTCTACTACCTGACCCTGATGAACGAAAACTACGTTCATCCGGCCATGCCGGCGGGCGCGGAAGAGGGCATCCTGAAGGGCATGTACCTGCTGCAGGACGGCGGCGACGCCAAGGTCAAAGTGCAGCTGATGGGCTCCGGCACCATCCTGCGCGAAGTGATGGCCGCGGCCGACTTGCTGAAGGCTGATTTCGGCATCGGCGCCGACATCTGGAGCGTGACCTCCTTCAACCAGCTGCGCCGCGACGGCATGGAAGCCGAGCGTCACAACCTGCTGAACCCGACCGCCGAAGCGCGCGCCTCCTACGTGGCGCAGCAACTGTCCGGCCGTCAAGGTCCGGTCGTGGCCGCAACCGACTACATCCGCAACTACGCCGATCAGATCCGCGAATACGTTCCGGGCCGTTACGTGGTGCTGGGCACCGACGGCTTCGGTCGCTCCGACAGCCGCGCCAACCTGCGCTCCTTCTTCGAGGTGGATCGCTACCACGTGGCTCTTGCGGCGCTGTCCGCTCTGGCGCGCGACGGCAAGATCGAAGCGTCCAAGGTGGCCGAGGCGATCGCCAAGTACGGCATCAAGACCGACAAGCTGCCTAGCTGGAAAGTGTAATCGCAAAGCGGAAGCCCCGGTTCAGGCCGGGGCCTTCCGCCTTTGCATGGCAAGCGAATCTGTAGCGGATATCCGGCGGCAGGCCCCGAAAGGGGCTTCCGCCTTACGAATGGAAAGCTCATGAGCAATCTGATCGAATTGAAAGTGCCCGACATCGGCGGTCACAGCAATGTAGACATCATCGAAGTATTCATCGTCCCGGGCCAGACCGTGTCCGTGGACGACAGCCTGATCACGCTGGAAACCGACAAGGCCACCATGGAAGTGCCGGCGGAAACCGCAGGTGTGATCAAGGAAGTCAAAGCCGTCGTCGGCGGCAAAATTTCCGAAGGCGACGTGATCGCCATCCTGGAAGTGGGCGCCGCCGCGTCCGCACCGGCCCCGGCGGCCGCAGCCCCGGCTCCCGCAGCCGCGCCTGCAGCGGCTCCGGCTCCGGCTCCAGCGGCCGCAGCGCCCGCGGCCTCCGGCCGCAGTGAAATCCGCGTGCCGGACATTGGCGGTCACAATGGCGTCGACGTGATTGAAGTCACCGTCAAGGTCGGCGATGACATCGCCGTCGACGACAGCCTGATCACGCTGGAAACCGACAAGGCCACCATGGAAGTGCCGGCCTCCGCCGCTGGCCGCGTGGTGGAAGTCAAAGTGAAAGTGGGCGACAAGGTCAGCGAAGGCGATCTGATCGTGGTGGTGGAAGGCGCTGTCGCAGCGGCCTCCGCCCCGGCAGCCGCCGCGCCGGCTCCGGCAGCAGCCCCGGCCGCACCGGCCCCGGCAGCCGCCGCACCCGCCGTGGCACCGGTCGCCGCGGCCGTGGCCGCCGCCATCGACGAAATCGCCTTCTCCAAGGCCCACGCTGGTCCGTCCGTGCGCCGTCTGGCGCGCGAACTGGGCGTGGATCTGGGCAAGGTCAAGGGCAATGGCCGCAAGGGCCGCATCACGGAAGACGACGTCAAAGCCTTCGTCAAGGGCGTGATGCAGAACCCGGCCTCGCTGGCCCCGGCCGCCGCGACGGCGGGCTCCGGCGCGGGTCTGGATCTGTTGCCGTGGCCGAAAGTCGATTTCGCCAAGTTCGGCCCGATCGAAACCAAGCCGCTGTCCCGCATCCAGAAGATTTCCGGCGCCAATCTGTCGCGCAACTGGGTGATGATCCCGCACGTAACCTTCAACGATGAGTGCGACATCACCGAGCTGGAAGACTTCCGCAAGACCGTGGGCAAGGAGTGGGAAAAGTCCGGCCTGAAGATCAGTCCGCTGGCCTTCATCATCAAGGCGGCCGCCGAAGCGCTGAAGGCCTTCCCGACCTTCAACAGCTCGCTGGACGGCGACAACCTGGTGCTGAAGCAGTATTACCACATCGGCTTCGCCGCCGACACGCCTAACGGCCTGGTAGTGCCGGTGATCAAGGACGCGGACAAGAAGGGCCTGCGCCAGATCGCTCAGGAACTGACCGACCTGTCCAAGCTGGCCCGCGAAGGCAAGCTCAAGCCCACCGACATGCAGGGCGCGACCTTCACCATCTCCAGCCTGGGCGGCATTGGCGGCACCAGCTTCACGCCTATCGTGAACGCGCCGGAAGTGGCCATCCTCGGCGTCTGCAAGTCGCAGATCAAGCCGGTGTGGAACGGTAAGGAATTCGCGCCGCGCCTGATGTGCCCGCTGTCGCTGTCCTTCGATCACCGCGTGATCGACGGCGCCGCCGCCGCGCGCTTCACCGTGCATCTGGGCAAGCTGCTGTCCGACGTGCGCCGCCTGATTCTGTAATCGCCAGCAGAACGGCCGCTCCGGTCTAGCCGGAGCGCGCCGCTCAAGCGAACGATTCTGCTGAATATCGGCGGAGGCTTCCGGGCTTCCGCCTTACGTTGCGGATGGAAAACCATGAGCAATCTGATTGAACTGAAAGTCCCGGACATCGGCGGCCACAACAACGTGGACGTGATCGAAGTCTTCGTCAAGCCGGGCGACGTGATCGCGAAAGAAGCCAGCCTGATCACGCTGGAAACCGACAAGGCCACGATGGAAGTGCCGGCCGAAGCCGCCGGCACCGTCAAGGAAGTGCGCGTCGCCGTGGGTGGCAAAGTCTCCGAAGGCGATGTGATCGTGATCGTAGAAGCCGCCGGCGCAGCCGCCGCGGCTCCGGCTGAAGTGAAGCCGGTGGAAACCACCGGCGTCGCCTCCGCCACCACCCAAGCCGGCTTCGCGCCGCAGGCCGCTCCGGTCGCCGCCAGCCATAGCGGCGGCGCCGACATCGAATGCGACGTGATGGTGTTGGGCGGCGGTCCCGGCGGTTATTCCGCCGCCTTCCGCGCGGCCGACCTGGGCCTGAAAGTGGTCATCGTCGAGCGCTATTCCACCCTGGGCGGCGTCTGCCTGAACGTGGGCTGCATCCCGTCCAAGGCCCTGCTGCACAATGCGGCGGTGATCGACGAGGTCAGCCATCTGGCCGCCAACGGCATCAAGTTCGGCAAGCCGGAAGTGGACATCGACATGCTGCGCGGCTACAAGGAAAAGGTCATCGCCAAGCTGACCGGCGGCCTCGCCGGCATGGCCAAGGCGCGCAAGGTGGAGATCGTGCGCGGTAACGGCCGTTTCATCGACCCGCACCACATCGAAGTGTCCGCCACCACCGGCAAGGGCCGCGAAGAGAGCGGCGAGAAGAAAATCGTCAAATTCAAGAACGCCATCATCGCCGCCGGTTCCCGCGTGGTGAAGCTGCCGTTCATTCCGGACGATCCGCGCGTGGTGGACTCCACCGGCGCGCTGGAGCTGAAGGGCGTGGCCAACCGCATGTTGATCATCGGCGGTGGCATCATCGGCCTGGAAATGGGCACCGTCTACTCCACGCTGGGCGCGCGCCTGGACGTGGTGGAAATGATGGACGGCCTGATGCAGGGCGCGGACCGCGACCTGGTCAAGGTTTGGCAGAAGTGGAACGCCCATCGTTTCGACAACATCATGCTGAACACCAAGACCGTGGCCGTGGAACCCAAGGACGACGGCGTGTGGGTGACTTTCGAAGGCGATCAAGCCCCGAAAGAACCGCAACGCTACGACCTGGTGCTGTACGCCACCGGCCGCGCGCCCAACGGCAAGCTGATCGGCGCGGAAAACGCCGGCATCGCGGTGACCGATCGCGGCTTCATCCCGGTGGACAAACAGCAGCGCACCAATGTGCCGCACATCTTCGCCATCGGCGACATCGTCGGCCAGCCGATGCTGGCGCACAAGGGCGTGCATGAAGGCCATGTGGCGGCGGAAAACTGCGCCGGCCAGAAGTCCTACTTCGACGCGCGCGTGATCCCGGGCGTGGCTTACACCGATCCGGAAGTGGCTTGGGTCGGCGTCACCGAGGACGAAGCCAAGAAGCAAGGCCTGAAGATCGAGAAGGGCGTGTTTCCGTGGGCCGCCTCCGGCCGCGCCATCGCCAATGGCCGCGACGAGGGCTTCACCAAGCTGATCTTCGACGCGGAAAGCCACCAGATCATCGGCGGCGGCATCGTCGGTCCGCATGCCGGCGACATGATAGGCGAAGTGTGCCTGGCCATTGAAATGGGCTGCGACGCCACCGATATCGGCAAGACCATCCACCCGCATCCCACCATGGGCGAGTCCATCGGCATGGCGGCGGAAGTGGCGCACGGCACTTGCACGGATTTGCCGCCGCAGCGCAAGAAGTAAGCGCGGCTCGGAAAGGAAAAGGGCGAACCTCCGGGTTTGCCCTTTTTTTATGCGCCCGACCATATTGAGCCGGCGCTATAAAAACCGCTGAGGGTAAAACTATTGCCGGTGCGGCCAGTCATACCTCATTGCGCCTAAATGGCGCGTGTGGCCGGCTTGCGATGAGCAAAACGAAAGCCTACGCGCCGTTTTCTAAATTTAAATTGAATATAAATTAAGCTTTTGGTTTAAGAAAACACCGGCCTGTCCGCGCGATTTTGAAGCCGCCCAGCCGCTTCTCGCCAGCCGCCGCAAGTTTCGTTACCATGGCCTCGACACTAAACGAATCGGACCATGCCAAGCTCCCGCCTGCTCATTTCATTGATCTTATTGCTGTCGGCGACGCCCGCCTGGGCCAAGCTGGATTACAGCGTGCGCGTCGACGCGCCTTCCGGCCTGGCCGGCTTGCTGCAAGACAATCTGGAATTGGTCACCAGCCGTCTGGAAGAAGAAATGGACGAAACGCTGCTGGCCGAACTGGTGCGGAGCACCCCGGAGGATGCGCGCAAGCTGCTGGAGACCGAGGGTTACTTCGACGCGCGCGTCAATGTGCGCGAAGAAAGCCCCCGGCAGTACGTGATCGAGGTCAAGCCCGGCCAACCCACGCTGATCGACGACGTCACCATCCGCCTGAACGGGCCGATACGCGACGAAGGCGATTTCCAGCAACGCTTCGCCGCGGTGCTCGAGGCCTGGTCTCTGCCGATGGGCGCGCCTTATCGGCAATCCGACTGGGACGGCAGCAAGCGCGCGGTGATGCGTCTGATCACCGCCGACCGCTTCCCCAGAGCGCAGATCAGCAAAAGCGTGGCGGAAATCGATCCGGCCACCCGCCGCGCGCAACTGGTGGTGGACATCGACAGCGGGCCGGTGATCCTGTTCGGCGACATCACCGTCAAAGGCATGAAGCGTTATCCGGAAAAGATCGCCACCGGCTTGGCGGATTTCTCCCCCGGCACCGCATACCGGCTGCAGAAAATTTTTGATTACCAGTCGGCGCTGGAGCAGGCGCCGCATTTCTCCAATGTGGTGGTCAGCGCCGACATGGCCCGTATCGACCCGGAGACCCACCGGGTGCCGGTGGAAGTGGACGTCACCGAAATGCCGCGCCAGAAGCTGGAGCTGGGCTTGATCTACGACTCCGGCGACGGCCCCGGCGTGCGCGTCGGTTACGACCATTACAATATCTTCCGCCGCGGCTACACCGGCTCGCTGGTGACCAACTGGAAGAAAAACCAGCAATCGCTATCGTTGGGTCTGGGCTTTCCGCGCCAGTCCGACGGCTATTCCCACTCCATCACCAGCGCTTTCAAGACCGACGACGTGCAGGGCCTGAAAACCCGCAGCAGCGATGTGGGCGGCTGGCGCACCCGTACTCGCGGCAATATCGAGGCGCGCCTCGGCCTGCAGTACCTGATGGAAAGCGAGGAGGCCGGCGGCGTGTCCAACAAGGATACCCGCGCCTTGCAGCTGGTCTACGGCTGGACCCAGCGCGCGGTGGACGATCTGATGCGGCCGCGCTCCGGCGTCTTGCTGGACTTTCAGCTTTCCGGCACGGTCGGCAGCGCGCTGTCCTCAACCTCCTATGTGCGCGGCTACGCCCGCACCGTTGCTTACTGGTCGCCGTTTCCCAAGTACGGCACCTTCGTCGGCCGGCTGGAATTGGGTCAAGTGTGGGCCAACGACAAGGATGCGGTGCCGTCCTCCATCCTGTTCCGCGCCGGCGGCGCCAACAGCGTGCGCGGCTACGATTACCAGAGCCTGGGCCTGCCGGGCCCCAACGGCTCGGTGCTGGGCGGCCGCGTGGTGGCCACCGGCAGCCTGGAGTATCAAATCCCGATCAAGCCGGACTGGTATCTGGCCCTGTTCACCGACGCCGGCAACGCCAGCCAGAGCTGGAAGGGCTTCCAGGTGGAGCGCGCCAACGGCGTGGGGGTGCGCTGGATGAGCCCGGTGGCCCCGCTGGCCTTTGACTTCGCCAAGGCGGAGCGCGACGGCAAAATCCGCTGGAACCTCAGCCTGGGCCTGGCCTTCTGACCTGAATGCATTCATGAGCGAAACCGACACCTCCCCCACTCCCGACACCGCCCCGCCGCCGCCGGCCAAGCCCAAGCGCCGTCGTTGGCGCTGGCTGCTGTGGCTGCCCTTATTGCTGGTCGCGCTGCTGCTGGCAGCCAGCGCCTGGTTGACCGGCAGCCGCGCCGGTTTCGCCTGGCTGATGCAGTCGCTGGGCGGCCTCAGCGGCAACACCGTCAGCGTCAAGCACGCCGAAGGCACGCTGTGGGACGGCTTCAAATTGAGCGAGGTGCGCGTGCGCAGCGCTGGCAGCGACGTGGACATCGAGTCCGTGCAGCTGGACTGGCGGCCTGGCGCCTTGTGGCAGCGCCAATTGTGGGTGCGGCAATTGGCCGTGGGCCACGTCAAGGTGGCGGTGAAACCGACGCCGGCCACCCCGCCCAGCGGTGCGCCGGAGTCTCTAGCCTTGCCGCTGGAGATCCGTCTGGACCGGTTGAGTGTGGCCAGCGTGACGCTGGAGCCGGCTAAGCTGCGGCTTTACGGCCTGGAAGCCGGCTACGTCTACGATGGCCGGCGCCACGATCTCAAGCTCAAGCGCCTGGGTTCGCCCTGGGGCGAGGCCGCGGCGGCGCTGCAATTGGCCGATGCCAAGCCCTTCGCGCTGCAGGGCAAGCTCAGCGCCGACGGCGAACTGGACAAGATTCCCTATCAGGCGCGGCTGGCGCTGGGCGGCAATCTGCTGCACCTGAGCTTTGACGGCGAGTTATCCGGCAAAGACTTGGTGGCCGACGTCAAGGGCGGCCTGCTGCCCTTCGCCAGCAATCCCTTCAATAGCTTTACCCGGCTGGACGCACGCATGGCCGGCATCAATCCGCAAGCCATCCTGCCGGAATGGCCGCGCGCCAAACTCAGTTTGGCGGTGTTTGCGGAGCCGGACGCCGGCCAGCGCGTCAAAGGCGGGCTGACCCTCCTCAACGAGCAGGCCGGCCCCTTGTCCGATCAGCGCTTGCCGCTATCCTTGCTGGTAAGCGAGTTCCGCGCCGACGACAAGGCGCTGGAGCTGTTCAACACCCACGCCCGGATCGCCGGCGGCGAAATCGGCCTGGCCGGCCAGGTGCGGCCGGACCGGCTCAAGCTGGCGTTGGATATTTCCAAGCTGGGCCTGCGGCAATTGCACGCCGACGCGCCGGACGACAGTCTGGACGGCCGAGTGACGCTGGACGGCCCTCTGAGCGGTCCGAACATCCTGGCCCAGCTCAAGGGCAAAACCCTGCAGGCCAAGGCCAATGTCGGTTTTGCGCCGGCGCCGCACCCGGCGCTGCTGATCCGGCAGGCGGAATTGACCGCCGGCGTGGGCAGCCTGGCTCTATCCGGCCAATTGGGGCTGGATGGCAAGCAGTTGTTCGATTTCAACGGCAAGCTCAATCGCGCAGACCCGTCCAAGCTCAAGCCCGGCTTGCCCAGCGGCGACCTCAACGCCAGTCTGCAGGCCAAGGGCCAACTGGCCAGCCCGCTGAATGTGGCGGCCAAGCTGCAATTCTCCCCCAGCAAGCTGTCCGGCGCGCCGCTAAGCGGCGCCGCCGACCTGCAACTGCAGGGCGAACGTCTGAAATCGCTCAGCGCCGACCTGAGGCTGGCGCAGAACCGGCTGCAGGCCAACGGCGCTTACGGCGTGGCCGGCGACAAGCTAAAACTCTTGATCGACGCGCCCAACCTCGGTCTGATCGGCCCCGGCTTCTCCGGTGTGGTCAAGGGGCAGGGAGAACTGGCTGGCACGCCCAAGGCGCCGTTGATCAGCGCCAACCTGCAAGCCGACCGTCTGAAGCTGCCGGGCAATATCGCCGTGCAGAGCATGCAATTCAGCGGCAACGTCAAAGCCGACCAGAACAGTCCGTTCCAGCTCAAACTGGATGTGGCCGCGCTGCAGGCCGGCGGTTTCCGCGCCGAGCAATTGCGCGCCAGCGCCAACGGCACCCGTGCGCGCCACGCCCTGCAGTTGGACGGACGTTTCCGTCTGGCCGATCACCCCTACGCGCTGCAACTGGCGGCTAGCGGCGGCTTGCGCGGCGAGGCCGGGCCTTGGGCCGGCACCTTGAGCAAGCTGGAGTTGAGTGGTCGTCCCGGCCTCAGCCTGCTGGCGCCGGTGGCGCTGGAGCTGGGCGAGCAGATCAAGGTGGGCAACGCCCGCTTGGCCGCGCTGGGCGGCAGCATTACCCTGGCGGAACTCAACCGCGGGGCCAACGGAGCGCTCAGCACCCGCGGCTCCGCGCGCGGCTTGAGGCTGGCGGAGCTGGGCCCCTTGCTCAGCCTGCCGGTGAAGCAGGATCTGAGCTTCGACTCCGACTGGAATCTGAATTTGGCGGCCAACGCCAAGGGCCAATTCGCGCTGCGCCGCGCCGGCGGCGATGTGCAATTGCCGGGAGACAAGGGCAAGGACGTGGCGCTGGGCTTGAAGACCGCGGTCGCCACCCTGACGTTGGACGGCGGCCGCGCCTTGTTCGATCTGAATTTGGATAGCCGCTACGCCCAGCTGCAAGGCAAGGGTTCCGTACCGTGGAACGGCGGCGCCATCGACGCCAAAACCCCGCTCAACGCCACCGTCAGCGCCAGCGTGCCCTCGCTGGCGACGCTGGCTAGCTTCGCCGGCCCGTCTTTGGAACTGGGCGGTCAGATCGGCGCCAATCTGGCGCTGACCGGCGCACTGAGCCTGCCGATGGCGCAAGGGACGATACGCGGCGACAAATTATTGCTGGCCGACCGCCGCACTGGCATCCGCCTGGGCGACGGCAGCCTGCTGGCGCGGCTGGACGGCCGCAAGCTGGTGTTGGAGCGCTTGCGTTTCGCCGGCGGCGAAGGCGAGGTGGCGGCTAGCGGAGCGCTGGATCTCAGCGGCGACACCCCGGATGCGCGGGTGGCGGTGGAGTTGCGCAAGTTCGGCGTGTTCGACCGTCCCAACCGCCGCCTGGTGGTGTCCGGCCGTACGGAACTGGCGATGGTGGCCGGCAAATTGTCGCTGACCGGCCATATCCGCGCGGATCAGGGCCGCATCGGCCTGCCCAAGTTCGGCGCGCCCAGCCTGAGCGATGACGTGATGGTCAAGGGCCGGCCCGGGCCGGAGCCGTCGGCCTTCGCCAGCATGCCGCTGACAGTGGCGCTGGATCTGGACCTGGGAGATCACTTCCGCTTCTCCGGCCAGGGCTTGAACGTGGACTTGACCGGCTCGGTGCGCGTGAGCGCCAATCCGGGCGAAGCGCCGGGCGCCAAGGGCCAAGTGCGTGTGGTCAAGGGCCGTTACAAGGCTTACGGACAGGACTTGGACATCGAGTACGGCGCGATCACCTTCAACGGCCCTCTGGATAATCCGCTGCTCAATGTGCGCGCCAAGCGCCGCCTGTCGCCGGTGGGAGCCGGCGTGGAAGTCAGCGGTTCGGTGTCGGTGCCCAAGGTGCGTCTGATCGCGGACGAGCCGATGTCGGAAAAGGACAAGCTGGCCTGGCTGGTGTTGGGCCGGGCGGCGAGCGGCGAGCGCGACGACAACGATCTGGCGGCCTCCGCCGGCATGATGTTGGCCGGTTCGCTCAACGACCAGATCGGCCTGTTCGATGACTTGGGCGTGTCCAGCCGCAAGGAAAAAACCTTGGCCAACGGCACGGTGAGCCCGGCGGAGCAGGTGGTGACGGTGGGCCGTCAGCTGACCCGCGAACTGTATTTGGGCTACGAGTACGGCGTAACCAGCGCGAACCAGGCGGTGAAGCTGGCCTATCAACTGAGCAAGGGTTGGTCGATGGTGCTGCGGGCGGGTACCGACGCCTCGGTAGAGTCGCGCTACACCTTGCGCTTTGATTGAGCGAGGCAATCGCCGGTCAACGCCGTACCGACGAATCTTCGCGGCTTTGAACGGGTTCTAAAACCGCAGCGTCAGCATGCGCGCCAGCGCCCGGTCCTCTGGCCGGGCCGAGCCCATGCGTTGGCGCAGCGTCTGCCGCAGACAGTCGATGAAGCCGCGCGCGGCATAACCGTGAGCCTGCCCTTGCAGGCTGATCACGCCGATGACGATCTCTTCCATGTCTTCCCGCAGCGACAAGGCCTGGACCTTGCCGGCGAACTCCGGACACAGCAACAAGGGTTCCGGCCCATAGCTGAGCATGCCGGCCTGAACCAGGCCGGCCAGCAGCGCCATCGACTGCGCGCAGATCAGCCGTTCCGGCGCGATAGCCAGGCCGTGGCGGGTGAACAACTGGTCCAGCACGTGGCGGTAGCTGGCCGGGCTGTAATTGACCACCCAATCCTGCTCCAGCAGCGCGGACAAGGATTGTGCGCGCAGCGCAGGATGCCCGTTGCGGGCGAACACTCGGCCGCCGTGACTGAACAGCGGCTGGCAATGGAATTCCTGCGCCAGCGGCTCGAACAGCGGGCCGATGGCGAAATCCATCTGGCCGTCGCGCAAGCGCGGCAGCGCCACCGCCAGCAAGCCTTCGAATAGTTCCAGCCGGATTTCCGGCAGACGTTGGCGAAAGCGCAACACCACTTCCGGCAATAGCGTGGGCACCAGCCAGGGCGTGACGCCTATGCAGAGCCGGGCGTCGCGTTGGCCGCGTAGCGCTTCCATTTCGCCGTGGGCGCGTTCCAGTTGCATCGCCACCTGGCGGGCATGGATCAGCAGCGCCTGACCCGCCTCGGTTAGCCGCGCGCCGCTGGCGTGACGCTGCAACAGGGGCAGCCGCTGTTCTTGTTCCAGCTCGCGCAGCGTCTTGCTGACCGCGGCCTGGGACAGGTCCAACATGCGCGCGGCGGCGCGAATGCCGCCGCCGTCGGCCAGCGCGATCAGCGCTTGCAGTTGCTGCAGTTTCATCTTTTCTCCAAGTGGACAACCAGAAGTGTTCTCGATCACTTTCTCAAGTCTATTCACCTGTTAACTATTGCCGCTAGTCTGTGATCGCTGTTTCGGCGTCGTGTCCAACGCCGCCAAGACAGTGTGCGACAAGAGGCTCATAGACACCATAAGGAGACAAGGCCATGAACGCTCACATTCTGCCCGGTATCCGCGATATCGCTCCGGCGATGACAGAACTGCGCCACAAGATACATGCCCACCCGGAGTTGGGTTTCGAGGAGGTGGAAACCCGCCGCCACGTGATCCGCTGTCTGCGCGAATGGGGCTACGAGATCCACGAAGGATTGGGCGTCACCGGCGTGGTCGGCACCTTGCGCCGCGGCGAGGGGCCGCGCATAGGCCTGCGCGCAGACATGGACGCGCTGCCGATTCAGGAAAGCACCGGTTTACCCTGGGCCAGCCGCGTGGAGGGAAAAATGCACGCCTGCGGCCATGACGGTCATACCGCGATGCTGCTGGCCGCCGCTTGCGAGCTGGCGCGGCGCGACAGTTTTAGCGGCACCGTGCATCTCTTTTTCCAGCCCGCGGAGGAGGGGCATGGTGGCTCCGGCGCCAAGCGCATGCTGGACGACGGCCTGTTTCGCTTGTTCCCCTGCGATGCCATCTTCGCCATGCACAATATGCCGGGCTTTCCAGTGGGACAATTAGGTTTCCGGTCCGGTCCGTTCATGGCCTCCACCGACACCGCGGTGATTCGCATCCACGCCACCGGCGGCCACGGCGCGATGCCGCACACGGCGGTGGACCCCATCGTGGTGGCGGCTTCGCTGGTGATGGCCTTGCAAAGCGTGGTGGCGCGCAATGTGCCGCCGCTGGACATGGCCGTGGTGACGGTGGGGGCCATCTTGGCTGGGGAGGCGCCGAACGTGATTCCTGAGCGCGCGGAAATGCGTTTGAGCATCCGCGCCTTGCGGCCGGAGGTGCGCGCTTTGCTGCGCCAGCGGATCGAAGCGTTGGCCGAAGCGCAGGCCGCCGGTTTCGGCGCGCGCGCCGAAGTGGATTATCAATACGGCTATCCGGTGTTGATCAACGACGAGGCGGCCACCGCGCTGGCGCGGCAGGTGGCGTTGGACTGGCTGGGCGAGGACGGGGTGGCGGCGGAGATGCCGCCGCTGACCGGCAGCGAGGATTTCGCCTTCTGGCTGGAACGGGTGCCGGGCTGTTATCTGATCATCGGCAACGGCGATGGAGAGGGCGGCTGCATGGTGCATAACCCCGGCTACGACTTCAACGACCAGGCTTTGCCGGTGGGCGCCAGCTACTGGGTCAAGCTGGTGGAGCGTTATCTGGGCGGCGAGGCCGGGGGCGGGCAATGACGGCGGCGCAATGGGCGGCAGCGCGGCCGGCCGCGCCCAGCCGCCGCGCGATCATCGCCATCACCGTGGGCAATGCGTTGGAGTTCTACGATTTCATCGTCTACAGCGCGCTGGCCACCTTGATGGGGCGCTTGTTTTTTCCGTTCAGCGACGAGCCGCTGCTGCAACTCATGCTGTCGTTCGCCGTGTTCGGCACCGGCTTCGTCAGCCGGCCGATAGGCGGCATCGTCATCGGCCTGTACGCGGACCGCAAGGGGCGCAAGCCGGCCTTGCGGCTCAGCCTGTGGTTGATGGCGATAGGCTCGCTGTTGTTCGTGGTGGCGCCCACCTATGCGCAGGCCGGCTTGCTTGGGCCGGCGTTAGTGGTGCTGGGGCGGCTGGTGCAGGGCTTCGCCGTCGGCGGCCAGGTGGGCGCGGCCACCTCCATGTTGATGGAGTACGCCGATGATAAGTCGCGCGGCTATTACTGTAGCTGGCAGTTGTTCAGCCAGGGGCTGGGGGTGTTGGCCGGCACGCTGACGGTGAGCTTGCTTAGCGGGATGTTGTCCGCGGCGGCGATGGATGCCTGGGGTTGGCGTCTGGTTTTCGCCATCGGCGTGCTGGCGATCCCGGTAGGCGAGTACATTCGCCACCAACTGGACGAGACTGCGTCGTCGGCGATCGCGCCCCGGGCGACGGTGGAGCCGGCCGGCCCTTTGTTGCGACGGCATTGGCGGCAGCTGCTGGCCGGGGTGTTGTTGACCATAGGCGGCACGGCGCCTACCTTCATCGTCGGCCATTATCTGGCCAACCACGCGGTGACGGTGCTGGGCATGCCCTTGGCGGTGGCGATCTGGGCCGCGTCGACCGCGGCATTGCTGCAAGTGCTGTTGTCGGTGCCGGCAGGGCGGTGGAGCGACCGCATCGGCCGGCGCAAGTCCATTCTGTGGCCGCGCTTGCTGCTGTTGCTGTTGATCTATCCGGGTTTCATGTTGGTCAACGCGGCCTCGAGCTGGCCGGTGCTGCTCTTGGTGGTGGCGATATTGACCTTGCCGCTGGTGTATACCTCGGTGCCCAGTATTGCCTTGCTGCCGGAACTGTTTCCACGTCGCATCCGCGCCAGCGGCATGTCCATTGTTTATTGCGTGGGGGTGATGATCTTCGGCGGTTTTGCGCAGTTCTTCGCCGCCGGTCTGATCAAGTTGACAGGAGATCCTAATGCGCCGGCCTTGTACGCGGGGCTATGCATGTTGGTATCGCTGATTGGGCTGGCGATGGTGCCGGAAACGGCGAATCGGCCGCTGGATTGAGAGGCGGAGCGTCCGGTCCGGCGCGCGCCGGGCCGGACTCATAACCGGTTCAAAGTCTGCTGCGCTTCGTGAAGCGTTGCACGGTGAGTACAAGCTCAACATGCTCATGTACCCCTCGACCATCCCGCTTTTTCGTTCGTTTTCGCCTTGTCTCGCCCTTGCTCGCGAGGCTTTGAACAGGTTCTCAGACCGATAGCCGCTGCCGCAAGGCGTCCATGCGCTGTTCCATCGCTTCGGCGGACAGCGGCGCGCCCAGCAGATAGCCCTGCATCGCCGAGCAGCCGAGTTTGCCCAGGTAGATTTGCTGCTGCGGGTGTTCGACGCCCTCGGCCAGCGTGTCCATGCCCAGGGCGTTGGCCAGGTGAACGATGGCGGAGACGATGGCCGCGTTTTCTTCATCCTGCGGCAGATCGATGATGAAGGAGCGGTCTATTTTGATGGTGTCCGGCGCGAAGCGCTTCAGATAGGCCAGGCTGGAGTAGCCGGTGCCGAAATCGTCTATCGACAAGCGCACGCCCATTGCTTTGATCACCGCCAATTGGCGCGCGGCGAAGTCCGCGTCCTCCATCAGCGTGCTTTCGGTGACTTCGATTTCAAGGCAGTAGCCGGGCAGGCCGCTGCTTTGCAGCGCATCGCGCACGTCGTCGACGAAGTCCGGCCGCGTCAGTTGCCGCGCCGAGACGTTCACCGCCATGCGCACCGGGCGCAAGCCGCTGTCGTACCATTGCGCCGCCTGGCGGCAAGCTTCGCCCAGCACCCAGCGTCCCAGCGGCACCACCAGGCCGGTGTCCTCTGCGATGGGAATGAAGCGAGAGGGCATGATCAAGCCGTGTTCAGGGTCGCGCCAGCGCACCAGCGCCTCGCAGCCGAGCAGGCGCTCGCCGCTCATATTGAACTGCGGCTGATAAACCAGATAGAGCTCACCATGTTCGATGGCGCGGCGCAGCCGGGTTTCCAGATGCAGCCGTTCGGCCACTTCCACGTTCATTTCCCGGGTGTAGAAGCGGAAGGTGCTGCGGCCGTGCGCCTTGGCGTGATACATGGCGAGATCGGCGTTCATCAGCAGATTCTGCAGGTCGCGGCCGTCGTCCGGCATCAGGCTGATGCCTATGCTGCAACTGACGTTGAGCTGGTGGGCGCCGATGTCGAAGGGGCGTTGCATCGCGGCCAGCACGCGCTCGGCCACTTGAGCGGCCTCGCCGGGCTGATCGATGGACGGCAGGATGAGCACGAACTCGTCGCCGCCGGTGCGGCCAACGGTGTCCAGCGCGCCCACCGCGGCGCTTAGGCGGCCGGCCGCCTGTTTCAACAGCTCGTCGCCCAAGCCGTGGCCCAGGGTGTCGTTGATGTTCTTGAAGTGATCCAGATCGACGAACAGCACCGCCAGCTGGCCCTGACGCAACTCTGCCTGGCGGATCGCCTGCTGCAGCCGGTCGTTGATCAGCACGCGGTTGGGCAGGTCGGTCAGCGCGTCGTACTCGGCCAGGTGCTGGACCCGCGCCTCTTGCTCCTTGCGTTCGGAGATGTCGGTGAACAGCGCCACGTAATGGCTGATTTCGCCCTGTTCGTTTTGCAGCACGCTGATGTTCAGCCATTCCGGGAAGATGTCGCCGTTCTTGCGGCGGTTCCAGATCTCGCCGGACCATTGGCCGCGCTGGGTCAGTTGCTGCCACATGTTTTCGAAGAAGGCCGGTTCGTGGCGTCCGGAGGCGAGCAGGGCCGGAGTCTGACCCAGGGCCTCGCTCTCTTCGTAGCCGGTGATCGCGCAGAAGGCGCGGTTGACCGCCAGGATGCGGTTGTCCGGGTCGGTGACCAGGATGGCCTCGTTGCTGGATTCGAACACCTTGGCGGCCAGCCGCAGTTGGCGGTCGGTCTGGCGGCGAGCGGTGATGTCGCGGCCGGTGGCGCACAGATAGTCTTCGCCTTGGTAGTTGAGCGGGCTGACGGTGACTTCCAGCCATTGCTCTTCGCCGCAGCATTGCAGGCGGGTGTCGAAGGTGTGAGGCAGGGCGTCCGTGGCCGGGCGGAACAGCGCGCGAGTCAGCGTCGCGGCGTCGCAACCGCAATCCAGCCGTTGACGCGCCGCTTGGTTGCAGTAAACGATGTCGCCGGCGGCGTTGCGCAGCGCGATCAGATCGGTGGCGTTGTCCACCATGAAGTGGCTGAGGCGCAGGTCGCGCGAGCGCTGCTCCAGCGAGAGGTGGCTTTGCTGCAGGTCCTGGCGGTAGCGCTGCACCAGCGCGTTGAGCCAGCGCAGGAAGCACCAGCAGAAGGCCGCGGCGACCAACAGGGCGGCCAGGGTCAGCAGCAAGGTGGCGACGATGCGTTCGCGCAGGCTGAGCTCGAGTTCCTGTCGCGCCCGCTGGCTGCTGTCCTCGATGGACTGCACGCGCAGACTGGTGACCAGGGTCCAGTCCCAGCCGGGCAGCTGGCGCGCATAGGACAGATAGCGCTCGCCCTGCGGCGCGTCCAGGCTGCTGATCAGGTATTCCATGAAGCCGCCTTGCTTGCCGCGGCGGATCAGTTCGGCAATGCGGCCGCGGTCGGCGCCGGGCAGAGCGGAGTAGTGCTTGCCGTTCATCGTCGGATTGGACGGGTCCAGCAGGATCACGCCGTGGCGGTCTATGATCATGAAGTCGCCGCTGTCGTGGCCGAAGCGCATCCGCGCCAGCATCTCCAAGCCTTGCTTCTGCATATCGGTTTCGACGTTGTTCAGATACTCGCCGCTGCCTATCAGCCAGTTGTAGGGTCCGAAACGGCGGGCGTAGGCGACTTTCTCGCTCATCTCGCCGCGGCCCGGCTGGTACCAGCGGTAAGAGCTGAAGCCGCGCTGTTGGGGGTTGTCCACGGACTCGATCAGCGCGCGCATGATGTAGCGGCCTTGATCGTCGCGGTTGGCCAGCAGCGAGCCGCCTTCCAACTGCGGCGCGGTGGGCAGCAGCACGCAGCGCCCGTCCAGGCCGTCGATGAAGAAGTAGCCGCGGCCATCGAAATAGCGCAGCGGCCGCAGCGCTTCCGCGATCAGCCGCTGCACTTGATGCGGGGGCCGGCGCAGGCGCTCCTGGCGCCAGACGGCGTCGGCCAGGTTCCACGCCTGGTCCACTTGTTCGCGCAGTCTTTGCTTCAGGGTGTCGTTGGTGCGTTCGCGCAGCGCGGACAAGGTTTGCGCGGCGTGATCGGCATAGGATCGCAGGTAGTCGCGCGCGCGCGCGTAAGCGTCCTGACGTATGGTGTGCTGGCGAGTCTGGAAGTCATTCCAACTGCTCAGCAGGAAGTAGCTGGACAAGGTCAGCGCCAGCATGAACACAATAGCGAGCGTGCCAAACAATTGCAGACGGGACAGCTTGGCCTGATTCAGCTCCATGTTTTTGTCGTTATCGCTCGGTGGACCCGCCAGTATAAGGGATTATCGCGTTTGTCATGGCAAAATGTCGGGCCGGCCGGGGCGGAATCGGGTAGAATGGCGGCCGGAAGTTGGCCAGACAGTCGCCGCGCGAATTCGCAAGAAGGAGCGGGGAGGAAAGTCCGGGCTCCATAGAGCAGGATGCCGGTTAACGGCCGGACGCCGTGAGGCGATGGAAAGTGGCGCAGAGAGCTGAACCGCCGATGGCCGGAAGAAGCGCCCGCAAGGGCGTGGATTCTTTATTTCGCCGCGCAAGCGGCGGGACGGATCAGGCAAGGGTGAAAAGGTGTACTGGCCGGGCGAGAGCCCGGTTGGACAGGTAGGGTGTGGTGCCCTATTCTGCGGTAAGAGCGCACCGCGGACGTGGTAACACGGACGGCAGGCAAAACCCCATCCGGAGCAAGACCAAATAGGGGGAATTGACGTTGCTCGCGTATATCCCCGGGTAGGTCGCTTGAGCCTGTCGGTAACGGCAGGCCTAGAGGAATGACTGTCCAACGACAAGACCCGGCTTATCGGCCAACTTCCACCTCATCCCCGCGATCCCATGGCTTGCCGCTATGGGGTTTGCTCAAAAAATAAGCAAAAAAAATCCACGTCCCTGGGAAAAAGCTTTACAATACCGGCCCTTCAGTCAGTTATCCCAGAGTTTCGCACGCATGCGCATTGGTTCGTACACATTGAAGAACCGGCTGATCGTGGCGCCCATGGCCGGAGTGACGGATAGACCGTTCCGCATGCTGTGCAAGCAGTTGGGCGCCGGCATGGCGGTATCGGAAATGATCACCTCCAACAAGGCGCTGTGGACCACGGCCAAGACCTTGCGCCGCGCGGATCACACCGGCGAGGTGGAGCCGATCTCGGTGCAGATCGCGGGTTCCGATCCGGCGCAAATGGCCGAGGCGGCGCGGCTCAACGTGGAGCGCGGCGCGCAGATCATCGACATCAATATGGGCTGTCCGGCCAAAAAAGTGTGCAATGTGGCCGCTGGTTCGGCGCTGCTGCGCGACGAGGCGCTGGTGGGACGCATCCTGGAGGCGGTGGTCAAGGCGGTGGATGTGCCGGTGACGCTAAAGACGCGGACCGGCTGGAGCCCCGAGCACCGCAACGCCTTGAGAGTGGCCAGGCTGGCGGAGGATTGCGGCATTGCCGCGCTGGCCTTGCACGGCCGCACCCGCGAGGACATGTATCGCGGCGCGGCCGAGTACGACACGATACGCGAGGTGAAGCGGCAGATCCGGATTCCGTTGATCGCCAACGGCGACATCGATACCCCGCAGAAAGCACAGTGGGTGCTGGAACATACCGGCGCCGATGCCATCATGATAGGACGGGCGGCCCAGGGGCGCCCGTGGATTTTCCGCGAAATTCAGCATTTTCTGGAGAGCGGCGAATGCCTGCCGCCGCCGAAGGTGAGCGAGATCCGTCAGCTCTTGCTGGGGCATCTGGATGAGCTATACCAGTTTTACGGCGAATACTCGGGCTGCCGCATCGCCCGCAAGCACATCGCCTGGTACACCAAGGGGCTGCAGGGCGGAAATGCGTTCCGCCAGCAGATGTACCAACTCGAGTCCACGGCGGAACAGCGCTTGGCCGTGGCGGCTTATTTCGACCGTTTGGCGGGGGACTCCGAACGGCTGGTGTATTTGGATGGCGCTGGGGAAGCGTTGGACCACGACTCGGAGACGGTGGTGGATGGCTAATTCCAATCAGACTTGGACAGAATAATAACCATGCAGAACAATGACCATATCTCGCAGTCGGTGCGGCTGGCGATGGAACAGTATTTCAGAGACCTGGATGGCGAGAACCCCTCCGCCATCTACGACATGGTGTTGGCTTGCGTGGAAAAGCCATTGCTCGAGGTGGTGCTGATACACACCCAGGGTAATCAGACCCGGGCGGCGGAGTTGCTGGGATTGAACCGCAACACCCTGCGCAAAAAGATGAAGTCTTATGATTTGATATGAAGACAAACCGGCCATACCGAACAGGGTGGCCGGTTTTTTTTGTGTTTCTTTTTAGTTAACGCGGTAGAGAACCATGAGCAAAATCGAACGCGCGCTGATCAGCGTCTCCGACAAGAGCGGCATTCTGGAATTCGCCCAGGCCCTGGCCTCCCAAGGCGTGCACATCCTGTCCACCGGCGGCACCGCCAAACTGCTGGCCGACGCAGGCGTGCCGGTGACCGAGGTGTCCGACTACACCGGCTTCCCGGAAATGCTGGACGGCCGGGTCAAGACCTTGCATCCGAAAGTGCACGGCGGCATTCTGGGCCGCCGCGATCTGCCGGAACACGTGGCCAAGATGGCCGAGCACGATATCGGCAACATCGATCTGGTTTGCGTCAACCTCTACCCGTTTGAAGCCACCATCGCCAATCCGGACTGCGAGTTGGAAGACGCGATCGAGAACATCGACATCGGCGGGCCGACCATGGTGCGTTCCGCCGCCAAGAACTGGGCGCACGTGGCCATCGTTACCGACGCCGCCGACTATGCGGCATTGGCCGAGGAAATGCGCGCCAACGGCGGCGCGCTGTCCAAGGCCACTCGCTTTGAGTTGGCCAAGAAGGCCTTCACTCACACCGCAGCCTACGACGGCGCCATTTCCAACTATCTGACCAGCCTGGCCGACGGCGCGCTGGCGGGCAAGCCGGAACGCGTGGCCTTCCCCAAACGCCTCAACGCTCAGTTCATCAAAGTTCAGGACATGCGTTACGGAGAGAACCCGCACCAGGCGGCCGCTTTCTACCGTGACCTGGACCCGGCCGCCGGCTCCATCGCCAATTATCGCCAGCTGCAAGGCAAGGAACTGTCCTACAACAATATCGCCGACGCCGACGCCGCCTGGGAGGCGGTGAAGACCTTCGACGATACCGCCTGCGTCATCGTCAAGCATGCCAACCCCTGCGGCGTGGCGGTGGCGGGCGACACGCTGAG
Organism: Chromobacterium sp. W521; assembly: GCF_052805975.1. Taxonomy (NCBI): domain Bacteria; kingdom Pseudomonadati; phylum Pseudomonadota; class Betaproteobacteria; order Neisseriales; family Chromobacteriaceae; genus Chromobacterium; species Chromobacterium sp. W521. The sequence goes on from NZ_JBRBAF010000002.1 coordinate 50,376, forward strand.
CGCTTACCGGCTGGCCTTCGCCACCGATACCACCAGCGCTTTCGGCGGCATCATCGCCTTCAACCGCCCGGTGGACGCCGCCACGGTGGAAGCGGTGACCGGCCAGTTCCTGGAGGTGTTGATCGCGCCGGCCTTCACAGAGGAAGCCAAGGCCGTCATCGCCGCCAAGAAGAATGTGCGCGTGCTGGAAATTCCGCTGGAAGCCGGCTCCAACCGCTTCGAGCTGAAGCGGGTGGGCGGCGGCGTGCTGGTGCAAACGCCGGACATCCGCAATGTGGGCCTGGACGAGTTGCGTGTGGTGACCCAACGTCAACCGACGCCGCAGGAACTGTCCGACCTGCTATTCGCCTGGCGCGTGGCGAAATATGTGAAGTCGAATGCAATTGTTTTCTGTAAAAATGGTCAGACTGCCGGTATCGGCGCTGGTCAGATGAGCCGCGTGGACTCCACCCGCATCGCGGCGCGCAAGGCGGCAGACGCCGGCTTGAGCCTGCAGGGCGCGGTGGCGTCGTCCGACGCCTTCTTCCCGTTCCGCGACGGTATCGACGTCATCGCCGAACAGGGGATCAAGGCCATCATCCAGCCGGGCGGTTCGATGCGCGACGAGGAGGTCTTCGCCGCCGCCGACGAGCACGGCATCGCGATGGTGCTGACGGGAGTGCGCCACTTCCGCCACTGAGTTTTTCCGATTAACCGGAGGAGGCCGGCATGCCGGCTTCTTTGCATGGATTTGTTGTTTTTCTGATGAGAGCAATTGCCTGTTGGCTGGGGGCCGGCTTGTTGGCGTCCTGCAGCCTGGCGGCGCGGGCCGAAGAGCCGGCCGCCGAATCGCAAGGTTTCTGGCAGCGGAGCCGCGCCAATATCGAGGCGGCCTGGCGTTCCGACCAGTACGAGCTGTACGTGCCGGCGGTGACGTGGCACAACCGCGCCTTCTACGATAGAGAGAAGATCAAGCAGTTTAACGAACGGCCGTGGGGTTTGGGCCTGGGGCGTTATCGCTACGACGCCGACGGCGATTGGCACGCGGTGTACGCGATGGCCTTCCTTGATTCGCATAAGGATGTGGAGCCCTTTGTGGGCTACGCCTTCCAGAAAGTGTGGCGTCCGCTGGAAGGCTGGCGCTTGGGCGCGGGCTTTACCGCCGGCGTCACCGCGCGCTCGGACTACAGTTACGCGCCGTTGCCGGCGGTGCTGCCGCTGGTGTCGGTGGAATACCGCCGGCTGGCCTTGCAGGCCACTTATATTCCCGGCGGGCACAACAACGGCAATGTCCTGTTTGCCTGGTTGCGTTGGCAATTGTGATCGAATGAGAAATTCGGCGCGCTGAGGCGCGCCGCAAAAACGAGTGGAGCATCGCACATGAAAGTACTGGTAATCGGCTCCGGCGGGCGCGAGCACGCGCTGGCCTGGCGCATCGCCAAGTCGCGCCGGGTGTCCAAGGTCTTTGTCGCGCCCGGCAACGCCGGCACCGCACTGGACCCCAATCTGACCAACGTCGATCTTGGCAGCGTGGCGGAGTGGGTGGCTTTCGCCAAACAGGAGAAAATCGAGCTGACCGTGGTGGGCCCGGAAGCGCCGCTGGCGGCCGGCGTGGTGGATGCCTTCCGCGCCGAGGGGCTGCGGATATTCGGCCCCACTCAATACTGCGCGCAGTTGGAGAGCTCCAAGGATTTCGCCAAGGCCTTCATGAAGCGCCACGGCATCCCCACTGCCGCTTATGAAACCTTCAGCGACGCCGCCGCCGCCCATGCTTATGTCGATTCCAAGGGCGCGCCCATCGTGATCAAGGCCGACGGCCTGGCCGCAGGCAAGGGGGTGGTGGTGGCGTTGACGCTGGACGAGGCGCATGCCGCCATCGACGACATGCTGGTGGGCAACAAGATGGGCAGCGCCGGGGCGCGGGTGGTGATAGAGGACTTCCTGCAAGGCGAGGAGGCCAGCTTCATCGTGATGGTGGACGGCGACCACGTGCTGCCCATGGCCACCAGCCAGGACCACAAGCGGCTGCTGGACAACGATCAGGGCCCGAATACCGGCGGCATGGGCGCGTACAGCCCGGCGCCGGTGGTGACGCCGGCGGTGCACAACCGGGTGATGCGCGAAATCATCCTGCCCACAGTGCTGGGCATGAAGAAGGACGGCCACAGCTATACCGGTTTTCTCTATGCAGGCCTGATGATAGACGCCCAAGGCAATCCTTATACCATCGAGTTCAATTGCCGCTTCGGCGATCCTGAAACTCAACCCATCATGGCGCGGCTGAAGTCGGACTTCACCGTGCTGCTGGAAGCCGGCGTCAACGGCCGTCTGAACCAGGTAGAAGCGGAATGGGACCGGCGCGTGGCGCTGGGCGTGGTGCTGGCGGCCGAAGGCTATCCGGAAGCGCCGCGCAAGGGCGATCTGATCAGCGGCCTTCCGCCGGAGAGCGAGGACGGCATGGTGTTCCACGCCGGCGTCAGCCTGGATGCGGACAAGCAACTGCGCAGCAACGGCGGCCGCGTGCTGTGCGCGGTGGGCCTGGGCGACAGCGTCAAGATGGCGCAGGGCAAGGCTTACGCGTTGGCTGACCAGATTCAGTTCGCAGGCAAGCAGTTGCGCCGGGACATAGGCGCGCGCGCGATTGGCCGCAAGCACTGAGAGCCTGTTCAAAGTCTCGCTCTAGCTCGCGAGATCGTGAACAGATTCTGAGCCCCGTCGTTTGAAGCAAAAACAGCGCCGTTCGCGGCGCTGTTTGCATTTCCGGGCTTGGGTCCGGCTCAGCCTAATTCGGCCAGGCGCAGGCCAGGCGCCGCGCCGTCCTTAGGCGATAGTTGGGGCTCTTCGTCCAGCGGCCAGGCGATGTTCAGCTCCGGGTCGTTCCAGGCGATGGCGCGCTCCAGGTCCTTGAACCAGTAATCCGTGGTCTTGTACAGGAATTCGGCGTTGTCCGACAGAGTGAGGAATCCGTGGGCGAAGCCCGGCGGCACCCATAGCTGACGCTTGTTGGCGGCGGACAGGCGTACGCCCACCCATTGACCGAAGCTGGCCGAGTCGCGGCGGATGTCGACGGCGACATCGAAGACCTCGCCTTCAACCACCCGGACCAGCTTGCCTTGAGCGTGCGGCGCCAATTGGTAGTGCAGGCCTCGCAGCACGCCTTTGGCCGAACGGCTGTGATTGTCCTGAACGAAGCGGACTGAGCGGCCGACGGCGGCTTCGAAGCACTGCTGATTGAAGCTTTCGAAGAAGAAGCCGCGCTCGTCGCCGAACACGGCGGGCTCGATGATTTTGACGTCGGGAATAGTGGTGTCGATGATGTTCATGCGCTGCTCGTCGGTATCAATAGACTGGCTGATCCAGCATCGCCAGCAGATAACGGCCGTAGCCGGTTTTCTGCAGCGGCTTGGCTAGTTGGCGCACCTGTTCGTCGCCTATCCAGCCGGAGCGGTAAGCCACCTCTTCCGGGCAGGCCACTTTCAGGCCCTGACGGCTTTCAATGGTGGCGATGAATTGGCTGGCTTCCAGCATCGATTCATGGGTGCCGGTGTCCAGCCAGGCGTAGCCGCGGCCCATGGTTTGCACCGATAGCTGTCCCTGTTGCAAATAGACGTTGTTGACGTCGGTGATCTCCAGCTCGCCGCGAGGGGAGGGGTTGATGGACTTGGCGATGTCGACTACCTGCTCGTCGTAGAAGTACAGGCCGGTCACCGCGTAATTGGATTTGGGCTGCGTCGGCTTTTCCTCAATGGACAACGCCTTGCCGTCGGCGTCGAAGGCCACCACGCCGTAGCGCTCCGGGTCGTTGACGCGGTAGGCGAACACGCTGGCGCCGCTGCGTTTGGCGTTGGCTTCTTGCAGCAAGGCGGAAAAGTCGTGACCGTAATAGATGTTGTCGCCCAGCACCAAGGCGGACGGCGCGCCGGCCAGGAAATCCTCGCCGATGATGAAGGCCTGGGCCAGGCCGTCCGGGCTGGGCTGCACCGCGTATTGCAGTCGGATGCCCCATTGGCTGCCGTCGCCCAGCAACTGCTCGAAGCGCGGCGTGTCCTGCGGAGTGGAGATGATCAGGATCTCGTCGATGCCGGCCAGCATCAGCGTGGTCAGCGGATAGTAGATCATCGGTTTGTCGTAGATGGGCAGCAATTGCTTGCTGACCGAAATGGTGGCCGGATAGAGCCGGGTGCCGGAGCCGCCGGCCAGGATGATGCCTTTGCGTGCCAGAGTCATTGGATGTCTTTCTGTTGCGGTTGGGCGGCCAGTTCGGCCAGCACTTGCTCGACGCCGCTTTCCCAGCGCGGCAGCGTGAGGCCGAAGGTCCGCTGCAGCTTGGCGCAGTCGAGCCGGGAGTTGGCGGGGCGGGGCGCCGGCAATGGGTAGTCGGCGGTGGCGATGGGCGTGATGTCGGCGGGCGACAGCCGCAGCGGGAAGCCGAGTTTTTCCGCCTCGGCGACCAGGAAGCGGGCGTAGCCGTGCCAGCTGGTTTCACCCTGCGCCGCCAGATGGTAGCTGCCGTAGGCGAAATCGGCCGGCTTGCGCAGATAGTCGCGCAGCAGCGCCGCGGTCACGTTGGCGATCAGCGCGGTGGAGGTGGGCGCGCCGATCTGATCGGCGACCACCCGCAAGTTGTCGCGCTCCTGGGCCAGCCGCAGAATGGTTTTGAGGAAATTGCCGCCGTGGGCGCCGAACACCCAACTGGTGCGGAGGATCAAATGCCGAGGCGCGGCGGCGCGCACCGCCTCCTCGCCCTCCCATTTGCTTTGGCCGTAGACCGAGCGCGGCCGTGCCGGGTCATCCTCGCGCCAAGGCCGTTCGCCGGCGCCGTCGAACACGTAGTCGGTGGAGTAATGCAGCAGCAGCGCTTGTCGCCTCGCCGCCCATTGCGCCAGCAACGCCGGCGCGGCGGCGTTGACCGAGCGGGCCTGCTCCACTTCGCTTTCTGCGCGGTCCACGGCGGTGTAAGCGGCGGGGTTGACGATGATGTTGGGCTGGTGGCGCTCCAGTGCCTGGAGGATGTTGTCGGTCTGGCTCAGGTCCAGTTCGGTCCGGTTCAACGCGACGATATTGCCCAGCGACGCCAGCGCGGTCCGCAGCTGATGACCAAGCTGGCCGTTGACTCCGGTCAGCAATATGGTGGGTTCGCGCTCAGCCATAGTGCCGGTTCACCCAGTCGCGATAGGCGCCGCTGCTGACGTTGGCCACCCAGTCTTGATGTTGCAGATACCAGGCCACGGTTTTGCGGATGCCGCTATCGAAGGTTTCCTGTGGTTTCCAGCCCAAGTCGCGCTCCAGCTTGCGCGCGTCTATCGCGTAGCGGCGGTCATGGCCGGGCCGGTCGGCGACAAAGGCGATCTGATCGGCATAGCGGCGAGCCGGGTCGGCGTGCGGCGCCAGTTCGTCCAACAGCGCGCAGATGGTCTTCACCACGTCCAGATTGGTTTTTTCGTTCCAGCCGCCGACGTTATAGGTTTCGCCGGGCACGCCGGCTTCCAGTACGCGGCGGATGGCGGAGCAATGGTCTTTGACGTAGAGCCAGTCGCGCACCTGACTGCCGTCGCCATAGATGGGCAGCGGCTTGCCGGCCAGTGCGTTGAGAATGACCAGAGGAATCAACTTTTCCGGGAAATGATAAGGGCCGTAATTATTGCTGCAATTGGTGGTCAGCACCGGCAGGCCGTAGGTGTGGTGCCACGCGCGGATCAGGTGGTCGGACGCGGCCTTGGAAGCTGAGTAGGGGCTGTTGGGCTCATAACGGTGGCGTTCGGAGAATGGCGCGTCGTCGGGCCCCAGCGTGCCGTAGACCTCGTCGGTGGATACGTGCAGCAGGCGGAAGCCCCGTTGCTCCTCGGCGGGCAGCTGATTCCAGTAACCGCGCACGCTTTCCAGCAGATTGAAGGTGCCCACCACATTGGTCTGGATGAAGTCGCCCGGCCCGTGGATGGAGCGGTCGACGTGGCTTTCCGCGGCGAAATTGATCACTGCTCGCGGCTGGTGCTCGGCCAGCAGGGCGCTGACCAGAGCGTGGTCGCCGATGTCTCCGCGCACGAAAACGTGGCGCGTGTCCTGTTCAAGCGTTTTCAGCGTGTCGAGATTGCCGGCGTAGGTCAGCGCGTCGAGGTTGATGATGCGCTCATCGCTCTGCGCCAGCCAGTCCAGCACGAAATTGCCGCCGATGAAGCCGGCGCCGCCGGTTACCAAAATGCTCATAACGTTCGTTCTTTCAATGGCCTGAATCAAGAAATGGGGTCATTGCCGCCTCAGGAAGGTAGGACGGCAAGAGGGTGGCAAAAATATTCAATACGCTGCTTATGGACTTCAATGAATGATATCGACAGCTTGGCTAGGTTCCAACTGCTTAAAAATATCGGTGCAGACCGGGGGAGGGGAAGATGCGGATTTATAGCATTTTTGCAGCCGTCGTCGAAAATTCGACATTGGCTTAATGCGGCTTCTCCTAGATTTGGAAGCGACAGATGAAGGCCGGCCTGCTGCTGGCCGGAGACTGAGTCTGATGTCGAGGAGAATAGATGATGACCGACAATCACATCGCGCCGGCGGCAGCGCTGGAAGCAGGAAGCTGGCGGCGCAGGATGATGCATTTCCTGCGTCATGAGCGCCGCTGTTGGTGCCGGCTGGCGTACTGGTTGAAGCAGTTCGGCGAGGAACAGCCGTCCTGGCGCTGCTACGCCTGGCGGCCGGCGCCGGAGGATATCGACGACCGGGCATCGAAGCGCTAGGTCGCCGCCGCGGACAGCGGTACAATGCGGCTTTACTTTCGCATCGCCGTCCATCATGAAGTTCACGCCAGGCCGGGTGCGGCCCTTGCCCCGTCTGCCCGGCCGCGCCCTGCAACAGCAGGCCCGCGCGGCCTTGAAGCAAGGCGAGGTCATCGCCTATTCCACTGAGTCCTGCTACGGCTTAGGCTGCAATCCGTTGGATGTGCGCGCCATCCGCAAAATTCTGGCGATCAAGGCCAGGCCCAATCACAAAGGGCTGATCGTGATCGCGGCCGACGTGTCCCAGATCCGCCACCTGATCCGTCCTTTGACCGCCGCCCAATACGCGGAACTGGCGCGCTATTGGCCCGGTCCATATACTTTTTTGCTGCCGGCTTCGCGTCGAGTGCCGCCGGCCTTGCGCGGCAAACACGACAAGATCGCCGTGCGCGTCACAGCGCATGGGGAGGCTGCGGCCTTGTGTCGCACCTTGGGTTCCGCGCTGGTGTCCACTTCGGCCAACCGCGCCGGCCAGCAATCGTTGAAGAGCGCGCGCGCCTGTCGCGAGGCGTTCCGCCAACGGGTGTTGACCCTGCCGGGGCGTATCGGCAAGCGGCGCAAACCGTCCACCATCATTGATTTGGAAACAGGCCGCGTATTGCGCTGAGCCTGGCGATTACAAGAGGAGTTGCCGTGCAACAGATTTCCTTCCTGAGCCTGATCCTGGACGCCAGCCTGATGGTGCAACTGGTGATGGCCGGCCTGGCCTTGATGTCGGTGCTGTCCTGGGCCCTGATCTTCAACAAGATCTCGGTGCTGCGCGCGGCGCGGCGCAATAGCGACGAGTTCGAGCGCAATTTCTGGAGCGGCGCGGACCTGAACCGACTGTACGAAGACGCCAGCCGCCGCAGCGACACGGTGGGCATGGAGCGCATCTTTCAGTCCGGCTTCGCCGAGTTTTTGAAGCTTCGCGGCCGCAACGGCACCGAGCTGTCGGACATCATGGCCGGCTCGCGCCGCGCGATGAAGGCGGCGGCGCAGCGCGAGCTGGACGCCCTGGACAGCCATACCTCCTTCCTCGCCACAGTGGGCTCGGTTAGCCCCTATATCGGCCTGTTCGGCACGGTGTGGGGCATAATGCATGCCTTCATCGGCCTGGGCAACGCTGGTCAGGCCACCTTGTCCACCGTGGCGCCGGGCATCGCCGAGGCGCTGGTGGCCACGGCTATCGGCCTGTTCGCGGCCATTCCGGCGGTGGTGGCCTACAACCGCTTCGCCACCGACGTTGATCGGCTGGCCACCCGTTTCGACAGCTATATGGAAGAGTTTTCCAACATCCTGCAGCGCCTGGCCACACGCTAAGTCAGGCCGCGTCCGCGGCAAAATTGGGCTTGCCACGGACATTCCCATACGGCATGGTATTCGGTTCCACTTTCTTGAGCCGCACCATGCCGTTTTCGCGCATTCCCCCGCTGACCCTAGCCGCTTTCTTCGCCCTGTACGTGATCTGGGGCTCCACTTACCTGGGCATACGCATAGGAGTGGAATCCTGGCCGCCGATGATGATGGCCGGCTTGCGCTTTTCCTTGGCCGGTTGGCTGATGCTGGCTTATTTGTGCGTGCGCAAATACCCGATGCCTAACGCGCGCGAACTGGGCGGCGCCGCCTTGCTGGGCGTATTGATGCCGGCAGTGGGCAACGGCCTGGTCACGGTGGCGGAGAAAGATGTGTCCTCCGGCGTGGCCGCATTGGTGATCGCCACCGTTCCCCTGTTCACCTTGCTGTTCGCGCGCATGTTCGGCCAGAAGGCGCGCAAGGTGGAGTGGGCCGGCATCGGCCTGGGGGTGTGCGGCATGGTGCTGTTGAACATGGGGGCCAATCTGAAGGCCAGCCCCAGCGGCGCGGCCTTGCTGTTGCTGGCTTCCGCCGGCTGGGCGCTGGGTTCGGCCTGGAGCCGCCATTTGGCTCAGCCAAAGGGACCAATGGGCAGCGCCTGGATGATGATCTTCGGTGGTGCGGCTTTGCTGCTGGCCAGCCAGATCTACGGCGAGAAACTGCTGGCGACGCCGTCACTGTCCGGCTGGCTGGCTCTGCTCTACCTGGCGGTATTTGGCTCCATCATCGCTTACAGCGCCTATCTGCACCTGCTGAAGACCGTGTCGCCGGCCGCCGCCACCAGCTACGCCTACGTCAACCCGGTGATCGCGGTTCTGCTGGGGGTGGTCTTTCTTGGCGAGCACATTGGCCTGCACGAGATGTTGGCGATGAGCGTGATTGTGGCGGCTGTGGTGTTGATCAGCTGGCGGCGCTAGCAGCGCTTGCATGTCCGCCGCGCTTCGTGAGACGTGGCGTGGCGAGCACCGCTTCGACTGCATGCACCGCCGGCACATTGCGCTTTCTCAGCGGTTTTCGCCTTGTCTCGCTCTTGCTCGCGAGATCGTGAACACGTTCTTAGCCAGCCAGCAGCGACATGCGCCGTAACAGGCGGCGTCCGTTGCGCTGATGCTGGATTACCGCGCCGATATGGGCGCTCAGCAGCAGGGCCAGCAGAACATTGCTGACGAAGTGCAGCTTGGCCAGCGCGCACGTGGCCGCGCCTGGTTCCAGGCTGGGTTGCAGAGTGAGCAGGCCGAACAAATCGACCGGCCGTTCCATCATCAGCCAGCCGCTGGCCAGCGACAGGCTGCTCAGCAGATAGAGCAGCGCGTGGGCGCGGCTCGCCAGCCGGTGTTTGGCCGGCGGGATGCCGGTGGGCGGCGGCATGCGGAAGCTGGCGCGGTAGACAATGCGCAGCAGGAAGACGGGTATTAGCAGGGTGGTCAGCGCGACGTTGAACGGCGGAATCGCCGCGGCGACGGCGGGCGGCAGCGCGCCGGAGGCGAGAGCGAAGCCGCTGATCATCGCCCACAGGATCATGACGGCGCAAATCCAGTGCAGCCAGGCTGCGAGGGGCGGGTAGGTCTGGGTCGAGGTTTCCATCGGAACCGGCTTTCTAGCGAATCCCGGCAGGCGACGCGCGGCAGCTATCCTGCCTGCGTTGCGGGCATGGGATGGCCGCCATCCAAAGAATGGCCTGCGACAGGAGTGGTGGGGGAAGCCGGCCTGCCCAGAGGGGGAAGGCCGGCGGTTCAGCGCGTCACGCTCTTAGAACCTGTTTACGATCTGCTGCGCGTTGGCGGGACTGTTAGACAAGGGCGTTGGAAACGTCTTCGAAATGTTCATGTACCACTTGACCATTCCGCTTTCTCAACGACTTTCGCCTTGTCTCGCCTTAGCTCGCGAGATCGTAAACACGTTCTTAGCCCGCGCGCCGAGCGGTACGGCTTAAGCCGGCGCCCACAAGGCGGGTTGGGTGGACGGGGTCCAGCCCGCGCCGGCCCAGGCGGTGTGCGGCTGCAGGCAGCGGTACTTCTTGCCCTGATAGCTTACGATCTGGCCAGCGGTGTAGGACAGGCCTTCTTTCCAGGTGTCGCCCACCGGCGGCGGGTTGATGCCGCCGTCGCCCTTCTTCAGGTCGATCTGGTAGGTGTAGCCCTTGTAGTTGTCGTTCAGATACACGCGGTTGGCGGTGGCGCTATGTTCCGGGGTGATGCCTACCGTGCGTTGCTTCTGATTCATCACGCCGATGCGAATCGCCTTGGAAGTTGCGTTCACTTTCACGCCCAGCTCATACGGCCAGTTGGTCATTTGCCCGCTGACGGCGTCCAGTTTGACCGGGATGGTTTCGGCGTCGCGGCCGCTGGCGTCGAACACGCGCAAGGTGGCGGTGCTGTTGTTCGGCAGGTTTTCATAAGCGGTCACCTTGCCGATTTCCTTCCACGGATTGGTCACCGGCGGCGGTTCCGGCGGGTTGGTGCCGTCGCCGAAGATCACGTCGGAGCACGAGTAGAAGGCTTCTTCGCTGTCCGCGCGCTTCCAGACATTGAAAATGATGTGCGGGCCGCTCTTGCCGGCCGGCAGCTTGGCCACCATGTGGTAGCGCTTGTTGGCGTCCAGCGGCGGATTGCCGGTCACGGTGTGGAAGGGCTGCGGATCCAGGTCAGACCACTTCAGCGGCTTGGTTTGATCCCAGCCGTTCTTGGTGACGTAGAACTTGAAGTACTTGGTCGAGTGCGGCGCGGTGGCGTGATAAACGAACTCGTAGTTGCCGCTGGCGTCCGGCACCAGCTTGGTTTTCGGCCAGTCGGTGCGGCCCAGGTTGAAGCCCTTGAACTTGTCTTGGCCGCCGGCGCAGAGTTTGCCGTCCGGCACCACTGCGGCGTGGTTGTCGCCCTGAGGATTTTGGTTGATGCCGTTCCAGTCGTACATGGCCTGGGTGCCGCCTACGAGTTTGGCCTGCTGGCAAGCGGCGGATTTCGGCGATTCCGCGCCCTCCTTGAAGCAGTTGTAGGTGCGGTTGATCGGCACTTCCATGGTGCCGTGGGCCCATAGCGGCGCACTGAGGCAAGCCAGGGCGAGGGCGGCGGGAAGGCGCAGTTGTGGTTTCATTCTGACTCCTTTGAGCTACGAGTGGTATGCAAGAGCCCAGCAGTTCGCCGGGCAGTCCAATCATCATATGAATGACATATGATTTAAAATAAGACGACTATTTTTAATCTAAGTTTGGCAAAAGGTACTATTGCCATGCTTACTGTGTGGTCTTGCATCTGCTTGATTCTTGCAAAAAACGCTCATTCCCTGACCTGTCCCGCGGGTCAATGCGCAGTGATCCTGCAATTTTCCCAGCCAAATCATTTGTTTGTCGTTTTGCTGCCATGCAGCAAGCGCACAAGAATGCGAACAAATAAAATGGTATTGACGTGGTATTAATGTGGTATTAACGTTCGCGGTAAGCCGTAAGGCCGGAATCGACACGCGCCAGCGCGGAAGATGCCAGCCGGGGAGACAGGTTATACACTGGGGTTTTCAGACCACTTGCAGACAACCCATGGAAAATCGCTGGCTTGCATTGAAACCGGATGAAACCCTGACCACGCCGCTGTATCTGCAGCTGTCGCGGAAACTGGCCGACGCCATCAACGCCGGTTGGTGGCAGGCGGACGAAGCGCTGCCGTCGGAGCGCACGTTTTCGGAAGAACTGGGCATTTCGCGCGTCACCGCGCGCAAGGCGATGGATGTGCTGCTGGAGCAGGGCCTGATTCGCCGGCGCCAGGGCTCGGGCACCTTCATCACGCCAAGACTGGAGCAGCCCTTGTCGAGGCTGACCGGCTTTACCGAACAATTGCGCCAACGCGGCTTCGTGCCGTCGTCGGTGTGGCTGGAGCGCGGCGTGTTCGCGCCCAGCAATGAAGAAGTGATCAAGCTGGGACTGTCGCCCACCTCGCAGGTGTCGCGGCTGAAGCGTCAGCGCCTGGCCGACGGGGTGGTGATGGCGATAGAGATGACGACGCTGCCGGTGGCTTATCTGCCGGAGCCGCAGCAAGTGGGCACCTCGCTGTACGCCCACCTGGACGCCAGCGGCCACTCGGTGGTGCGCGCGTTGCAGCATATCCGCGCGGTGAACGCCTCCGGCGACATCGCCACGTTGGCCGGCATCCGCCCCGGAGAGGCGATGCTGTTGATTACCCGCATCGGCTTCAACGCTGAGAACATCGCGATTGAATTGACCGATACCTATTGCCGTAACGACTACTACGATTTTGTTGCCGAACTGAGACGATGACCCAACACCGAGTGCTGCAAGGACGCATCCTGACCGAATCCGGCTGGATGGACGGCGAATTGAAACTGGCTGCCGATGGCCGCATCGAGTCTATAGACGCGCGCTTGGCCTCCGGGCGCGCGGTGGAGCGCTATCTGCTGCCGGGCTTCATCGATCTTCACGTCCACGGCGGCGGCGGCGTCGACATCATGGAGGGCGGCCGCGCCGCCGAGCGCGTGGCCAGGCTGCACGCCCGCTTCGGCACCACCTCCTTGCTGGCCACCACCATGACCGCGCCGCCGATCGACATTGAGCAGGTGCTGCGCGCGCTCGGTTCCTCCTGTCGCGAACGCCAGCCCGGCGGCGCCCGCATTCTGGGCGTGCATCTGGAAGGCCCTTACATCAACCCCGGCAAACTGGGCGCTCAGCCAGACGACGCCTGCCGCGCGGTGATGGAGCAGGTGGACTGGTATCGTTCGCTGGCGCCGGTGTCGCTGATCACGCTGGCGCCGGAAATCGCGGGCCACATGGACATCATCCGCCAACTGGCGGAGCAGGGCGTCAAGGTGCAACTGGGCCACACTCTGGGAAGTTACGAAGACGGCGTGCAGGCCCTGGAGCAGGGCGCGTCCGGCTTCACCCATCTGTTCAACGCGATGAGCGGGCTGCACCACCGCGAGCCCGGCATGGTGGGCGCGGCGCTGGCCCACGCCGAATACGCGGAACTGATCCCGGATCTGCTCCACGTCCATCCGGGCGCGATCCGCGCCGCTCTGCGCTCGATTCCGCGCCTGTACTGCGTCACGGATTCCACCGCCGCCGCCGGCATGCCGGACGGCGAATACAAGTTGGGTTCGCACTCGGTGACCAAATGCATGGGCGGCGTGCGTCTGGCCGACGGCACTCTGGCAGGCAGCACGCTGACCATGGACCAGGCGCTGCGCAACCTGGTGTCCATCGGCCTGCCGCTGGCGGACGCTTCGCACAGGCTGTCGCTTTACCCGGCCGACTATCTGGGCCTGGCCGACCGCGGCCGGCTCGCCGCCGGCGCCTGGGCCGACATTGTGGCGATGGATGCGGATTTGAATTTGCAGCAAGTCTACGTAGAGGGAGAACAAATTGGCCTCGTTGATGCTTGAAGAAGCGCTGTACGCCGCCGAGGCGGTGGCCGCGCAACACATGTACGCCGATGAAGCGCTGGCCGCGCTGGGGCGCGCGCTGGCGGTGGAGCGCCCCAGCCTGGCGCTGACCGTTGCACGCGGCAGTTCCGATCACGCCGCCAATTACTTCGCCTATCTGGCGATGCAACGGCTGGGCGTGCCGGTGGTGTCCCTGCCGATGTCGCTGGTGACGCTGCACCGCGCGCCGCTGGCGGTGAAAGGCCAACTGGCGGTGGCTTTGTCCCAGTCCGGCCAGAGCCCGGACCTGATCGACACTATGAAGGCGCTGGGCGCCGCCGGGGCGCGCACCGCGGCCTTGGTCAACAAGCATCAATCGCCGCTGGCCGCCGCCTGCGAATGGGTAGTGCCCTTGTGCGCCGGCGACGAAAAAAGCGTGGCCGCCACCAAGAGTTACATCACCTCCTTGTCCGCGGTGGCGCGCCTGGTGGCCCACTGGCAGGCGGACGACGCCCTGTTGGCCGCGCTGGCCAACCTGCCGCAGCGTTTGACCGAAGCCACGCGCCAGGACTGGACGCCGGCGGTGGACGCTTTGCGCGACGCCGAACGCATCATGGTGGTGGGCCGCGGGTTGGGCTTCGCCGTGGCGTTGGAAGCCGCGCTCAAATTCAAGGAAACCTGCGCGATTCAGGCCGAGGCCTTCTCCGGGGCCGAGATCAAGCACGGTCCGATGGCTTTGATCGACGACGGCTATCCCTTGCTGATCTTCGCGCCGCGCGGGCCGGAGCAACAAGGCTTGATCGATCTGGCCGAGGAAATGCGCGGCCGCGGCGCCAAGGTGTTGCTGGCCGCGCCGGAAAATATCGTCAGCCGGGATCTGACCCTGGCGTTGGCCGACGACGAAGCGTTGGATCCTTTGCTGGCGATTCAGAGCTTCTATCTGATGGCGGCGCGCTTGTCCGAGGCGCGCGGCCTGAATCCGGACGTGCCGCGTCATCTGTCCAAGGTGACTTGCACGCGCTGAGTCCGGCAACGCTTGAAACCGCGCCCTGATCGGCCATCGAATCGGGGCGCGTCGCGAACGGCGCCCAGCGGAACCGGCGCCGGCCGCGGAGACGATACATAAGTAAGAATGGAGACGCCCCCCATGTCCGCTACGCTCGAACTCCTGGCCCCGTTTGACGGGCCGTCCGTGCCGCTGAGCCGTGCGCCCGATCCGGTATTCGCCGGTTTGATGATGGGCGACGGCCTGGCGATCGAGCCGATGTCCGGTACCCTGCTGGCGCCCTGCGACGGCGTGGTGGCGCAATTGGCGCGCATCGGCCACGCCTTGACCTTGCGCGCGGCCAACGGCGCTGAAGTGCTGATCCACATCGGCATCGATACCGTCAAGCTGGAGGGCGAGGGCTTTAAGCCGTTGATCAAGGCCGGCGACTCAGTCAGTCAGGGCCAGCCCCTGATCGAAGTGGACCTGGACGCAGTGGCGCGGCGCGCGCCGTCCTTGCTGACCATGGTGGTGATCGCCAACGGCGAGGCTTACGCATTGGAAAGCCGGGCCGAGGGCTGGCAGCAGGCCGGGCAAAGCGTGTTTCTGACACTGTCCGGCGGCGAGGCCGTAGACGATCTTCCCAGCGCCAGTGGCGCGGAAAGCCGCGGTCAGGCCACGGTGCGCCACGCCGGCGGCCTGCACGCGCGGCCGGCGGCGCTGGTGCAGAACGCGGCGCGTCAATACCGTTCCAGCGTACGGGTGGAATTCAATGGTCAGGCCGCCAATGCCCGCAGCGTAGTGGCGCTGATGGGGCTGGGGGTGGCCGAGGACGACGATGTGGCGGTGTTGGCGCAGGGCGAGGACGCCGCTGCGGCCGCGGCGGCGGTGATCGCCGCGCTGCAAACCCGCACAGAGTCCGGCCATGGCGCGCCCGCGCCCTTGGCCAGCGCCTCGGCGCGTTCGCTGCCGGCCGGCTGGATAGGCGGCGTTTGCGCGGCGCCGGGCCTGGCCATCGGCCAGGTGGTGCGCCTCGACGCCTTCGAGCCGCAAGTGGCGGAGTTCGCGGTCAATGCGGACAGCGAGCGCGATCAGCTGAACCGCGCGCTGACCGAGGTCAGCGCCGGCATCGCCGCCGCCATCGACGACGCGCTGCGGCGCGGCCAAACCTCGCAGAGCGACATTTTCTCCGCCCATCTGGCGCTGGTGGACGATCCGGAATTACGGGGCGCGGCGGAACGAGACATCGCCGCCGGCCACAGCGCCGGCTACGCCTTCCGCCAAGCGGTGCGGGCGCAGTGCCGGGTGTTGTCCAGCCTGGGCAGCCCCTTGCTGGCCGAACGGGTGGCCGATCTTAAAGACATTGAACGTCAGGTGCTGAAAGCCTTGTTGGGCGATGCGCAGAGCGAGCCTGAATTGTATCCGGCCTCCATCCTGGTGGCCGAAGATCTGGCGCCCTCCGAACTGACCCGGCTGCCGCGAGAGCGGGTGGCCGGCATACTGTCCGCCGCCGGCGGCGCCACCGGTCATGTGGCCATTCTGGCGCGCGCGCTAGGCATTCCGGCCCTGGTGGCTTGCGGGCCGCAGGTGTTGCGTCTGGACGCCGGCAGCGAAGTGCTGCTGGATGCGAGCCAAGGCGGCTGTGATCCGGCGCCGGCCGCCGCCTCGCTGGCTGCCGCCAGGCAGGCGATGGCGGAGCGAGAGCGCCGCCGCGCCGATATGCGGGCCGACGCCGACGGCGCCGCGGTGACACTGGATGGCGTGCGCGTTGAAGTCGCCGCCAATATCGCCAACGAAGAGGACGCGCGCGAAGCGGTGCGCTACGGCGCCGACAGCGTGGGTCTGTTGCGCACCGAGTTCCTGTTCATTGATCGTCGGGACGCGCCGGACCGCTACGAGCAGGCCAACGCCTATCAGGCGGTGCTGGACGAATTGCAGGGCCGCGTCGCCATTATCCGCACGCTGGACGTCGGCGGAGACAAGGAAGTGCCCTATCTGACCTTGCCGCCGGAACCTAACCCGGCGCTGGGCCTGCGCGGCATCCGTACCGGCTTCGCCCATCCGGAGATGCTGGATGAACAACTGCGCGCGCTGCTGATGTTGCGCCCGTTATCCCTGCTGCGCATCTTGGTGCCGATGATCGCCGACGTTGGCGAACTGCGGCGTTTGCGTCGGCGCATCGACTCGCTGGCCGAGGAAATGGGGCTGAGCGAACGGCCGCAGCTGGGCGTGATGGTGGAAGTGCCGTCCGCCGCCCTGCTGGCCGACCAACTCGCCGCCGAGGCGGACTTCTTGTCCATCGGCACCAATGATCTGACTCAATACACGCTGGCGATGGACCGTTGCAACGCTTCGCTGGCGGCCAGCCTGGACGCAATGCATCCGGCGCTGCTGCGGCTGATAGAACGCACGGTGGCTGGCGCCAGCCTGCACGGAAAATGGGTGGGCGTGTGCGGCGCCTTGGCGTCGGACCCGCTGGCCACGCCGGTGCTGATCGGCCTCGGCGTGGCCGAACTATCGGTCAGCCCTGGCCTGGTGCCGGAGATCAAGGCCAGGGTGAGGGCGCTGGATCAGCAGGCTTGCCTCAAGCGCGTCGAGCAGCTTTTGAGGCTGGATTCCGCCGCCGAAGTGCGCGCGCAGGCCGCCGAATGGTGGCCGGAGGCCTGACCGGTCCGGCGCGCAAGGCCGTTCAAGGTTTTTGAGGTGATTTTGAAGTAATCGCATGCCGCGGGGACACGCGGCAGCGAGCGGCACAGACACACAAGAAGGTAGCAGCCTGGAGCGCCATGCCCCCATCGGCGTCCATACACTGGGAGACGAGACGTGAGTACCTCTGACAATAAATTCGCTGGCATTCAGCAGCTGGGCCGAGCCCTGATGCTGCCGATCGCCGTTTTGCCCGTGGCCGGCCTGCTGCTGCGCCTGGGCCAGCCGGACCTGCTCAACATCAAGATGATGGCTCAGGCAGGCGACGCCATCTTCGGCAATCTGGCGTTGATCTTCGCCATCGGCGTGGCCGTGGGCTTCGCCAAAGACAACAACGGCACCTCCGGCCTGGCCGGCGCCATTGGCTATCTGGTGATCACCGCGGTACTCAAGGTGATAGACGAGAAGCTCAATATGGGCGTCCTGTCCGGCATTCTGTCCGGCCTGGTGGCCGGCGCGCTGTACAACCGTTACAAGGACATCAAGCTGCCCAGCTACCTGGCCTTCTTTGGCGGCAAGCGTTTTGTGCCCATTGTCACCGGCTTCTCCATGCTGCTGCTGGGCGCGGTGCTGGGCTATGTCTGGATGCCGGTGCAGGTCGGCATCGATAGCGTTGGGCGCTGGCTGATCGGCGCCGGCGAGATCGGCGTCTTCGTCTACGGCGTGCTCAACCGCGTGCTCATCGTCACCGGCCTGCACCACATTCTCAACACCATCGTCTGGTTCCAGGTGGGCGATTTCGCCGCCGCCGCCGGCAAGGTGGTGCACGGGGACCTGACCCGCTTCTTCGCCGGCGACAAGACGGCCGGCATGTTCATGTCCGGCTTCTTCCCGGTGATGATGTTCGGCCTGCCGGCCGCCTGCCTGGCGATGTACCGCACCGCCAAGCCGGAGAACAAGCAAGCCGTCGGCGGTCTGCTGTTCTCGATGGCGCTGACCGCGATGCTGACCGGCGTCACCGAGCCGGTGGAGTTCGCCTTCATGTTCCTGGCGCCGGCGCTGTACGCCATCCACGCGGTGTTGACCGGCCTAGCCATGGCCTTGATGCACGCGCTCAACATCAAGCTGGGTTTCGGCTTCTCCGCCGGTCTGTTCGACTACATGCTGAACTTCGGCTTGTCCACCAACCCCTTGCTGTTGGTCCCGGTGGGCATCGGCTACTTCGCGCTCTACTACGTGTTGTTCGTGTTCTTCATCAAGAAATTCGATCTGAAGACCCCTGGCCGCGAAGACGCGATGGTGACTGTGGCGGCGGTGGCGGCCGGCAGTGAACGCGCGCGCGCCTTTATCGCCGCGCTGGGCGGCGCCGCCAACCTGAAATCGGTGGATGCCTGCACCACCCGTTTGCGCTTGCAAGTGGCCAGCAACGACAAAGTGAGCGAGGCCGCGCTGAAGGCGTTGGGCTCGCGCGGCCTGATCAAGCCGGCGGCCGGCAGCGTGCAAGTCGTGCTGGGGCCGGAGGCGGATCTGATTGCCGACGAAATCCGCGTTGCGTTGGGCGCCGCTGAAACCGCGGCCGCCGTTCAAACGAGCGGGGCGGCGCCGGCGCGGGCCTTGGGCGAAGTGGTGGGCATTGATCGCGAACGCTGGCTGACGGCGCTGGGCGGGGCGGACAATGTGCGCAAGGTGGAAGCCGTGGCCGGCAGCCGCTTGCGGGTGGAAGTGGCCGACGCGGCCCTGGTTGATCAGGCGGCCTTGCAGCTGTTGGGCGCCAGCGGCGTTACCGCCTTTTCCGGCACGCTATTGCATATAGTATTGAATAGCGACGCCGGCGATTACGCCGCCGTATTGCAGGGCTGAGGCGCTGTTCGATGCCGGGCGACGGCCGGTGGAATTTGACGCACGGCAAGTTTGGTCGGAATTTCCGCACTGGCGATGTTGGTAATTCGCCCACTACTTATGTAGCGAGTTGATTACAAGCCGAATCAGGCGGACAGTGGTGGCGCAGGGCACGGGAAGATGACCTTGCGCCATTTCAACTTGGAGGATGCATCATGACGTTGCGAGTTGCTATCAATGGTTACGGCCGCATCGGCCGCATGATTGTGCGTGCATGGCAAGAGCGCTATGCCGATCAGGACATCGAGATTGTCGCCATCAACGATCTGGCCTCGCCGGAGCTGCATGAACACCTGACCCGCTACGACAGCGTGCACGGCCCGTTCGCCGCGTCCGTGGCGTTGGACGGCGACCACCTGGTGGTTAACGGCAAGAAGATCAAGCTGCTGGCCATCCGCAACCCGGCCGAGCTGCCGTGGAAAGAATTGAACGTGGATGTGGTGATGGAATGCACCGGTTTGTTCACCACTCGCGAAAAAGCCGGCGCCCACCTGCAGGCGGGCGCTAAAAAGGTGCTGATCTCCGCCCCAGGCGGCGAAGGCGTGGACGCCACCGTGGTGTACGGCGTCAACCATCAGCAGTTGAGCAGCGCGATGACCATCGTGTCCAACGCCTCCTGCACCACCAACTGTCTGGCTCCGATGGTGCAGCCCTTGATCGACACCATCGGCATCGAGCGCGGCCTGATGACCACGGTGCACGCCTACACCAACGACCAAGTGTTGCTGGACACCGATCACAAGGATTTGCGTCGCGCCCGTTCCGCCGCCGTGTCCATGATCCCGACCAAAACCGGCGCCGCTGCCGCGGTGGGCCTGGTGTTGCCTCAGCTGAAAGGCAAGCTGGACGGTTTCGCCGTGCGCGTGCCGGTGAGCAATGTCTCGTTGGTGGATCTGACCTTCACCGCCGGCCGAGACACCACCAAGGAAGAAGTGAACCAGCTGATCAGCGACGCCGCCAAGGGGCCGCTCAAGGGCGTGCTTGGCGTGAACACGCTGCCGCTGGTGTCCTGCGACTTCCTGCACAACCCGGCGTCCAGCACCTTCGACGCCACGCTGACCCGCGTCATCGGCGGTCGCGAAGTCAAAGTGCTGGCCTGGTACGACAATGAGTGGGGCTTCTCCAACCGCATGATCGATACGGCAGTGGCCTGGCAGGCCGCCAAGTAAGCGCCGACAGGCGTTCCGCTCTTTCAAACGGACAGGCTCGCCTGTCCGTTTTTCATTGTCAGGCCCAAAGCCGCGCCGGATTATTCGTCCTGTTGCAAATCCGGCAGCCGCGGCGGCACTGGAACCTCGATCACGATCGAAGTCTTGGTATCGCCAAACTGCATCAGCCGCGCGATCAGCGCCTGCAGGGTGGGCATATTGTCCACTACCACCTTCATCATCAGTCCGCTGGTGCCGGTCACCGACATGCATTCGATGATCTCCGGCATGGTGCGGATTTCCTCTATCACCGCGAAGTACTCCAGGTGTTTGACCGTCAGCTCTATCATGCAGCAGATGGGCATGCCCACCTTGTTGGGATCGATGGTGGCGCGGTAGCCGGTGATCACGCCGCCGCGCTCCAATTTGTTCACCCGATCCGCCACCGCCGGCGGCGACAGATTCACCCTTCGGGCCAGCTCCGCGAAGCTGATGCGGGCGTTTTCGTGCAGCGCGGCGATGATTTTTCTATCAAATTTATCCATGTTTCGATTATAAGGAAATATGACGAAACAAACATATAAAATAAGGTGAAATGGCTGAAAATCCAATCAACCATCTAATCAAAACGCCTGTTTGCTACGTAAAATGCTGGCCGTATCAGGGTTGGCCGCACTGTCCCGCGGCTCGCCTGTCCAGATCCGTTGCGGATGAGAATTGTCCCAAAACGCTCTCATTTGAAACTGTCCTGGTGATCTCTTTGTCCCTGGTCTCTAGTCAGATCAAATCTGTATTGACGACGACCATTCCGGGCCTGTTCACAGCAACAGGCCCGTTTTTTTTGGTTTCAGCGGCGTCTACGGCTGGCGCGTTAAAATAATCTGCGCCAAAGTGGGAAAGTTTGACGAAATGTCATATTTTTGTAATCACCCGTTTTTATCCTTGCCACACACTCAAACGGGAATGGATCAACCATGCCAGCCAATATCTTGCTTGTTGAAGACGAACCGGCAATCCAGGAGCTGATTGCCTTCAACCTGGCGCAGGCCGGACACCATGTGCTGCGAGCCAGCACCGCCGAAGCGGCGCTGACGCTGGTGCGCAACGCGCTGCCGGATCTGGTGTTGCTGGACTGGATGCTGCCGGGCGTCAGCGGGGTGGACATCGCCAAGCGCTTGCGCGCGGACGAGCGTACCCGCCACGTGCCCATCATCATGTTGACCGCTCGCTCGGACGAGCAGGACAAGATCACCGGCCTGGAAACCGGCGCGGACGACTACATCACCAAGCCGTTCTCGCCGCGAGAATTGCTGGCGCGCATCAAAGCGGTGCTGCGCCGTCGCGCGCCGCAGATGACCGACGACGCGGTGGACGTGCAAGGCCTGCGGCTGGATCCGGTCACCCACCGCGTCACCGGCAACGGCGGCGTCATCGATCTGGGCCCCACCGAATTCCGCCTGCTGCACTTCTTCATGACCCATCCCGAGCGCGTGCATTCGCGCTCCCAGCTATTGGACCAGGTGTGGGGAGACCATGTATTCGTGGAAGAGCGCACCGTGGACGTGCACATCCGTCGGCTGCGCAGCGCGTTGGAGGGCACCGGCCACGATGCGCTGATCCAGACTGTGCGCGGCACTGGTTACCGCTTCTCCACCCAGCAGTGAGGCCTGATGCCTGAATTTCTGAAACGCACGCTGGCCTCGCTGCTGGCGACCGCCGTCATTGGCCTGGGCTTCTGGCTGGGATCGTCGGCGGAAGACGGACTGATCGCGGTGGCCATCTGCCTGGGCGGCTGGCTGGCCTTCAATCTCTACCATGTCGCGTTGTTGTTGCGTTGGCTGCAGCGGCCGACCCCGGAGCGGGTGCCGGACGGTTTCGGCGTCTGGCACACCATCTTCATGACCCTGTACCGCACCACCCGCACCCAGAGCCAGAGCCAGAAAAAGCTCACCCACGCGCTGGAGCGTTTCATCAACGCCGGCGAGGCGATGCCGGACGGGGTAGTGGTGCTGGACGAGCATGACCGCATCGAATGGATCAACCCGATGGCGGTGGAGCATCTGGGTCTGGACCGCAAGCGGGATGTCGGCAATCAGATCCTCAACCTGATTCGCCAGCCTGCCTTTCACGCCTATATGAACGAGGCGCGCTTCAGCCAACCGCTGGTGCTCAATTTCGTGCAGCCGCGCGAACTGGTGATCTCGCTGCAGATGGTCCCTTTCGATTCCACCCGCAAATTGCTGCTGACCCGCGACATCACCCAGCTGGAACGGGTGCAAACCGTGCACAAGGATTTCGTCGCCAACGTCTCGCACGAGCTGCGCACGCCGCTGACCGTGGTGGGCGGCTTTCTGGAGACGCTGGGCGATCTGCCGCAGGTGGACGACGCCACCTTCCGCCAGTTTCTGCCGATGATGCTGGAGCAATCGCGGCGCATGCAAAGCCTGGTTGAAGACCTGTTGACCCTGTCCAAGCTGGAGAACAGCCCCAAGGCGACGGTATCGGAAAAAGTGGACATGCAGGACATGTTGGACACGCTGATGGTGGAAGCCGAAGGCCTGTCCCACGGCCGCCATCAGGTCAAGCTGGACCGGCACAGCGACGCCTGGCTGTGGGGCAGTCCGCAAGAGCTGCATTCGGCCTTTGGCAATCTGGTATCCAATGCGGTGCGCTACACGCCGGAAGGCGGCTGCATCACGCTGAGCTGGAGGGAAGAGGGCGAGCAGCTGCGCTTCTCCGTGGCGGATACCGGCATCGGTATTCCGCGCGAGCATATTCCGCGGTTGACGGAGCGCTTCTACCGGGTGGACCGCGGCCGTTCGCGCGGCAGCGGCGGCACTGGTCTTGGGCTCGCCATCGTCAAGCATGTGCTGGCCCGCCATCACGCCCGGCTGGAGATCAAAAGCGAGCCGGACAAGGGCAGCGTGTTCTCCGCGGTGTTCCCGCGCGACCGCCGCAGCGGCTCGCAAGCGGCCTGAGCGCCGCGCCGCTGGGGCCGCATGCGGCGTATTCTTGCAAGCTTGGGCCGGCGCTCTTGGCGCGCCGCTCCAAGCGGGTTAGGATGTCCTTTTCAGCCCGCCGATTTTAGAACCTGTTCAAAGTCTGCCGCGCTTCGGCGATACGACGTTGAAATCCGCTTCGAAATGCTCATGTACCGTATGTGCATTTCGCTTCCTCGGCTGTTTTCGTCTTGTCTCGCCCCTGTGCGCGAGACTCTGAACAGGCTCTATGGCGCGGCGGCCACCGGCCGGCTCGGCGATGCCGGGCCCGTCCCGACTTTATTCTGGATCGTTCCACCATGAATCGACTGCAATCCATCCGTCCGTTCGGCCAGCGCGTCTGGCTGGACAATTTGTCCCGCGAATTGATCGCCTCCGGCGAACTGGCGCGCCTGCTGGCCGACGACGGCATCGCCGGCGTGACGTCCAATCCGGCGATCTTCTACAAGGCGATCAGCGGCGACGCCAGCTATCAGGCCGATCTGGCCCGCCTGAAGGCGGACGCCGGCCTATCCGCCGAGGCGCGCTACGAAGCGCTGGTGGTGCCGGACATCCAGGCCGCCTGCGACTTGCTGCGCGGCCAATACGACGCCAGCCAGGGCAACGACGGCTATGTCAGCCTGGAAGTGTCGCCGGAGTTGTCCAACGACGAGGCCGGGACTCTCGCCGCGGCGCGGCGCTTGTGGGCGGAAATCGCCCGGCCCAACGCCATGATCAAGATTCCGGCCACCGCCGCCGGCATCCGCGCCTTTCAGGCGCTGACCCGCGAAGGAGTCAACGTCAACATCACCCTGCTGTTCTCGTTGCCGCAAGTGGAAGCGGTGTGGGACGCCTACATCGCCGGCTTGTCCGCCCGTCACGCCGACGGCAAGGACGTGTCCGGCGTCAAGGCGGTGGCCAGCTTCTTCCTGTCCCGCGTCGACAGCCTGCTGGACCCGCAAGTGGCGGAGGCCCACAAGGGCAAAGTGGCCATCGCGCTGTCCAAGGCTGCTTACGCTCGCTATCTCGAGCGCTTCCACGGCGCCGAGTTCGCCGCGTTGAAAGCCGCCGGCGCCCGTCCGCAATACCTGCTGTGGGCGTCCACAGGCACCAAGAACGCCGCCTACTCAGACGTGCTTTACGTGGAGAGCCTGATTGGCGATGAAACCGTCAACACCGTGCCGGACGGCACGCTGGCGGCCTTCCGCGACCACGGCCAGGCGGCGTTGACGTTGCCGGAAGGCATGGACGAGGCGCAGACCCTGTTGCACGCGGTGGGCGCTGCTGGCGTGGATCTGGCCGCCGCCGGCGAGAAGCTGCAGCAGGATGGCTTGAAGCTGTTCGAGGACGCGTTCGAGCAGTTGCTGAAGCTGACCGCCTGAGATCGTAAACAGGCTCTGAGAACCGGATTACGATCTGCTGCGCGTCGGCGATACAGCGTTGAAAGCGGCTTCAAAATGCTCATGTACCGTGTGTACACTCCGCTTTTTCAGCCGTTTTCGCCTTGTCTCGCTCTTGCTCGCGAGATCGTAAACAGGTTCTGAGTGCGCAAAGATAAAAAGGCTGACCGTGCTGGTCAGCCTTTTTTTTGCGTTTGCGGCCGGGCGGCGGCAGCCGTTCAGGCGGCTTGCTGCATCCGGCGCGCCGCCATGCGCTGTCCGGCGGCGCTCATCTCCTCGGCGCTGATGGCGGAGGCGGCGGTGGGAAACAGCCAGCTTTCCTCGGCGGCGGCGTGTTCGCGGTACTGGCGAGCGAACTCCTCCAACTCGTTGCGGCTGATGCTGTGAATCTTGCCGTCGCGCAGCGCCAGAAGATCGTCGCGAATGGCGTTCCAGCAGGAATGCAGATAGCCGTGTTCTGCGCTCAGTTGCTCCAGCCGGGAGGCGGCGGTGGGCACCCGCTCCAGAATCAGCGGGAACAATTCGTCCTCCTCGTCGCTGTGATGAGCGGGGCCGGCCAGATCGAAGTAGCGGACCAAGCCGTCTATCGTGTTGCGCGCGGCCTCGTCGACGCCGTGTTGCTCAATGTAAGAAGGCAGTTGATCCAGTTGGTCGCAGAAGCGGCGAATCTTGTCGTGGCAGGCCTGCAGCATTTCCAGCGGCTGCTCGAAGCTGGGCGCGGCGGCGCTGCTCAAGGTGTCCAGGGTCAGCATCGGCGTTCTCCTGTAGTGGGTGACGGGCTGCATTCTGCGGCATGGCGCGGGCGGCGGCCATGATCCGGCTCAAGGCAACGCGCGCCGGCGGCTCCGCGGGAGCGGTAGAATGCCGAGGTTTGGTTGCCCCGGTTGTTCTTGATACCCCGCTGCCGGGCAGAAAACAAGAGAGATATTGGACTGTTCCGATGACTAGAATGTTGCGCGCGCCAGCGCAGCGCCGCAGGAGGTTGGATGCAAGCCCCGTTTGAAGTGAAACGCCTGGATTTGAGCGACGCGGCGTTGGCCGCTCGCGCCTTGAGCCTGCAGTTGGCCGCCCACCGTTTGGAGGCGGAATGGCTGTCTTATCCGCATCTGCCGGTGATGTGGACCGACCTTGCCGCTGCGCAGGCCTGCGCCGACGCGGTTTGGGGCGCGTTCGAGGGCGAGAGCCTGCGCGGGGTGCTGGTGGCCTCGCGCCGCGAGGATGGCGGGCTGCATATCGAAAGAGTCGTGGTGGATCCGCAACAGTTGCGTGCCGGCTGGGGCTACCGCTTGCTGAACCGGGCGCTGGTGGGCGAGAGAGAGGTCAGCGTCGATACCGCCGAGGTCAATATCGCCGCGTTATCTTTGTATCGCAAGGCCGGCTTCGTCGCCGAGCAGCGCTGGTCCACGCCGGACGGCTTGATGCTGTGGCGTCTGAATTATCAGCCGGCCCCGCCGCCGGCTTTCCAGCTATTGGAGGACGGCTGGCTGGACGGCGCGCGCTGGATACCGTCGCCCAATCACGACGAACGCGGCGAGGACATGGCGCCGGAACTGCTGGTGATCCACAACATCAGCCTCCCTCCGTATCGCTACGGCGGGTTGGGCGTGGAGCAGTTGTTCCAGAATAGGCTGAATCCGGACGAGCACCCGTTCTACGCCGAAATCCAGCATTTGCGCGTGTCTTCCCATTTCTTCATCCGCCGTTCCGGCGAGCTGCAGCAGTTTGTGCCTGTGACGCGGCGCGCTTGGCATGCCGGCGTGTCCAATTGGCGAGGGCGTGAACGCTGCAACGATTTTTCCATTGGAGTGGAGCTGGAAGGCTGCGATTTCGAGCCGTTCAGCGAGGCGCAATACCAGACGCTGCAAGCCTTGGCGCTGGAATTGAGGCGCAGGCTGCCGCTTAGCGCCATCATCGGTCACGAGCACATCGCGCCGGGGCGCAAGACGGATCCCGGACCGTTTTTCGATTGGGCGAGGGCGGAGGCCGACAGCGGTCTGTCGCGTTAGAGTCAAGCCAGCCGCGAAAAAGCCGGACGGGCAAGGCCGGTCCGGCTTGAGAGCGAGGCGAGGAGGCTTCGCGTCTGTTCAAAGTCTGGCGAGCTAGAGCTCGACTTGCGCGCCCAACTCCACCACCCGGTTGGTGGGCACCTGGAAGAAGTCGGTGGCGCGCATCGCGTTCTTGCTCATCCACACAAACAGCTTTTCGCGCAGGCGCGACATGCCCGGACGCTCGGTGGACACGATGGTCTCGCGCGACAGGAAGAAGGAGGTGTCCATCAGCTCGAAAGCCAGACCCTGGGCAGTGCAATCTTCCAGCACCTGCAGTACGTTTGGATCTTCCTTGAAGCCGTAGCGAGCCACCACGCGCCAGAACGAGGCCGACATCTGCACGATTTCCAGCCGTTCCTCCGCCGCTACATAGGGCACGTCCTCGGTGCGCACCGTCATCAACACCACTCGCTCATGCAGCACCTTGTTGTGCTTGAGGTTGTGCAGCAGCGCGTGCGGCACGCCGTGCAGGGTGCTGGTCAGGAACACCGCGGTGCCCTGCACCCGCGTCGGCGGGTAGGCTTCCAGATTTTCGATGAAGCTGTCCAGCGGCAGCGCCTGGTCGCGCAGGCGGGTGAACAGCAGCTCGCGGCCCTGCTTCCAGGTGCTCATCAGCGTGAAGATCACCATGCCCAGCACCAGCGGCAACCAGCCGCCGTCGGCCACTTTGTGGATGTTGGCGCTAAAGAAGCCCAGATCTATGGTGGCGAACATCAGGGTAACGCCCAGCGCCAGCGGCAGGGGCCAGCGCCAGTTGACCCTGGCCACCACGAAGAACAGGCAAGTGGTGATCAGCATGGTGCCGGTGACGGCGATGCCGTAGGCGGCGGCCAGGCTGGACGAGGTCTTGAAGGTCAGCACCACCACCATCACCGCGATCAGCAAAGCCCAGTTGATGAAGGGCATGTAGATCTGGCCGATCTCTTTTTCCGAGGTATGTTGCACCTCCAGCCGCGGGCAGTAGCCCAGCTGGATGGCTTGGCGGGTCAGCGAGTAGGCGCCGGAAATCACCGCTTGCGACGCGATCACCGTGGCCAGCGTCGCCATGACGATCAAGGGCAGCAGCGCCCAATCCGGCGCCAGCAGGAAGAAGGGGTTTTTGATGGCGGCCGGGTTTTGCATTAGCAGCGCGCCCTGGCCGAAATAATTCAGCGCCAGGCCAGGCAGCACCAGGCTGAACCAGGCGCGGCGGATCGGCGAGCTGCCGAAATGGCCCATGTCGGCGTATAGCGCCTCGGCGCCGGTCAGCGCCAGCACCACCGAGCCCAGGGTCAGGAAGGAGCCCCAGCCGTTGTGGCCGATGAAGTGCAGCGCGTGATAGGGATTGAGCGCCTGCAGCACCTGCGGAGCTTGCACGATCTGATGCAGGCCCAGCAGGCCCAGAACGGAAAACCAGATCAGCATGATGGGGCCGAACAGCAGGCCGACGCTGGCGGTGCCGAAGCGCTGAAGCAGGAAGAGGCCGGTCAGCACGCCGATGGCCATCGGCAGCACATAGCTTTCCATCGCCGGCGAAATCAGCTCCATGCCTTCCGCCGCGGACAAGACCGACACCGCCGGGGTGATGATGGCGTCGCCGTAGAACAGCGCCGCGCCGAACAAGCCCAGCAGAACGATCTTCCAACGCGCGGCGTGGGTGGTGTAATGGCGGGCCAGCGCCATCAGCGCCATGATGCCGCCTTCGCCGCGGTTGTCGGCGCGAAGCACGAAAGCCACGTATTTGATGGAAACCACGAAAATCAGCGACCAGAAGATCAGCGACAAAATGCCGAAGATGTTTTCAGGCGTGGTGGGGATGCCCTGGCCGGTGAAGCATTCGCGCAGGGTATACAGCGGGCTGGTGCCGATGTCGCCGTATACCACGCCCAAGGCGGCCAGGGTCAGGCCTGCCATGGCCTGTTTGTTGTGATCCTGCATATGCATCCAATGGAATTGTTCGTCACCGTATATTGCTGCACAGCAATATCGATGGTTCTTGAGCGCGCAGATTACTCCAGAGGTCAGGGTAAGCCAAGCAAAGGCCGCGCAAGAGCCGAGATGTGTTCTCGTAAAACGACAGAATCCGGGCTGTCCGCTTGCGCGGCGGCCGCATCTGGAGTAGCCGACGGGTGGCGGGGCACGCATCTTTATAGCGCAAAACGGCGATGCCGGCGCAAGGCTTGGCCGCGAGGCGCGGCAAACGCTACAATCAAGCCCTCATTACACCGTATTACCAAGGACGCATCATGCGCGCATCGCAGTTTTTCATTTCCACCCTGAAGGAAGCCCCCGCCGACGCGGACATCGCCAGCCAGAAGCTGATGATGCGCGCCGGCTTCATCCGCAAAGTGGCCGCCGGCATTTACTCCTGGATGCCGATGGGCCTGCGCAGCGTGCGCAAGGTGGAAAACATCGTGCGCGAAGAGATGAACCGCGCGGGCGCGATTGAAGTCAGCCTGCCGGTGGTGCAGCCGGCCGGCTTGTGGCAGGAAACCGGCCGCTGGGACAAAATGGGCGAGGAGCTGCTGCGCTTCAAGGACCGTCACGAGCGCGACTTCGCCTTGCAGCCCACCGCGGAGGAGTTGATCACCGACATCGCCCGCAACGAGCTGCGCAGCTACCGCGCGCTGCCCAAGAATTTCTTCCAGATCCAAACCAAGTTCCGCGACGAGCGCCGCCCGCGCTTCGGCGTGATGCGCGGCCGCGAGTTCACCATGAAGGACGCTTACTCCTTCGATCGCAGCGCGGAAGCCGCCGGCGTCAGCTACGACAATATGTATGCCGCTTACTGCCGCATCTTCGACCGCTTGGGCCTGAGCTACCGCGCCGTTGCCGCCGACACCGGCGCGATCGGCGGCGACCGTTCGCATGAATTCCAGGTGATCGCCGACACCGGCGAGGACGCCATCGTCTATTGTCCGGACTCCGACTACGCCGCCAACATCGAACTGGCCGAAGCCGTGGCGCCGGCCGGCGAGCGCGCGGCCGCCGGCGCGGCCATGACCAAGGTGCATACGCCCAAGGTCAAGACCATCGCCGACTTGGTGGACTTCCTGAAGGTCGACATCAAGCAAACCGTCAAAGCGGTTGTGGTGGACGGCGACGACGATCAGCCTGTGCTGCTGCTGGTGCGCGGCGATCATGAGCTGAACGAGGTCAAGGCCGAGAAAATCGCCGGCATCAAGGCGCCGCTGACCTTCGCCGCCCCCGGCGCGATCAAGGCCGCCTTCGGCGCCAATCCGGGTTCGCTGGGTCCGGTGGGCTTCAAGGGCCGCGTCATAGCCGACCGCACCGTCGCCAAGATGGCCGACATGATTACCGGCGCCAACGAGGACGACCAGCACTATATCGGCGTCAACTTCGGCCGCGATTGCGCGGAGCCGGAAGTGATGGATATCCGCAATGTGGTGGCCGGCGACGCCTCGCCGGACGGCAAGGGCGAGCTGGCGATCCAGCGCGGCATCGAAGTGGGCCATGTCTTCTATTTGGGCACCAAGTATTCGGAAGCGATGAACGCCACCTTCCTGGACGAGGACGGCAAACCCAAGCCGTTCGAAATGGGCTGCTACGGCATCGGCGTCACCCGCATCCTGGGCGCGGCCATCGAGCAGAACTTCGACGACAAGGGCATGATCTGGCCGGACGCCATCGCGCCGTTCACCGTGGTGATCTGCCCGGTGGGCTATGACCGCTCCGCCGAGGTGAAGGCCGCCGCCGACGCTTTGTACCAAGGCCTGCTGGCCAAGGGCGTGGACGTGATTCTGGACGACCGCGGCGAACGTCCGGGCGCGATGTTCGCCGATTGGGAGCTGATCGGCGCGCCGCATCGCGTCACCATTGGCGACCGCGGCCTGAAGGAAGGCAAGGTCGAGTACCAGCACCGTCGCGACACGGAGGCCAGCGCCCTGGCCGCGGATGCTATGCTGGAACAAGTGCTAGCCAAACTGGGGCTGTGACCGTCTTATGATCCGATCCGGCATCGTCGTATTGTTGGCCGCGCTGGCAGCGATGCCGGCGTGGGCCGGCGCGCAGAAGGAAGAGGCATTGGCCGCCAACGTCGCTTCCACCATGCGCCGTTCGGTGTCCGACGCCAACGCGCCGCGGCTGGTGTTCGACGACCAGCGCGAAGCCGACGCCTGGCTGGGTGAAATGTCCAGCCGGCTGGCCAAGCGGATTCCGGATAAATGGACGCGGGAGCGCCTGCTCACTGCCATCCATTACGAGGCCACCCGGGCCGGCCTGGACCCGCAACTGGTGCTGGGCCTGATCCAGGTGGAAAGCGGCTTCAACAAGTACGCGATCTCCGGCGCCGGCGCGCGCGGGCTGATGCAGGTGATGCCGTTCTGGGTGCGCAGCATAGGAAACGCGCAGCACAACCTGTTCGATCTCACCACCAATCTGCGCTATGGCTGCACCATTCTGCGTTACTACCTGGATATCGAGCGCGGCAATCTGTTTCGCGCGCTGGGCCGTTACAACGGCAGTCTGGGCCGGGCTGAATATCCCAACCTGGTGATGGGGGCCTGGAAAGGCCGCTGGCATTGGGTGGCGCCGCTGCCGGTGAAAACGGCGGCAGCGGGCGCGGCACCGCCACTGGTGCGCTGAAGCGCGGTTGTAAAAAAACCGGCTCTGGAATCCAGGCCGGTTTTTTTTTGTCCGCTCAGCGCGGCAAGCTACAGGAGGGCGCGTGCATCTCAATCCTCCTGGGTCTGCAGCATTTTCTTCAGCAAGCGCGCCAGCGTGGCGCGTTCTTCCGCATCCAGCATCTCGATCAGTTCGGCCTCGGCCGACAGATGATTGCCGACGGCGTCCTCGATCACCTCGAAGCCCTTGGGCGTTAGCGTCACGATCACGCCGCGGCGGTCGGCCGGATCCGGCGAACGGGTCACCAAGCCGGCTTCTTCCAGCCGGTTGATGCGGTTGGTCAGCGCGCCGGAGGAGATCAGCACCATGCCCTGCAGTTGGTTGGGGGACAGCTGGAACGGTTCGCCGCCGCGGCGCAGCGCGGCGAGCACGTCGAACTCGCCGACATTCAGATTGTGGCGCGCCAAATCGTGCAGCACGCGGCGGGTGACGAAGTACTCCATCCGCACAATGCGGCCGACCACTTCGGTGGAGGACGGGTCCAAGTCCGGGCGAACCTCGCGCCACAGGGCGACGATACGGTCAATCTGGTCTGGTGCTTGTTGCATCACTGACGGTTCCTGATGTGTGGGTGACAACTGGATGACTACCGGGCGCAGAGATTAGCACGGCTTGAAGTTAGTTTATCTTCATGTGAAAGAATAGTCCTCAGTCATCACTCGCACCAGCGGGAATCGCGCTTACTGACGCATGCTGACCGCCAGCCGGTTGAAGGCGTTCATCAGGGCGATGGCGAAGCTCAGATCCGCCACTTGCTCCGGACTGAAGTGTTCCTGCAAGGGCAGGTAATGCTGGTCCGGAGCCTGAGTGGCGGCGATGTCGGTCAACGATTCCGCCCATTCCAGCGCCGCGCGCTCGCGGGCGCTGTACAGCTCGCTGACGCGCCAGCCGGCCAGGGAGTCGATGCGCTCATCGCTTTCCCCCCTGGCGCGCAGGGCCGACGCATGCATTTTCAGGCAAAAGGCGCAGCCGTTGATCTGGGAGACGCGCAGATAAACCAGCTCAATCAAAGGTAGGCCCAGGCTGCTGTGTTGCAGACTGGACTTGACGCTGGCCAGCCCCTGGTAGGCGGCGGGAGACAGTTGGGTGTAGGGCAGGCGCAGAGACATGGCAATTCCTTTCAAGAGAGAGATCATCGCAGCGGATAGCTGCAAGGCCAGTCTAGGCAAGAATCATTTATGTAAATAGACTTAAAATATCGAACTCAAATTCCAAAAATGAAATCATGCTGGATGATCTGCAGTTATTCGTGAGCATTGTCGATGCCGGCAGCTTGAATGCCGCCGCTCGGCGGCTGGGCGTGCCCACCGCCACCCTATCGCGTCGCTTGCAGGCGCTGGAGCGTGAGCTGGGCTGTCGTCTATTGCACCGCAGCGCGCGGAGGATGGAGCTGACGGCGGAAGGCGGGCAGTACTACGAACAATGCCGGCCCTTACTGCAATGCCTGAGCCAGGCCGCCGCGTCGCTGGCGGACTCGCTGCATCAGGTTAAGGGTGTGCTGCGGGTGCTGTCGCCGCTGAGCCTGGGCAACGATGTCCTGGTGCCGGTATGGCGGCGGATGCTGAAGGATTACCCGGACTTGCGCCTGGAACTGCATCTGAACAACGCTATCGACGATTTGCTCAGCGGCATGGCGGATATGGCTTTGAGGGTGGGGGAGCAGCCGGACTCCAGTTTGAACCAGCGGAGACTAGGTTGGGTGCGCACCCTGCTGGTGGCCGCGCCCGCCTATCTGGCGACGCAAGGCGAACCGCGGACGCCGGAGGATCTGGCGCGTCACGCTTTGCTGGTGGCTGAGCCGTTTGAGCGCTGGCATTTGCGGCGGCGGGACGACGGCGCGGCCTGGGAGTTGCCGCCGCCGCGGCTGCGGGTCAACGATATGCTGCTGCCGCGTCGCTTGGCGGAGGCTGGAATGGGCATTGCCGTCTGCCCTCATAGCCTATGTCATCGCCAGTTGGCGGAAGGCGGTTTGCGGCAGGTTTTGGCCGGCTGGGAAATGCCGGCTAAACCGGTTTACGCGGTGTGGCCGCAACGGCGCTATCCTCCGGTGCGGGTGCGCGTCTTGCTGGATGTTTTGGCGGAGTTTGCCGAGACAGAGCCCTTGCTGTCCCGGCCCGCCGGGATTTAGGGATCAGCTCGGCGTGGGTTCGCCGCGCCGCTTCTTGCCCGGGTGGGGCGGCTTGGGCAGCACGACCTGGCGGGTGCCCGCCAGCCTGTCGTGCAGGAATAGCTTGTCGCGGTCGTAGAACTTCGCCAGGAAGGGAATCAGGCACCAGCTCAGCGCTAGCCACAGAGCCTGCGGCTGGTGGCCGTAGGCCTTGGCCCAGCCGAGATAGGATACCGCCGGCATGCCGACGAACAAGACCAGGCCGATCACGTAGCGCGCCGCCGCCTGTTTCCAGACGATGCCGCCGCCATGAGCGTTGACCAGTTTGATGCGCCAGGTTTTCATTGCCACGGTTTGACCGCCGCGCACCCAGCAGTAGCCGAAATAAGCAAACAGGGCAAGGACCAGGACCGTTTTGAGCAGAGTCTTGAACAGCGTGCCTTGGCCTATCAGCATCTGCAGCGGCGTCAGCACCGCGGTAACGGTGAGCAAGAGCGCGGCGACCAGGAGCAATTCATAGAACAAGCTGGCCAGGCTGCGTTTCAGTGTGGGCGGGGTCAGGGCGGTGGCGTCAGCGGGAGGCATCTTGGGCTTCATGTTGTTGCCGCAGGCGCTGGATGGCCTGCCGGCGTTGTTCGGGCGGCATCTGTTGCAACGCCTTCCAGTTGGCGCGGATCTCGTCCCGCTGCTGCTGGCTCAGTTCGGACCAGGCTTTCAGCTTTTGCTGCACGCGTTGGCGTTGCGCCTCCGGCAACTGTTGGAATTGCGGCACGATGGCCAGCAGGTTTTGTTTTTTATATGGAGCGTAGCGGTCCCACTCCGTGGCCAGCGGCGCCAGAACCTGCTGCTGTTCCGCGCTCAATTGCGCCCAGCGGGGGTTGGCAGGCGGGCTGGCCTTGGTCGCCGGCGCCAGCAGTCCGCTTAGGCACAGGGCGAGCAAGAGGCGGCGGCCGCTATTCATGCAAGCCTCGGCTGAAGTGGGGCTCCAGCAGGGCTTCGAACGGCAGATCCTGCGCCAGCACCGCGGCGTCCACCGCTTCTTCTTCCAGCTGCAAATCTTCCGCCAGCATCATGCCGGCGCCGGTCAACAGCGCGAAGCCCAAAGCCAAGCCGCCGCGGCGGAGCGCCAGCACGTGACGCTGCCCCCATAGGCCCAGCCGCTCGCGTTGCGTAACGGCTCCTGGAGAACTGGCCTCGAAGCGGACCAGCGCGCGCTCGCGCGCCTGGCGCAGCCTGCGTTCCAGCGCGGGGTCGAGATCGGCGCTGGCGTGGTCCAGCACGCGCGATACATGGCCGGGCAGGGGATTGGAAGGTTTCATAGCGTCACTCCCTTTTGCGCGAGGATGGCGGCCAGCGTGTGATTGGCGCGCGAGCAATGGGTTTTCACGCTGCCTTCCGAGCAGCCCATCACGCGCGCGGTGGCGGCAACATCCAGACCTTCCCAATAACGCAGCAGAAACGCCTCGCGTTGACGGGCCGGCAACAGTTGCAGCGAGGACTCGATCAGCACGGCGGTTTCCTTGCGCGCGCACCATTGTTCGGGATTGCTGTGCGCCTCGTCCGCGGCGACGTCCAGCGTTTCAAGCGGATCGAGGCTATCGTCTTCCTCCCGGGTGGGGATCAACGAGGACAGCAGCGTGCTGACGAAACGGCGAGCCTTGCTGCGGCGGTAGAAGTCGCGGATGGTGTTTTGCAGGATGCGCTGGAAGATCAGCGGCAGTTCCGCCGCCGGGGCGTGCGGATAGCGATCCGCCAGTTTCATCATCGAGTCCTGCACGATATCCAATGCGCTGTCTTCATTCTGGACCGCATACCACGCCTGCTTGAAAGCGCGTTTCTCCGCCGACTCCAGAAAGTCGGCCATTTCCTCGCGGCTAGCCATCGGATGAGAGTTTGAGTAGATGCCAACAGAAGATGGTAGCAGAGCGCCGCCGATTCGGCCAAGCCTGATTTTTTTCCTGAATTTACCGAGGCTTAGGGGCATATTGCACCTGCACAAAAGCACTTGACCGGTTTCAAAGCAATACGATAAGGTCGTCCGATACGGGATGAAACTAACGCAAAGACAAAGAGGCGATATGCAGATATCGGGCGCGGAAGCGGTTGTCCGCTGCCTGCAGGAAGAAGGTGTCGAGTTTGTTTTCGGCTACCCCGGCGGCGCGGTGCTGGAAATTTACGATGCCATTTTCCGGCAGGACAAATTCAAACATGTGCTGGTGAGGCATGAGCAGGCGGCGGTGCATGCCGCCGACGCCTACTCCCGTTCCAGCGACAAGGTGGGCGTGGCCCTGGTCACTTCCGGCCCCGGCGCGACCAATGCCGTGACCGGCATTGCCACCGCCTATATGGACTCCATCCCCATGGTGGTGCTGTCCGGCCAGGTGCCG
Organism: Chromobacterium sp. W521; assembly: GCF_052805975.1. Lineage (NCBI taxonomy): Bacteria > Pseudomonadati > Pseudomonadota > Betaproteobacteria > Neisseriales > Chromobacteriaceae > Chromobacterium > Chromobacterium sp. W521. The sequence continues at coordinate 86,048 of NZ_JBRBAF010000002.1, forward strand.
TCCCCGGCCATCGGCCTGGACGCATTTCAGGAAGTGGACATGGTGGGCATTACCCGCCCGTGCGTGAAGCACAACTTCCTGGTCAAGGATGTGAACGAGATCGCCGCCACCATCAAGAAGGCGTTCTACATCGCCAAGAGCGGCCGTCCCGGCCCGGTGGTGGTGGACATCCCCAAGGACATCACTCAGCACCGCACGGATTTCCAATACCCGGAAAGCGTGCATATCCGCTCCTATGTGCCGGCTACTCGCGGCCACCCGGGGCAGATCAAGAAAGCGGTGAACCTGCTGTTGGAAGCCAAACGCCCCTTTGTTTACGTGGGCGGCGGCGCGGTGCAGGGCAATGCCGCCGGCGAAGTCACCGAACTGGTCAAATCGCTGGGTCTGCCGTGTACCAACACCCTGATGGGCCTGGGCGCCTATCCGGGGTCAGATCCGCAGTTCCTCGGCATGCTGGGCATGCACGGCACCTATGAAGCCAATATGGCGATGCAGTACTGCGACGTGTTGGTGGCCATAGGCGCGCGTTTTGACGACCGCGTGATCAGCGTGCCGTCGCATTTCCTCAGCCAGCCCAAGAAGATCATCCACATCGACGTGGATCCGTCCTCCATCTCCAAGCGGGTGAAGGCGGACATCCCCATCGTCGGCGACGTCAAGCATGTGCTGAAAGACATGCTGGACCTCCTTAAGCAATCCGGCCAGAAGCCGGACGCTCAAGCCCTGGCCGGCTGGTGGAAGCAGATCGGAGAATGGCGCAGCCACAACAGTTTGCTGTACACACCGTCCAGCGAGCTGATCAAGCCGCAGTTCGTGGTGGAGAAGCTGTACGAAATCACCGGCGGCAAGGCTATCGTCACTTCCGATGTGGGCCAGCACCAGATGTGGGCGGCGCAGTACTACAAGTTCGACAATCCCAAACAGTGGCTGAACTCCGGCGGCCTCGGCACCATGGGCTTCGGCCTGCCGGCCGCGATGGGCGCGCAACTGGCCAATCCGGACGCCACCGTCGCCTGCATCACCGGCGAAGGCTCGATCCAGATGAATATTCAGGAACTGTCCACCTGCAAGCAATACCATACCCCGGTGAAGGTAGTGGCCTTGAATAACCGCTACCTGGGCATGGTGCGCCAGTGGCAGCAGTTCTTCTACGGCACGCGCTATTCCGAATCCTATATGGACGCGCTGCCGGACTTCGTCAAAATCGCCGAGGCTTACGGTCATATCGGCTTCAAGGTGGAAGACCCCGCCGACGTGGAGCCGGTATTGAAGGAGGCGTTCAGCCAGAAGCTGAAGGAGCGCCTGGTATTCCTGGATTTCCGTACCGACCAGTCCGAGAACGTGTTCCCGATGGTGCAGAACGGCAAGGGTCTGGACCAGATGGACCTGCCCGCGCACATGAGCGAGGTGCAGAGCGTGCCTTTCGAGAACAACCGTGACTACGGCAATATGTGTTGAGGCCAGCCGGTATGCGACATATCCTATCCATTCTTCTGGAAAACGAAGCGGGCGCATTGTCCCGCGTGGTGGGCCTGTTTTCGGCCCGTGCCTACAACATTGATTCGCTGACAGTGTCCACGACCGAGGACCCGACGCTGTCGCGCATGACTATCGTCACTCACGGTTCCGACGAAGTCATCGAGCAGATCACCAAGCAGCTCAACAAGCTGATCGAGGTGGTCAAGGTGATAGACCTCAATGAATCCGAACACATCGAGCGCGAGCTGATGCTGATCAAGGTCCGCGCCACTGGCAAGGACCGCGAGGAGATGAAGCGCATGGCCGACATCTTCCGCGGACGCATCATCGACGTGACGGAAAAGACTTACACCATCGAGCTGACCGGTACGAGCGAAAAGCTCGGCGCCTTCATCGAGGCGGTGGACCGCACAGTGATCCTGGAAACGGTCCGTACCGGCGCATCCGGCATTGGTCGGGGTGAGCGGGTTCTGAAAATCTGAAGCAGGCGGGCGCCGGCCGGAGGCCGGACCGCCCAAACAAACGATATCAAGGATTGCAAATGAAAGTTTTCTACGACAAAGACGCTGACCTCTCCATCATCAAGGGCAAGAAAGTTGCCATCATCGGCTACGGTTCCCAGGGCCACGCCCATGCGCAGAACCTGAAAGACTCCGGCGTGGACGTCGTGGTGGGCCTGCGCAAGGACGGCGCTTCCTGGAAGAAGGCGGAAGCGGCCGGCCACAAGGTCAAGGAAGTGGCCGAGGCGGTGAAGAAAGCCGACGTGGTGATGATTCTGCTGCCGGACGAGTCGCAGCCGGACGTCTACAGCAAGGACATCGCGCCCAACCTGAAGAAGGGCGCGGCGCTGGCCTTCGCTCACGGTTTCAATATCCATTACAACCAGATCGTGCCGCCGGCTGACGTCGACGTGATCATGGTGGCGCCGAAAGGCCCGGGTCACACCGTGCGCTCCGAATACCTGAAGGGCGGCGGCGTGCCGACCCTGATCGCGGTTTATCAGGACAAATCCGGCAAGGCCCGCGATGTGGCGTTGTCCTATGCGGCGGCCAACGGCGGCACCAAGGGCGGCGTGATCGAGACCAATTTCCGCGAGGAAACCGAGACCGACCTGTTTGGCGAGCAGGCCGTGCTGTGTGGTGGCGCGGTGGAACTGGTCAAGGCCGGTTTCGAAACGCTGGTGGAAGCCGGCTACGCGCCGGAAATGGCCTACTTCGAGTGCTTGCACGAGCTGAAGCTGATTGTCGACCTGATGTACGAGGGCGGCATCGCCAATATGAACTACTCGATCTCCAATAATGCGGAGTACGGCGAGTATGTGACCGGCCCGGAAGTGGTGACTTCCGCCACCAAGGACGCGATGAAGAAGGCGCTGTACCGCATCCAGTCCGGCGAATACGCCAAGATGTTCATCCTGGAAGGGAAGACCAACTATCCGAGCATGACCGCGCGTCGCCGTTTGACCGCCGATCACCCGATCGAGAAAGTCGGCGCCGAACTGCGCGCGATGATGCCGTGGATCGCCAAGAACAAGCTGGTGGACCAGTCCAAGAACTGATCTGGCAGTTTTAGCGGTATGAGACAAAGCCGGGCGTTGCCCGGCTTTTTTACGACGTGTTCAGCTGCGCGCAGTTGACGATATGGAGGACAGCGGCTTCTTGATCTGCCTGGCCGCGATCAAGGCGCAAGTGAGCAACATGACGGCACCTAGGCTGCCGATGCTGTACAGAACGCCTGCCCGGTCAGCGATGGCGGTGGATAGCAGCGCCAAGGAAATCGCCAGCGCCAAGGCGATCATTTCGTAAAAACCGGAAACCGATCCCAGTATGCCCTTCTCCGTGAGCAGCATCAGTTGGTAGTTTCGCTGTACCCGGATCGACGCATGGCAGAACGCAAAACTGAAAATACACGCGTAAAGGACGGCGTGGTGCCTGGTTATCGCGAATACAGCCAGCGAGATGGCGAATGCTCCGGTTAGTCTTATCGCATGGGCTGCTAGATTAAATCTTTCCTGCCTGGGCTTGAGGGCGCTTCCGATGATGGCGCCTAAACCGTAAGGAATGACGAGAGCAGAATAGTAGACAGGATTATGGCTGAGGCTGGTGAAAATTTTGGGGTACAGCGAATTCAAGGCTAAGACCATGGCGTAGGGTAGCAGCGTCAGCAGCATCAGTACTCGGTTTTCGTTGTGGAGAACATGTTTTTGGATAATGTGACGCAAGCTGATCTTTTGTTGCTGAGTGCTTTGATGATTGGTCTCTGGTCCATCCAGCCTGAATGAGCAGGCGATGCTCACCAGCAAACAGGCGATGCAAAACAGGCAGGCCCAATAGACGCTGTCGTTTCGAATCACAAGCATGGCGATGCAGCCGGACAGGAAGGTAATGCCTTGCCGGACCAACTCTAGGTAGCGTGTGGCATCCAGATATTTCTCCTCATGCAAGCGCACATGCAAAATGGCGCCGCGGGTCGACTGATCCAGAATGCGTATCAGTGTCATGGTCGAAGCCGTGACGATTAGCGCATATAGGAAAAGCTGATTGCCGATTCTGAAATACGAAAGCAGTGCGGCGGAGGCTGCCGTGGCAATTCCAATGGCGTAGGCGATGCGCAGGTAATGCGTATTCCTGCACGAGTCGGCCAATCTGCCAAGATGAGAGGCCAGTGCCAGTGACAACACCTGGCCGACGATTGAGCAAACGGCTACCAGCTTGGCTTGGTGAAAGCTTTCTTGAATGGAGAGAAAGATGGCTGAGAGAATCACCGCTATGCCGGTGCCGGAACATAAAGCTATGGCAAGTGTACCGACTACGACTCTATCCCACATGGCATGACTCCTTGCCAACCCTGGCGATGAAACTCTCGTTCGGCTTAAACCCCGAAATAATCCACCTTCTGTCTGGGCACATAATTGCCAAGATGGGTGTAGTAATCGAGGATTTCGAGCTTTTGCAAGTCAAAAGCATGCTTGATGTCGTGAATGCGGTTGAAGACGAAATGAACATCGTCTTTGTTATCAAACACGATGAATTTTTATGCGTTTCAATCAGATCCGCATGGCCCATGCTGTAATCTATCGCCATATGGGTGATCAGGCCATCCAGAGCATCCCGGGCAACATTGAAATGTTGTTCCAATGCTGTGCGATCAACTGCACCGTATGACCGAAGCTGGCCAGCTTGCGTGCCAGCCAATGCACGCCGTAGCAGGCCTTCATTACGATACGGCAGACCGGGTGGCGGGCGAGAAAGTCAATCAGGGAGTGGCGGCCAAACTGGCGCTTGAGCAAGGTATGGCCGTGGACATCGTGTCTCACTAGGTGGAAGCTGTGTTTGCCGATATCGATGCCGATGAGGGTATGACCTCCTACGCAGAAAAGTAAACAGCCCTGCTAACTTACGCCGGCAGGGCTGCTGATTCGGGCAGACCATCACATTAACGGCGCTTTCGCGCCGTTGCTTATTTGGTTCAGTCCGCCATTGCCTCACCCATGCGCACCGCGCCAGCGGCTTGCCAGGCGGGGTTGAAGCTCAGCGGGCCTTGAGGGAACAGCAAGACCACGGTGGAACCCAGCAGGAAGCGACCCATCTCCTCCCCCTTGGCCAGGCGGATGTCTTGATCGCTGTAATCCCAGTGGCGGATTTGCCCCGGCCGCGGAGGGTTGATCACGCCGTGCCAGACGGTGGCCATGCTGCCGACGATGGTGGCGCCCACCAGCACCAGAGCGAAGGGCTGGCCGTTTTGTCCCTCGAACAGGCAGACCACGCGCTCATTGCGAGCGAACAAGCGGTCCACGCCGCGGGCGGTGGCCGGGCTGACCGAATACAGCTCGCCCGGCACATAGCTCATCCGCAACAGGCGTCCGGCGCAAGGCATATGGATGCGATGGTAATCGCGCGGGCTCAGGTAGATGGTGGCGAAATGGCCGTCGTCGAAACGGCGCGCCCACTCGGCGTCGCCGGCCAGCAGCGCTTGGGCCGAGTAGCTGCGGCCCTTGGCCTGGAAGATCTGTCCCTGTTCTACGCGGCCGAACTGGCTGATAGCGCCGTCCACCGGGCAGACCAGCCGTTCGCTCGCCAGCGGGCGGGCGTCGGCGCGCAAGGCGCGAGTGAAGAAGGCGTTGAAACTGGCGTAGGCCGCGGGGTCGCTGGCGGCGGCTTCGCTCATGTCCACTTTATAGCGGGCAATGAAGCGACGGATGATCCATTGCGTCAGGCTGCCGCCTTCCCAGTTGGCGATGCAGCCCGCGAGCCGGGTCATGGCCAGCTTGGGCATCAGATGTTGCAACAGCACGAACAGGCGTTCGGACACTGGTTTGTCCTCGATCAATCAGACTAAACCCAAGATTATAACCGATCTATCGGTGTCTGATCGCCTGTGCATCGCTTAAACAATAATCAGCTTTCAAATGAAAATGGACATAATGTCCGATTTTCGGCGCTTGGACATGGCTTGTGACGTTTTAATCACAGATTTCAACATGCAGATTTGACTTTATGTCTTGGTTGCCGGTAGGCTGAATCAAAATTTGCTGCGGGAGCACATGATGCAATTGGACATTGAACGCTTGATTGCGGATTTCGGCGGGCCGGGACAGCTGGCCGAAGATCTGAATCGCTTGTTCGCCGATGAGCCGGTGACTCGGGCGGCGATATACAAATGGAGAGAACGCGGCAGCCTGCCATTGGCCCAGCTCAATAAGCTGGCGGTGATGGCGGCCAGCCAGGGTAAACGCTTCGATTTCAACGATTATCTGATCGGCGTCGGGACAGGCGCGGAAATTGCAATGCAGGGACCAGGGAGAAACAGCCAGATGGGCAATCGTCTGTATATATTCGACACCACCTTGCGCGACGGCGAGCAATCGCCGGGCGCATCGATGACCAAGGAAGAAAAGATCCGGATTGCCCGCCAGCTGGAACGTCTGGGCGTGGATATCATCGAGGCGGGTTTCGCCGCCGCCAGCCCGGGCGACGCCGACGCCATCCACGCCATCGCGGAAGTGATCAAGGATTCCACCGTCTGTAGCCTGGCCCGCGCCAACGAGCGCGACGTCCGCGCCGCGGGCGAAGCGATCAAGCCGGCGGCGCGCGGCCGCATCCACACCTTCATCGCCACCAGCCCCATCCATATGGAGAAGAAGCTGCGCATGAGTCCGGACGAAGTGGTGGCGGCGGCGGTGGCGGCGGTGAAGATCGCCCGCGAATACACCGACGACGTGGAATTTTCCGCCGAAGACGCGCTGCGCTCGGACATCAATTTCCTGGCGCGCATCTTCGGCGAAGTGATCAAGGCCGGCGCCACCACGTTGAACGTGCCGGACACCGTCGGCTATGCGGTGCCCTTCATCACCGAAGCCTTCTTCCGCGAACTGATCGCTAAAACGCCGGGCGGCGACACGGTGATCTGGTCCGCCCATTGCCATAACGATCTGGGCATGGCGGTGGCCAATAGCCTGGCCGCGGTGCTGGGCGGCGCGCGTCAGGTTGAGTGCACCATCAACGGCCTGGGCGAGCGCGCCGGCAATGCCAGCCTGGAAGAGGTGGTGATGGCGGTGCGCACACGCAAGGATATCTTCGCGCTGGAAACCGGCATCGACGCCACCCAGATCGTGCCGGCATCCAAGCTGGTGTCCACGGTGACCGGCTACCCTGTACAGCCCAACAAGGCCATTGTCGGCGCCAACGCCTTCGCCCACGAGTCCGGCATCCATCAGGACGGCGTGCTCAAACATCGCGAAACTTACGAGATCATGTCCGCCGAATCGGTGGGCTGGAGCACCAACCGCCTGACTCTGGGCAAGTTGTCCGGCCGCAACGCCTTCAAGACCAAGTTGATCGAACTGGGCATTGTGCTGGACAGCGAGGAAGCGCTGAACGCCGCCTTCGCGCGTTTTAAAGAGCTGGCGGACCGCAAGCGCGAGATTTTCGACGAAGACCTGCACGCGCTGGTGTCGGATGAATTCAGCACCGGCCGCGAAGAGGATTACAAGCTGGTGTCCTTGAAAATCGCCACCGAAACCGGCGAAGCGCCGGTGGCCTCCATCGTGTTTCTGGCCCACGGCGAAGAGCGTCGCGCCCAGTCCAGCGGTTCCGGCCCGGTGGATGCCGCCTTCAAGGCGATTGAAAGCGTGGCCGCCAGCGGCGCGGAGTTGGAGCTGTACTCGGTGAACGCCATCACCAAGGGCACTGAATCCCAGGGCGAGGTGACGGTACGCCTGGCGCGCGACGGCCGCATCGTCAGCGGCCAGGGCGCGGACACCGACATTATCGTGTCTTCGGCCAAGGCCTACCTGTCCGCATTGAACAAATTGATGAACCAGGAGCAAAAGCTGAACGCGCAAGCGCTGGTATGAGGTTTTCCGGCCGAGGCGGTCAGCGCGACGCGTCGTCGACAAGGTTTTCCATCCCGTCCTTGTCGGCGCGCAGTCAGCGCTAGACCGCCCGGCCCAGGGAGTTCACTTTATCGAGTGTGAAGTCCATAAGGCCCACAAGGCCGCCCCATTTGGCCCCGGCTCACAAGGCCGCGCGGCGGACTGCCGACCCATGAGGTCGGCGTCGTTGCGCGGCAGAGCCGGGGTTTTTTGCGTTTTACGAGTGGACGGGCCGGCGCTAGACTGCCAACTCTCTACTATCCACTACGGAAAGCGTCCATGTCCGCAGCCTACTTCATCACCGGCACCGACACCGAAATCGGCAAGACCCACGTCGCCGTGCAATTGATCCGTCAATGGCAGGCCGAAGGCAAGCGCGTGCTGGCGATGAAGCCGGTGGCCTCCGGCTGCGAACTGCTGGCCGACGGCAGCTGGTGGAACGATGATGTGGCGAGGCTGACCACGGCCACCGGGCAGTCTGATCTGGATCTGATGAATCCTTATCGATTCTTGCCGCCGGTGTCGCCGCATATCGCCGCGAGCGAGGCCGGCGTCGAGATCCGGCTGGACGTGATCGTCGACCATTACCAGCAATTGGCCGCCTGCGCCGACGTGGTGGTGGTGGAGGCGGCGGGCGGCTGGCTGGCCCCGCTGTCGGACCGACTGTTCATGGCCGATATGGCCAAAGCCCTTCAATTGCCGGTGATTCTGGTGGTGGGGATGCGGCTGGGCTGCATCAACCACGCCCTGCTGACCGCGCGCGCGGTACTGGACGCCGGCCTGCCGCTAGCCGGCTGGGTGGCCAATCGAGTGGTGCCGCAACAACAGGCTTACGAGCAGAACCTGGAAACCCTACAAAGGCACATGCCGGCGCCGTTATTGCTGGAAGTGCCCTATCTGGCGGGCGAATCCAACTGAGCCGCCGCGCTCGGAGCGGGGCGGATCGGGGGTTGCATACGTAATATTTTATTGCGTTGCCGCAAGACATTTTCTTGTTTTCCTTGACCTTTTTTTCTAGCATGCCATTAACCGGTCATGAAAATAGACCGGACCAGTCAGCACCACTTCATGTCAGTTGAGGATTTCTAGGGGGGCTCCATGTCCTGTATGCGCATCCTTTGCTGTTGGCTGCCGATATCCTGCGCGTCAGCGGCCGAGTTGAATCTGCAAGCCCCCGTCACTCCCATTGCCCGCCAGCAATATGATCTGCACACCATGCTGCTGGTGATTACCTGCGTTATTTTCGCTCTGGTGTTCCTGGTGATGATGTACGCCATCGTTCGCCATCGCAAAGCCGCCGGCCACCAGGCCAAGCACTTCCATGAAAACACCACGGTGGAAATCATCTGGACGGTGATCCCGCTGCTGATCCTGATTGGCATGGCCTGGCCGGCGACCAAGGCGGTGCTATCGCAGAAGAGCACGCGCGGCGAGGACATGACGGTCAAGGTCACCGGCTACCAATGGAAGTGGCGTTACGACTATCTGGACGATAATTTTGGCTTCATGAGCCATTTGTCCACGCCGCGCGAGGCCATCGCCAACACGGCGGCCAAACCCGTCAACTACCTGCTGGAAGTGGACGAGCCGCTGGTGGTGCCTACCGGAAAGAAAGTGCGGCTGCTATTGACCGCCAACGACGTGATCCACTCCTGGTGGGTGCCGCAATTGGGCGTCAAGCAGGATGCGATCCCCGGTTTTCTGCGCGATAGCTGGTTCCGCATAGACAAACCCGGCACGTATCGCGGCCAATGTTCCGAGTTGTGCGGCAAGGACCACGGCTACATGCCCATCGTGGTGGAGGCCAAGACGCCGGATGACTACGCCAAGTGGCTTGAAGCCAAGAAAAAGCAGATGGCGGCGGCGGCGGACGATCCCAACAAAGTGTGGACGCTGGCCGATCTGAAAGCCCGCGGCGAAAAAGTCTATGCCCAAAACTGCGTCGCCTGTCACCAGGCCAACGGCAAGGGTTTGCCTGGCGCTTTCCCGGCGCTGGACGGTTCCAGGATAGCCACCGCCGACAAGCCGGCGCACATCCACATCGTCTTGTTCGGCAGCCAGAAAAACCCGGCGATGCAAGCCTGGGGCAAGCAGCTGTCCGATACCGACATAGCCGCGGTGATCACCTATGAGCGCAACGCCTGGGGCAATCACACCGGCGAATTGGTGCAGCCCAAAGAGATCAAGGCGGCCCGCGGCGCCACCGGCTGAGCCCGGGACCGGCGGCGAACCCATGCAAGGAGAGCGATATGGCAATTGTCGATGACGCCGGCCATGCCGGGCACGCGCCGGGGCATCATGAGCGCCCGAGTGGGATCATGCGCTGGCTGGCCGCCACCAACCACAAGGACATCGGCTCGATGTATCTGTGGTTCTCCTTCATCATGTTTCTGTCCGGCGGAGTGATGGCGCTGTGCATCCGCGCAGAGCTGTTTCAGCCCGGCCTGCAGTTTTTCCAGCCTGAGCTGTTCAATCAGTTCACAACCTTGCACGGCCTGATCATGGTGTTCGGCGCCATCATGCCGGCCTTCACCGGCCTGGCCAACTGGATGCTGCCGCTGATGATTGGGGCGCCGGACATGGCCTTCGCCCGGATGAACAACTGGAGCTTCTGGCTGCTGCCGCCGGCGGCGCTGCTGCTTTTGCTCTCGTTTATTGTGCCCGGCGGGGCGGCGGCGGCCGGCTGGACGCTGTACGCGCCCTTGTCCACCCAGATGGGCATGGGCATGGATATGACCATTTTCGCCATCCACATCATGGGCGTCAGCTCCATCATGGGCTCGATCAACATCATCGTGACCATTCTCAACCTGCGCGCGCCGGGCATGACCATGATGAGGATGCCCATGTTCGCCTGGGCTTCGCTGATCACCGCCTACCTGATCATCGCGGTAATGCCGGTGCTGGCGGGCGTGGTCACCATGGTGTTGACCGATCGCCACTTCGGCACTCATTTCTTCAACGCCGCCGGCGGCGGCGATCCCATTCTCTATCAGCACGTGTTCTGGTTCTTCGGCCACCCCGAGGTCTACATCATGGCGTTGCCGGCTTTCGGCATCGTCAGCCAGGTGATCCCCACTTTCGCCCGCAAGCCCTTGTTCGGCTACGCCTCCATGGTCTACGCCACCTCCAGCATCGGCGTCCTGTCCTTCATGGTATGGGCGCACCATATGTTCGCCACCGGCATGCCGGCCACCGCCCAACTGTTCTTCATGTACGCGACCATGCTGATCGCGGTGCCCACCGGGGTCAAAGTCTTCAACTGGGTGGCCACCATGTGGGAGGGAAGCATGAGCTTCGAAACGCCCATGCTGTTCGCCATCGGCTTCATTCTGCTGTTCACCATCGGCGGTTTGTCCGGCGTCACCCTCAGCGTGGCGGCGGTGGACATCCAACTGCACGCCAGCTACTACGTGGTCGCTCATTTCCATTACGTGCTGGTGGCCGGGGCGTTGTTCAGCCTGTTCTCCGCCATCTATTACTGGTTCCCCAAGATGACGGGCAAGATGTACCACGAGGGCCTGGGCAAGCTGCACTTCTGGTGGTCCTTGCTGTGGTTCAACGTCACCTTCTTTCCCATGCATTTCCTCGGCCTCGCCGGCATGCCGCGGCGGATTCCCGACTACGCGCTGCAATTCACCGAATTCAACCAGCTGGCCAGCATCGGCGCTTTCATGTTCGGCTTCGGCCAATTGATCTTCCTGTTCAACATTTTGCGCTCGTTGCGCCACGGCAAGCCCGCGCCGCAGCATCCGTGGGAAGGCGCCAACACGCTGGAGTGGGCGATTCCGACTCCGGCTCCCTACCACAGCTTCGCCGAGGCGCCGCAGCTGGAAGTGATCGAGAACGGCGTGGTGGTGTCCAGCACCGGCGGCAAGCATCACTGAGAACGATGCCATGGAAGCCGCCGCCAAGCAGGGACGCAGCAATCGCCAACTGATGAAGAAGCTGGCGGTGGTGGCCTTGCTGATGTTCATTTTCGCCTGGGGGTTGATCCCGCTGTACAAGGTCGTGTGCGAAGTCACGGGTCTTAACGATGTGGTCAAGGCGGACAGCCTGGACGATGCGGCGAGCGGCGGCGCGTCGGCCCACGAGGTGGAGATGACTTTCGACGCCACGGTCCAGGCCGGCCTGCCGTGGCAGGTGCGGCCGCTGCAAACCCGGCTCAAGGTGAAGCCCGGCCAGTTTGTGCAGGTGGAGTACGAAATCACCAACGCCAGCGGCCAGCGGGTGGTGGGGCAGGCGATTCCGCGTTATCTGCCCGCCGCCGCCGGCGAGTACGTCAAGAAGCTGGAGTGCTTCTGTTTCCGTCAGCAGGCTTTCGCGCCGGGCGAAACCAGACGCTTTCCAGTGGTGTTCGTTGTCGACAAGCGTTTGCCGGCCTCAATAGACAGCATCACGCTGGCCTATACCGTGTTTGACGTGCCGGGCAATACGGGAGCGGGCTCATGAGAGCGTGGCAAGGAGTGCAGGCGGTGTTGTCCGCCTTTTTCGGCGTGCGCCGCAAAGCGGACGCGCGCGAGGACAGCAAGCTGTCGCCGTTGCAGTTGATACTGACCGCGCTGTTTCTGGCGGCCACGTTTATTGGAGTGTTGCTATTGGTGGTGCGGCTGGCCACGTCCTAATCAGGTTGCAGGGAGCATGCAATGACGACAGCGAACGAACGGGAACAGACGCATTACTTCGTGCCGCAGCCATCGCGCTGGCCGGCGGTGGGCGCGGTGGCGCTGTTCTGCTTGGGACTGGGCGCGGCCTTTGCCGTCAACGGCCAGCCCTTGGGCAAGCTGTCGCTGGGCGTGGGCGCGCTGATCCTGATTTATATGTTGTTCGGCTGGTTTGGCGACGTGATTCGAGAAAGCCGGCACGGCGATTACCAGGGCAAGGAGGATATGTCCTTCCGCTGGGGCATGGGTTGGTTCATCTTCTCCGAGGTGATGTTCTTCGGCGCCTTCTTCGGCGCCTTGTACTGGGTGCGGGTGGTGTCGGTGCCCACCTTGGGCGAGATGGACTACAAGATCTTGTACCCGGATTTCGAAGCGTCCTGGCCCTTGCTCACGGGGCCGGGCATCACCAAGCCCTATCAAGCGATGAGCGCTTGGGGGCTGCCGGCGCTGAATACCTTGATCCTGCTCAGCTCCGGCGCGATGGTGACCTGGGCGCATTGGGCGCTGCTGCAAGGCCGGCGCGCGCAATTGAAGCTGGGCCTGCTGCTGACCGTGTTGCTGGGAACCCTGTTCCTGTGTTTGCAGATGTATGAATACGGCCACGCGATGAGCGAGTTGAACCTGAGCCTGGCCTCCGGCGCTTACGGCATGACTTTCTTCATGCTGACCGGTTTTCACGGCATACACGTTCTGTTGGGCACTATTATTCTGGCGGTGGTGTGGCTGAGGGTGATGCGCGGACATTTCGATGGCCAGCACCACTTTGCCTTTGAAGCAGCGGCCTGGTACTGGCACTTCGTCGACGTGGTGTGGTTGTTGCTGTTCGTCTTCGTCTACTGGCTGTGAGCGGCGCGGCCAGACCAAAGGTCAGGGGCGGGGTGGGGACGTGGGCGGGTGGCTCGGCTAAGCTTGATGTGGGCGCCACCAGCCGAACAGCGCGCCCAGTAGCAGCAGCAGAAACAGGCCGATGGACAGGCCGATGCGTAAAGTGAGGGAGCGAACCAGACGTTGAGAGCCTTGATCGGATTTCAGCAGGCCGGTCAGGCCCCAGAACAGGGCAAGCACGATGCAGGCGAGCAAGAACAGGATGACAAGTTTCATTGCGGAATCCCCCGGTCGACGTCGATCTTCAGCTTTGAAGTCTAGCGGCAAACGGCTGGTTTGGCTGTGTTTATTGGCCATGGCGGTGTTGCCTTTCTTCCTGGCCGCCTGGCAATGGCAGCGCGCGCAGGAAAAGACCGAACTGTTGCGCTCGTTGACCAGCGCCATCGGAGTGCCGCCGGTCAGCCTGATTTACCGGGAAGCCAGCCCTCAGCCGGAGTTCAGCCGGGTGGCCTTGCCGGGCGCTCATCCCGCCGGGCCGGTTTTGCAACTGGAAAACAGCTATCTGGGCGAGGTCAAGGGCCGACGCATGCTACAGCCGTGGCGGCTGGAGGACGGCGCGATGGCCTTGGTGGACTTGGGCTGGCTGGCCGACGGCGTGCCGCTGCCCGATATCGATTCGCAAGCCTTGACCTTGCGCGGTCACTGGATGCCCTTGCCGCGCCACTTTGTGTTGCCAGGCGCGGTGGCCGGCGTTGAGGGCCGCGTCGACGCCATCGACATGGCCGCGTTGCGTCAGCGTTATCCCGGCCATTGGCATCAAGGCGTGGTGGTGCTGGAGCATTCGCCGGATCCGTTGCGGCATTGGCCGGTCCTGCCGGAATTCATGCCGGAGCGCCATTACGCCTATGCGGCGCAATGGCTGCTGTTGGGCCTGCTCTTGCTGCTGTCCTTGCATACGTTGAGGAGACGTTCCCATGAGCCGCGTCGATGAGCTGTCCCAGCAGGCGTCGCCCGCAGAGCCGTCCCGCCGCCGCGGCCGGTTCAAGCTGCTGTTAATGGCGGCCATCTGCCTGGCGCCGGTGCTCGCCTCATGGGCCGCTTACCGGCTGATGCCGCCGCAGGGCGGCAAGAGCTACGGTCAACTGCTGCCGACGCGCCCGTTCGCCTTGATCGGCGCACAGGGGTGGCCGCGAGGCAAGTGGGTGCTGGCGGCCAGGATAGAGCCCGGCTGCCAGACGCGCTGCCAGCAGCGCTTTTTCGCGATGCGCCAGATTCAGCGGGCTCAGGGCGAGGCCGCCGGCCGTCTGACCCGGCTGGGCTGGCAAGAGGAGGCCGCGCATGAGGAGGTGGACGCCACTCACATCGTGCAGTCCGCGCAGGCCGGCGTTGACGACGGCGGCTACTACCTCGTGGACCCGCTGGGCAACCAGGTGCTGTTTTATCCCGACGCCGCTGACCCCAAGAAAGTGATCCAGGAAATAGGCCGCGTGCTGAAAACCAATAACGGCATCGGTTGAGTCCATTTGGCCGCTAGCCGCCACGGCCCGCGGCTTTCGCAGTTTGTTGGCCGCTCGACAAGGGGAGCGCAGCATGAGGCGACTGATCTGGCTGGCATTCATCCTGGCATGCGTGGTCGTGCCTTTCGGCGCCTATGTGCGCCTGTCCGACGCCGGGCTCGGCTGTCCGGATTGGCCGGGTTGTTACGGCCAGATATCCCCGCACCACGCGGCGGAGAGCATCCAGCGGCAACATGCCCAGAGCCCGGACGGGCCGGTCAGTCTGGGCAAAGCCTGGAAGGAAATGAGCCATCGCTATCTGGCCGGCGCGCTTGGGGCCTTGATTGTCGCCGTTGCCTGGCAAGCCTGGCGTGCGCGGCGGCATCGCCGCGCGGCCGGCGCATTGCTGACGGTGGTGGCGGCCCAGGGCCTGTTGGGCATGTGGACGGTGACCCTGCTGCTCAAGCCGGCCATCGTCACCCTTCATCTGCTTGGCGGCATGTCGGTGCTGCTGCTGTTGGCCTGGCTGGCCTTGTCCCCGCGGCTGCGGCCGGTGGAGGCGCCGGCGGCGCTTAACTGGCTGGCGCGCGGCTTGGTCCTGGCGGTGGTCCTGCAAGTGGCGCTAGGCGGCTGGGTGTCCACCAACTACGCCGCTCTGGCCTGTCAGGGCTTCCCCGCCTGCAATGGCGAATGGTGGCCGCAGATGCGCTTTGAGCACGCTTTTCATCTGTTCCGGGCATTGGGCGAGGCGCCGGACGGCAGCCCGTTGGCGGTGGGCAACTTGGTGGCGGTGCATTGGCTGCACCGGCTTGGGGCCGCGTTGGTGGCCGTCTTGTGCCTGGCGACGGCGCGCGCCGGTTGGAGGCTGCCGGCGCTGCGGGGCCATCTGGCTTGTTTGCTGGCGCTGCTGGGCTGCCAGCTAGCCCTGGGCGTCGCCAATGTGCTGCTGGCGCTGCCCTTGCCGGCGGCGGTGTCGCACAATGCCGGCGCTGCTAGTTTGCTGCTGGCGTCCAGCTTGTTGGCGCTGCGCTTGCGCCCGGCGCGAGCTGTTCAGCCGCAGGCCGCGGCCGGATCATTGCCGGGTCTTTCGAAAAATCATCGCGAGTGGGTTTGAGCGCCGCATCCTGAAGGGGGAAAACATGAACGCAGCGGAACTTCAGCAGGCGCGCCAGCACGCGGTCGCCTTGATGCAATTGGCCAAACCCCGGGTAGTGGGGCTGATCGTGTTCTGCGCGGTGATCGGCATGTTCCTGGCGGGGCCGGGCTGGCCGGATCCGGCGCGTTTGCTGCCGGCCACCGCCGGCATCGCCCTGGTGGCCGGCGCGGCGGCGATGATCAACTGTCTGGTGGAGCGCACGGTGGACGCCAATATGCGTCGCACCGCCTGGCGCGCCACCGCGCGCGGCGAGGCCGGCGCGGGCGAGACCCTGGTCATCGCTCTGACCGCCGGCGGCATCGGCATGGCCTTGCTTGCCGGCCTGGTCAACGCCTTGACCGCCTGGCTGACGCTGGCCACTTTCGTTGGCTACGCCATCGTCTACACCTTGCTGCTCAAGCCCAATACGCCGCAGAACATCGTGATCGGCGGCGCCAGCGGCGCGATGCCGCCGGTGCTGGGCTGGGCGGCGATGACCGGGGAGGTGCACGCGTTCGCCTTAGTGTTGTTCCTGATCATCTACGCTTGGACGCCGCCGCATTTCTGGGCGTTGGCCTTGTATCGCCGCGACGATTACGCCCGCGCCGGGCTGCCGATGCTGCCGGTGACTCACGGCCAGCGTTTCACCACGCTGTCCATCTTGCTGTACGCCTTGCTGTTGTCGGCCATCACCCTGCTGCCGGTGGCGATGGGCGCGGCCGGTTGGCTCTATCTGCTGGCGGCGCTGGCGTTGGACGCGCGTTTGCTCTTCCTTGCCGTGCGCTTGCATCGCCAGTATGCTGACGCTCTGGCCCGCCGCGCCTTTGCCTGGTCGATCTGGTATCTGACCTGGCTGTTCGCGGCCCTGCTGATAGACCACTACTGGCTGATACCCGTTTCCTGATGCGCAAATTGATAAAACTCGCCGGCTGGCTGTTGCTGCCGTTGTGGCTGGCCGCGTGCTCGCCGAATGAACCCAAGCTGGATTTGAAAGGCACCGATGTCGCCGGAGCATCGATAGGCGGCGATTTCACGTTGACCGACCATCAAGGCCAGCGCCGCAGCCTGTCTCAATACCAAGGCAAAGTGGTGGCGCTGTTCTTCGGCTACACCCATTGCCCGGATGTCTGCCCGACCACCATGCTGGAATACGCGGCCGCGGTAAAGCAACTGGGCGATAAGGCCGGACAGGTGCAGGTGCTGTTCGTCAGCATCGATCCCGAACGCGACACGCCGCAGGTGCTGGCCGGTTACGTGCCGCACTTCAACCGCGGCTTCGTTGGCCTGACCGGCACGGCAGGCGAGGTTGAGCAGATAAAGAATCAGTACAAGATTGTCGCCCAGCGGGTGAACCAGCCGGGCGGCGGCTATAGCGTGGACCACAGCGCCGGCTCCTATCTGTTGGATAAACAGGGCCGTTTGCGTGTGTTTGAGGCCTACGGCACGCCGTCGGCGAGCTTGGCTCATGATATTGAACAGTTGTTACGCTAAACTTGGCGTATCGGAAACTGACGCAGACATGAAAGTCGGATCAAAGTGAGCAACGACCATAACGCTGGCGCAACATCCGGCTCGCAGCCATCGTTGGATCTCGCCAAATACACGCTGTCCACGTCGGTGGAGATCGCCCATCACCTGGCCGGCATCGCCAAGAACGGCCACATGGTGACGGTGTTTTCCAACAAGGGTAAAACCTTCATCCTGACCCGCTTCCTGGAAGTGGATCACAAGGCGGGCACGCTGGTGTTCGACTGGGGCGCGGACCCGGAGACCAATGAGCATTTACTGGCCAGCGAGCGCAATGTCTTTGTCTGCTCGCCGGAGGGCGTCAAGACCCAATTCGTCACCGGTCAGGTGCGGCGCGTCGAGTGGGAGGGCCAGCCGGCCTTCCAGGCGGATCTGCCCGAGCAGGTGATCAAGCTGCAGCGCCGCGAGTTCTTCCGCATCCAGACCCCGGTGGCCAGCCCAGTGATGTGCCATGTGGCCGATTATCCGCACAAGCCCGTCGACCTGGCCTTGTTCGACGTCAGCCTGGGCGGCGTCAGCATGTGGCTGCCGCAGCCGGGAACGCCCGGCTTCGACATCGGCCAGCAATACCAGCGCTGCACGCTGGATTTGAAACCGCTGGGCGCGCTGCATATCGGGTTGGAAGTCCGCCACCGGCTGGCCGCTAAATTGCGCAACGGCAACGAAGCCGTGCGCATAGGCTGCTCCTATCTGGGGCTGACGCCGGCGATGGAGACGTTGATCCAGCGCTATGTCGGCCTGCTGGAGCGCGAACGCCGCGCTCTGGTGGGCTGAGCCCGCGTCGCTCCGCCTTAACTTCGATTTCGTTATCCTTGCCGCAATACATCATGAAGCTGACTATTGCCCTGTCCAAAGGGCGCATCTTTGAAGAAACTCTGCCTTTGCTGGCCGCCGCCGGCATTTTGCCGGCGGAGGACCCTGAAGCCTCGCGCAAACTGATTATCGGCACCAACCATCCAGGGGTGCGGCTGGTGATCGTGCGCGCGTCCGACGTCCCGACCTACGTCCAGTACGGCGCGGCCGATCTGGGCATCGCCGGCCGCGACGTGCTGATCGAGCACGGCGGCGCCGGCTTGTACCAGCCGCTGGATCTCAATATCGCCAAGTGCAATATGATGGTGGCGGTGCAAAACGGCTTCGATTACGAGGCCGCGGTGCGTCGCGGCGCGAGGCTGAAGATCGCCACCAAGTATCCGCAGATCGCGCGCGAGCACTTCGCCCGCAAAGGCGTGCACGTGGACATCATCAAGCTCTACGGCTCGATGGAGCTGGCGCCGCTGGTCGGCTTGGCCGACGCCATCGTCGACCTGGTCTCCACCGGCGGGACGTTGCGCGCCAATAATCTGATCGCGGTCGAGCACATCGTCGACATCAGTTCGCGGCTGGTGGTCAACCAGGCCGCGCTCAAACTCAAACACGACGTGATCCAGCCGGTGCTGGACGCATTCGCCGGCGCCGTGCCGGCCTGAGGTCCGCTCCATGCTGAAACTGTCTTCTTCCCAAGCCGATTTCACCGACCGCCTGCAGGCGCTGCTGGCCTTTGAAACCGCGCAAGATCCGGCTGTCGACGCCGCCGTCGCCGCCATCTGCGACGATGTCAAAGCGCGGGGCGACGCCGCGGTGATCGAATACACCAACCGCTTCGATCGCATGCGCGCCGTCTCCATGGCCGATCTGACGCTGTCGCGAGAGCAACTGGAGGCCGCCTTCCAGCGGCTGAGCGATCCAGTGCGCCATGCGCTCAGCACCGCCGCGGAGCGGGTGCGCCGCTATCATGAGAAGCAGCTGGCGCATTCCTGGAGCTACCAAGACGAGGACGGCACCCTGTTGGGGCAGCAAGTGACGCCGCTGGACCGCGTCGGCATCTACGTGCCGGGCGGCAAGGCCGCCTATCCCAGCTCGGTGCTGATGAACGCGCTGCCGGCCAAAGTAGCTGGCGTGGGCGAAATCATCATGGTGGTGCCGACGCCGGACGGCGAGCGCAACGATCTGGTGTTGGCGGCAGCCTATATCGCCGGCGTCGACAAGGTGTTCACCTGTGGCGGCGCGCAGGCGGTGGCTGCGCTGGCCTACGGCACCGAAACCGTGCCTCAGGTCGACAAGATCACCGGCCCGGGCAATGCTTACGTCGCCGCGGCCAAGCGCCGGGTATTCGGCGTGGTGGGCATCGACATGGTGGCCGGCCCGTCCGAGATTCTGGTGATCTGCGATGGCGACACTCCGCCGGACTGGGTGGCGATGGACTTGTTCAGTCAGGCCGAGCACGATGAAATCGCCCAGGCCATCCTGCTGTGCCCGTCGGCGGAATACATTGCCCAAGTCGAGGCCAGCGTCGCCAGGTTGCTGCCGCAGATGTCGCGCCGCGCAATCATCGAGGCCAGCTTGGGCAACCGCGGCGCGCTGATTCAGGTCAGCGACTTGGCGCAAGCCTGCGAGATCGCCAACTACATCGCGCCCGAGCATCTGGAACTGTCGGTGGCCAACCCGGACGAATTGTTGCCGCGGATTCGCCACGCCGGCGCCATCTTCATGGGCCGCTTCACCTCGGAAAGCCTGGGCGATTATTGCGCCGGCCCCAATCACGTGCTGCCCACCAGCCGCACCGCGCGTTTCGCCAGCCCGCTGGGCGTGTACGATTTCCAGAAGCGCAGCAGCCTGATCCGAGTGTCCCAGGCCGGCGCGCGGGCGCTGGGCCAGGTTGCAAGCCTGCTGGCTCACGGCGAAGGCCTGAGCGCGCACGCGCGCGCCGCGGAACTGCGCTTGGACGCATAGCGTCAAGAGCAAAATGCCGCGTCATCGCTTAATCTGGATAAGTAACCGGAGAAGGCGATGGCTGGGCTGCTACGCATCATGGCCGGACTCTGTCTGGCCTTTTTCTTGTCCGCGGCGGCTTGGGCGCAGCCGCGAGTGCTGCTGGTGGAGAGCTATCATAGCGACTACCCCTGGGATCGGGATTACCGCCGCGCGCTGCAGGAGCGTCTGGGCAAGCGCGCGCAATTGAGCTACTACGCGATGGACACCAAGCGCCTGCCGCCGGCCCAGCATCAGGCGCGCGCCGACGAGGCGCTGGCCATGGCGGCTAAAATAAAGCCGGATCTTGTCATCGTCGGCGACGATGCCGCGTTACAGAGAGTGGGCAGCAAGCTGGCTCAGCAAGGCGTGCCGGTGATCTATCTAGGCATCAACAACAATCCGCGCAATTACTTCCCGGGCGCGGCGACGAACGTCAGCGGCGTGCTGGAGCGGCCCTTGATCCTGCGCAGCGTCTTCGAACTGGGTAAAACCGTCAAAGGCTTGCGCAACGCCCTGGTGTTGTTCGACGACGACCTGACCTCGCGGATCATCCGCGACGAGACCTTCGTCGGCCGAGACACCATGTTGTTGGCCAATATCCATGTCGACCTGTTCTTGACCGGCTCCTACGCCGAGTGGCAGCGGCGAGTGCTGAGCGCAGCCGACCGTTACCAGGCGATCTGGGTGGGCCTCTACTTCACCCTGCGCGATGCCGGGGGCAGGGTAGTGCCCGGCGATGAAGCGCTGCGTTGGACCGCCGCTCACGCCAAGCTGCCGTTGTTTGCGTTTTGGGACTTCGCCGTGGGCAAGGACAAAGCCGCGGGCGGCTTGGTGCTGTCCGGCTACG
Organism: Chromobacterium sp. W521; assembly: GCF_052805975.1. Lineage (NCBI taxonomy): Bacteria > Pseudomonadati > Pseudomonadota > Betaproteobacteria > Neisseriales > Chromobacteriaceae > Chromobacterium > Chromobacterium sp. W521. The sequence continues at coordinate 107,187 of NZ_JBRBAF010000002.1, forward strand.
AGCAAGGCCGAGAGGCGGCCAAATTGGCCGAACAGGTGCTGTTCCAAGGTCAGTCGGTGGCCAGTCTGTTCCCGGTGACGCCTTCGGAAGGCCGTTATGTTTTCAGCCGCGAAGGGATGGCGCGCGACCACGTCCAGCTGCCGGCGCGGCTGCGGGAACGGGCTGACTGGGTTGAGTAGCTGAAAGCGAATGAACACGCTACTATAGCTTTTCGCCGTTTCCGATAACACGGCTCCGTCCACGGGGCTCTTGTTGGCCGCGAGGCCGATTGCGATGTCATGAAAAAGTCCGTCCGACAATTGGTGCGCGATGAGATCGCCGCCATCAGCGCCTACCCGGTAGCCTCCGCCGACGGCTACATCAAGCTGGACGCCATGGAGAATCCGTGGCCCTTGCCGGCCGAGCTTCGCCAAGAACTGGCGCGGGTCTTGGCCGACGTCGCGGTCAACCGTTATCCGGATCCATCCGGCGGCACCTTGAAAGCCCAACTGAAGCAGGCGTTTGCTATCCCCGAGCCGGCCGATGTGTTGCTGGGCAACGGCTCAGACGAGCTGATCACTTTGGTGGCTCAGGCATTGGCCCGCCCCGGCGCCAAGTTGCTGGCGCTAGAGCCGTCGTTCGTGATGTACAAGATGAACGCGTTGTTCTCCGGCCTCGATTACGTCGGCGTGCCGCTGCGCTCCGATTTCAGCCTGGATCTGCCGGCGACGCTGGCGGCCATCGCCGAGCATCAGCCGGCGGTGGTGTTCGTGTCTTACCCCAATAATCCGACCGGTCCCCGCTTCGCCCGCGCCGAGGTGGAGGCGATCTGCGAGGCCGCGCCCGGCCTGGTGGTGGTGGACGAAGCCTACCAGGCTTTCGCCAGCGACAGCTTCATGAACCTAGCCGGCCTGCGCGACAATCTGATCGTGATGCGCACGCTGTCCAAGCTGGGCCTGGCCGGCATCCGGCTGGGCTACGCCGCCGGCCCCGCCGCCTGGATCCGCGAGTTGGACAAGGTGCGCCCTCCGTACAACATCAATGTGCTGACCCAGGCCGCCGCGCGCTTCTCGCTGCGCCATATCGAGGTGTTCAACCGTCAGGCCGCGGAGCTGTGCGAGGAACGCGGCCGGCTGGCGGCGGGGCTGGCGCACTACGCCGCCGTGGAAGCTTTCCCGTCCGAAGCCAATTTCATCACCATCCGGGTGCCGGACGCGCCGGCCTTGTACCAGCATTTCAAGGCCAGCGGCATCCTGATCAAGCAACTGCACGGCAGCCATCCGCTGCTGGAGCGATGCCTGCGGCTGACCGTGGGCACGCCGCAGGAAAACGACGCCATGCTGGCAGCCCTGGACGCTTACTTCGCCTAAGTCATGAGAACCGCAACCGTTACCCGCAATACCCTGGAAACCCAGATCACCGTCAGCCTGAACCTGGACGGCGCCGGGGTCGGCCGCTTTGAAACCGGCGTGCCCTTTCTCGACCACATGATGGACCAGATCGTCCGCCACGGCTTGATCGATCTGGACGTGGTTGCCCACGGCGATCTGCACATTGACGCCCACCATACGGTGGAAGACATCGGCATCACTCTGGGACAGGCTTTCGCCAAGGCGATAGGCGACAAGAAGGGCATCCGCCGCTATGGTCACGCCTACGTGCCCTTGGACGAGGCGCTGAGCCGGGTGGTGATTGATCTGTCCGGCCGGCCGGGCCTGGTGTACAACGTCGAATACACCCGCGCCAGCATCGGCCAGTTCGACGTCGATCTGTTTTCCGAGTTCTTTCATGGCTTCGTCAATCACAGCATGGTCACGCTGCACATAGACAATCTGCGCGGCGTCAACAGCCATCACCAGGCCGAGACCATCTTCAAGGCGTTTGGTCGCGCTCTGCGCATGGCCTGTGAGGTGGACGAGCGCATGGCGGGGCAGACGCCGTCCACCAAGGGCACGCTGAGCGTATGAGCCGGGTCGACTCCGGCATCGCCGGCCTCAACCACCTGTGTTTGTCGGTGCCCGACCTAGCGGCGGCGCTGACGTTCTATGACCAGGTGATGCCGGCGATGGGCTGGCGGGGGCGCAGTAGCGCGGATGCGCGCGCCTATGTCGCCGGCAACTACGAAATCTACCTGCAACAGAGCAAAACCATGGATGCGGGCTTTGTCCGCCATGGCGTCGGCTTGCAGCATCTGGCCTTCAATGCGCCCAGCCGACAGGCGGTGGACGCGTTGCATGCGCTTTTGCTGCGAATCGGCGCGCGGGTCACCGATGCGCCGGCCGAGTACGAGCATTACAGCGACGGTTACTACGCCGTCTTTTTTCAGGATCCAGGCGGCATTGCGCTGGAGTTCTGCCACACCCCGAACATGAGCTTGTAGCAAGATGAAAGTCGCAGTAGTGGATTACGGCATGGGCAACCTGCATTCGGTGCTCAAGTCGGCGCAGGCGGTCAATGACATCGGCGCGGACATCTTTCTTACCAGCGAGCCGGAGGCAGTGCTCAGGGCGGACAAGGTGATCTTTCCCGGGCAGGGCGCGATGCCGGATTGCATGCGGGAACTGAATCAACACGGTTTGGCCGATGCGATAAGGGAAAGCACCAAGAGCAAGCCGTTTTTTGGCATCTGCGTCGGCGCCCAGCTATTGTTCGAGGAAAGCGAGGAGGGGCCGACCCAAGGCCTGGGCCTGTTTCCCGGCAAGGTGGCGCGCTTTGCCCCCGGGCTGCGCGACGCCGAGGGCGAGCGTTTGAAAGTGCCGCACATGGGGTGGAACCAGGTGTTCCAGAAAACAGTCCACCCCTTGTTCGCCGGCATCGCCGACGGCGAGCGTTTCTATTTTGTGCATAGTTACCACTTTGCGCCGGCCGATGCGGGCCTGACGCTGGCGGAAAGTGAATATCCCGAGCGGTTTTCCTGTATTGTCGGTCGTGGGAACATCTTCGCAAGCCAGTTCCACACCGAAAAGAGCCACCGGGCCGGTCTTCAGATGATGAAGAACTTCCTGGCCTGGGATGGCAGTGTTTAACTCACGTTTGATTTAGCACCATGCTGCTCATACCCGCGATAGACCTGAAAGACGGTCAATGCGTACGCCTGAAACAGGGCGTGATGGACGATGCCACCGTTTTCTCCGACGACCCCGTGCAAGTCGCCGCCCATTGGCGCGATCAGGGCGCTCGCCGCCTGCATCTGGTCGACCTCAACGGCGCCTTCGCCGGCAAGCCCAAGAATCTGGCGGTGATCCGCGACATCCTGGGCGAGGTCGGCGATGAATTGCCGGTGCAGTTGGGCGGAGGCATCCGCGACCTGGACACCATAGAGAAGTATCTGGACATGGGCTTGTCCTACGTGATCATAGGGACAGCCGCGGTCAAGACCCCCGGCTTCCTGCATGATGCCTGCGACGCCTTCCCAGGCCAGGTCATCGTCGGCCTGGACGCCAAGGACGGCATGGTGGCGGTAGACGGCTGGGCCAAGATCACCAACCACAAGGTGGTCGATCTAGCCAAGCGCTTCCAGGATTACGGCGTCAATTCGGTGATCTACACCGACATCGGCCGCGACGGCATGATGAACGGCGTCAACATCGACGCCACCGTCAAGCTGGCGCAGGCGTTGACCATCCCGGTAATCGCTTCCGGCGGTCTGAGCAATCTCGACGACATCCGCGCGCTGTGCGCGGTGGAGGACGAGGGCATCGAAGGCGCGATCACCGGTCGCGCCATCTACGAAGGCGGCATTGATTTCGCCGCCGCGCAGACGCTGGCCGACGAATTGTCGGACTGAGAGGCTGCTCAAAGTCGCGCGAGCAAGAGCGAGACCAGGCGTTTTCAACGCCGTGCCGCTGAAGCGCAGCAGACTATGAGCAGGTTCTGAGAGCCTGTATCTCGACTCATCAAGCCTTGCCGGCCCGTACTCACTGTCCGGGCCGTTTGGCTGTTTGCCGGACCCCATATGCTTGCCAAACGCATCATCCCCTGTCTGGACGTGACCGCCGGCCGCGTCGTTAAAGGCGTCAACTTCCTGGGCCTGCGCGACGCCGGCGACCCGGTGGAAATCGCCCGTCGCTACAACGAACAGGGCGCGGACGAGTTGACCTTTCTGGACATCACCGCCAGCTCGGACCAGCGCGACATCATCCTGCACGTGATTGAATCGGTGGCGGAGCAGGTGTTCATTCCCTTGACCGTGGGCGGCGGGGTGCGGGAGGTGGCGGACATCCGCCGCCTGCTCAGCGCCGGCGCGGACAAGGTCAGCATCAACACCGCGGCGGTGACCCGCCCGCAGTTGGTCAGCGAGGCGGCCGACCGCTTCGGCAGTCAGTGTGTGGTGGTGGCGGTGGATGCCAAGGCGGTGACGCCGGAGAACGACCGCTGGGAGGTGTTCACCCATGGCGGCCGCACGCGCACCGGCATCGACGCGGTGGCGTGGGCGCGCCAGATGCAGCAACTAGGGGCGGGAGAAATCCTGCTGACCAGCATGGACCGCGACGGCACCAAGATCGGCTTTAATCTGGAGCTGACGCGCGCGGTGTCGGAGGCGGTGGATATCCCAGTGATCGCCTCCGGCGGCGTGGGCACGCTGCAACACTTGGTGGACGGGGTCAAGCTGGGCAAGGCCGACGCGGTGCTGGCCGCCAGTATTTTCCATTTTGGCGAGCACACGGTGGCGGAGGCCAAGCAGGCGATGCGGGACGCCGGCATTGAGGTGCGGCTGTGATAGCTGGTTCCATGCCCGTCGCGCTTGCCGCCGGGCACGGCCTCTAAACGCTCCCGCCTTGTTTGCGTCAACGTCCTGTCTCGCGCTTGCGCGCAGGACTTTAGAGCCTGTTCAAAGTTTCGCGAGCTAGGGCGAGACAAGGCGAAAGCCAGCGAAAAAGCGGAATGGTCGAGGGGTACATGAGCATGTTGAGCTTGTACTCACCGCGCAACGCTTCACGAAGCGCAGCAGACTATGAACAGGTTCTTAGAACATAAACCCACTTGCCGGCGTCTTAATTTGAAGCGAAGCGGACGCCGCGCTGAATCATTTTCCGCGCCGCCACTCATAGCCAAGGCGCGCGGCGCAAAGGTGAGCCATGAATTGGTTGGATGAAGTCAAATGGGACGACAAGGGCCTGGTGGCCGCCATCGCCCAGGACGCCGCCAGCGGCCGGGTGCTGATGGTGGCATGGATGAACCGCGACAGCCTGGCCTTGACCGCGGAAACCGGCGTCGCTCATTACTGGAGCCGCTCGCGCGGCAAGCTGTGGAAGAAGGGCGAGGACTCCGGCCATCTGCAAACCGTCAAGGAGCTGAGGCTGGATTGCGACGGCGACGTGGTGGTGATGCAGATCGAGCAGGCTGGCGGCATTGCCTGCCACACTGGCCGTGAAAGCTGTTTCTACCGACGTTTCGACTCAGCGCGGCAGGATTGGGTAGTTGTCGACGCGGTGTTGAAGGACCCGGATGCGATCTATCGCAAGGATTGACTTGCGCGCGGTCAACGCCGCGCGGCGGCCGGCCGTTAGAATGGCAGCCGGCAAGCCGATTGTTATCGTTTTGCCATCGGAACGACATATACTTGCCGGGGTTGCGGCGTAAAGGAATAGCGACATGAGCCAGGATGTGCTGAAAACCATCGCGGACACGCTGGAAGCGCGGCGCGAAGCCAGTTCCCAGTCTTCCTATGTGGCGTCCCTGTTTCACAAGGGCGAGGACGCCATTTTGAAGAAAGTGGCGGAGGAGGCGGCAGAGACGCTGATGGCCTCCAAGGACAAGGACAAGCTGCACTTGGTGCGCGAGGTGGCCGATCTGTGGTTCCACAGCATGGTGTTGCTGACCTATCATGGCCTGCGGCCCGAGGACGTGCTGATGGAGTTGAAGCGGCGCGAGGGTATTTCCGGCCTGGATGAAAAGGCCTCCCGCGCCCCCACCCCTTAAGATTTAGCGAGAGCCGACAACAATGACAGATTGCATCTTCTGCAAAATCGTGGCCGGGCAGATTCCGGCCAATAAAATCTACGAAGACGACGATGTGCTGGCCTTCCACGACATTCGTCCGATCGCTCCCGTGCATTTCATGCTGATTCCCAAGCAACATGTGGACTCGCTGGCCCATTGCGGTCCCGAGCACGAGGCGGTGCTGGGCAAGATGCTGACGCTGGCGCCCAAGTTGGCGCGCGAACAGGGTCTGGAGGCTGGTTTCAAGACCGGCATCAACACCGGCCGCGGCGGCGGGCAGGAAGTGTTTCACCTGCACGTGCATGTATTCGGCCACAAAAACTGATTGGCCGATCAGGCCGGAGCGGACGGCCGGGCGGCCTCCGCGCATTCATTCGATTTGATAAGGAAGTGAATCATGGGTTCTTTCAGCATCTGGCACTGGCTGGTGGTATTGCTGATCGTGGTGCTGGTGTTCGGCACCAAGAAACTGCGTAATATCGGCGAAGATCTGGGCGGCGCCGTTAAAGGCTTCAAGGAAGGCATGAACGGCGAGAACGACAAGGCCGCCAAGGATAAGCCGGCCGAAACCGGCCGTATCATCGACGGCGACGCCGACAAGAAATAAGGCGCGGTTCAAGCGTGTTTGAAATCAGCTTTGGCGAAATCCTGTTGATAGGCGTGGTGGCCCTGGTGGTGCTGGGGCCGGAGCGCCTGCCCACGGTGGCGCGCACTCTGGGCGCGTTGGTGGGCCGCGCCCAGCGCTTTGTGGCCACGGTGAAGGCCGATATCCAGCAGCAGGCCAACTTGACCGGTCTGAACGAATTGCGGCAGGACATCGAGGACGCCGCGCAGTCGTTCAAAGGCCAGCTCGATTCCGAAGTTCGGGGCGTGCGCGAGGCGATGGAGCAGAACGGCGCCGAACTGCGCGCGCTGGCGGACGAGGCGCGCGCGCCGGTGGAAGAGGCGGCCAACGTCATCCACGGCGGCCTGCAGCCGGATCTGCTGGAGCCTCTTCCGGTCGAGCCAGCGGCGCAGGCCGAGACGGCGCCGGTCAAGGACGAGAACCAACTGGATCTGTTCGACGACTTGCCGCCGTCGCCGCCCCAGCCGGTGGAGCCGCCATCGCTACGCTGAGGCCGGCCGCACCCGGCCGGGCGGGGCTGGTTCCCGCTTCGGCCGTTCCTGAATCCATTGGAAATCCCGCGCATGAATGAACAACCCTTGCTCGCGCATCTGCTTGAGTTGCGCACCCGTCTGGTGCGGGCGCTGCTCGGCATCGCGTTGGTGTTTCTCGGCCTGTTCCATTGGTCCGGGGATATCTACCACCTGTTGGCCAAACCATTGCTGGACGCGCTGCCTGCGGGGGCGAACATGATCGCCACCGATGTCACCGCGCCGTTCTTCGTACCGGTCAAGGTGACCATGCTGGTGGCTTTCCTGATCTCGCTGCCCAATACCCTGTATCAGATCTGGGCCTTTGTCGCGCCCGGGCTCTACCACCATGAGAAACGGTTGGTGCTGCCCTTGGTGGTGGCCAGCCTGCTGCTCTTCCTTATCGGCATGGCTTTCGCCTATTTCCTGGTGTTCCCTGTGGTGTTCGGCTTCATGTCGGCGGTAACGCCGGTTGGGGTCAGCATGATGACCGACATCGATAAATACCTGTCCTTCGTGCTGGGCATGTTCATGGCCTTCGGCGTCACCTTCGAGGTGCCGGTGGTGGTGATTCTGCTGGTGCGCATGGGCGTGGTGTCGGTGGAAAAACTGCGTCAGGGCCGGCCTTATGTCATCGTCGGCGCCTTCGTGGTGGCCGCCGTTGTCACGCCGCCGGACGTGCTGTCGCAAACCCTGCTGGCGGTGCCGCTGTGGTTGCTGTACGAAGCGGGCATTCTGATGGCGGTATTCCTGGGCCGCAAGAAGGAGCGTCCATTGCTGGAGGATGGTTCATGAATCGAAACGCCTGGCATTACGGCGCGTCGGCGTCGCTGATCGCGCTGATTCTGCTGTGCCTGGCCTGGGAGCTGTGGCTGGCGCCGCTGCGTCCGGGCGGCTCGCTGCTGGCGCTTAAGGCGGCGGTGCTGCTGCTGCCGCTGCGCGGCATCCTGGGGCGGCGCTTGTATACCTATCAATGGGCCAGCATGTTCATCCTGGCCTATTTCACCGAGGGCGTGATGCGCGGTTGGGCGGATCGCGGCTTGTCGCAGCAACTTGCATGGGGCGAAATCTTCTTGAGCGGACTATTCTTCGTCTGTGTATTGGGCTTTGCCAGAACTTTCAAGTTGTCGCGTCAACCGCAGTAGACTCCGCGCGCAGCGAAAAGGAAGCCGTCAGCTCATGCTGGCGGCTTTTTTTGTGCCCGCGGCCCATGCGGGACGCAGACTGTGAAACTTGCCGGAGTCATGCGAGTAAAACCGCAAACGGCTTGGTTTACAATCGCGGCGAAACCGCGGGCTTGATCGGCGGAAATCCAAAAAATACAGTTTGGTTGGGGAGTGTGTAAATGCGGAATATGACGATTGCGGCCCGGATTACCCTGGGTTTCGCCTTGTTGTTGGTGGCGCTGGCGGTGACCAGCTTGCTGGCTTTCATCGGCCTGGGGAGTATTTCCAGCCGGGTGGAGGATGTCAGCACCCATGAGTTGGCCTTTTACCGCGACGTGGTGGGTTTGCAGCAGCACATGGGCAATCTGCGGCGCTTCGAGAAAGACTATTTCATCAATATGGGTGACGCGGCCAAGCGCGCCGAGTACAGCGAGAAATGGAATAAAACAATAGAGAGCGCTCATGCGGCGATCAAGAACGCCGGCACGCACCCGCTGAACGGCGACGCCACTCAGCAACTGACGGCGCTGGACGGGCTGCTCAACAGCTATGCGGACGGTTTCAAGGCAGTGGCGGCGAAGGTGGACAAGCAGGAGCTTGCCGGCACCAGCGACGCCAACAAGGCGTTTGGCCAGTACAAGAGCAGTATTCACCAGATGGAAGAGGTCTCGGCCAAGCTAGCCAAGGGCGGTTCCGACGCAGTGGCGCAGCTGCGTAGCCAGATCGACGCCTCCGCGGACGCGGTGCGCAGCCAGTTGCTGGCCACGGTGGCAATCGGCCTGCTGGCTAGCCTGGTGGTGTCTTGGTACATCATCTGTTCCATCCGCGTGCCCTTGCTGCAGATGCGGGACTCCGCGCAGCAGTTGGCGCAAACCTGCGATCTGAACTTGAAGCTGCCGGACTTTGGCCGTAACGAGCTGGGCAGTGTCGGGGAGTCGCTGGCTTCCTTGGTCGGCACCGTGCGCCGCTTGGTGCAGGAAGCGCAGGGGCACGCCACCCAATTGGCCAACGCTTCCGGACAAATGGCCGACGTCAGTTCCCAGGTGTCCGGGGCCGCGGCCAATCAGGCGGAGTCCGCCGCCAGCGGCGCGGCGGCGATTGAGCAGATGTCGGTCAGCATCAATCTGGTGGCGGACAACACCCGTGATGTGGAAGATCAGGCGCGCCAGACCATGGCGCAGGCGGATAGAGGCAACGGCCTGGCGGAGAAAGCCGCCAGCGAGATTCAGCGGATCGCCAGCGGCATTACGGAAACTTCCACCGTGATGGACCAATTGAATCAGCGCTCCAGCGATATTGGCGACATTGTGCGGGTGATCCGCGACATCGCCGACCAAACCAATCTCTTGGCCTTGAACGCGGCGATCGAGGCGGCGCGAGCCGGCGAGATGGGCCGCGGCTTCGCCGTGGTGGCCGATGAAGTGCGCAAGCTGGCCGAACGCACCAGCCAGGCCACGACGGAAATATCCACCCATATCGAGGGCGTGCAGACCGATACTCAGCGTGCTTACCAGAGCATGCAGCAGGCGAATGCCCGCATCGAGAGCGGCGTCAGCAGCACCTCCAGCGTGGCCGAATCGTTGCGTGAAATTCATCAGCTGTCGCAGCATTCGGTGGAGCGCATCTCCGACATCGCCAACGCGATCAAGGAGCAGAGCCACGCCAGTCAACTGGTGGCGGGCAATGTAGAGCAGATGGCGCAGATGAACGAAAGCACCGCCAAAGCCTCCGGTCAGGCCAGCCGGCTATCGCAGGAGTTGCAGCAGTTGTCGGTGGATTTGGACTCCAATCTCAGGCGTTTTCGCACCTGAGAGCCTGTTAAACGTCTCGCGAGCAAGAGGGAGACAAGGCGAAAACCAGTGAATAAAGCGGAATGTGCACGTGGTACATGAGCATTTTGGGCTGGTTTTCAACGCCGTATCGCCGAAGCGCAGCAGACTTTGAACAAGTGTTGAGGGAAGAGGCTTTATCTCAGCCGGCGATGCCCAAAGCGTCCAGGCTGTTGCGGCGCAGGGCCTGGCGCAGTTCCGGTTCCGGCAGCCCGCGCAGTTCGGCCAGCAAGGCGCTGAAGGCGGCCAGATGGGCCGGCTCGTTGGGCCGGCCCTGGGCGAACTCGGGTCGGATGTCCGGCGCATCGGTCTCCAGCACCAGGCCCGACAGCGGCAAGGTGGCCGCCAGCCGGCGGATGCGCTGCGAGCCGGAGTAGGTCATCGCGCCGCCGAAGCCCAGCTTCATGCCCTGGCGCAGCATCGCTTCCGCCTGTTGCGGGCTGCCGTTGAAAGCGTGGGCGATGCCTAGCTCGACGCGCTGCTCGCGCAGATGTTTGAGCACGCGGTCCACCGAGCGGCGCACATGCAGCACCACGGGCAGCGCGTATTTGCGCGCCAGTTTCAGCTGTTCGACGAACAAGGCTTCCTGCCGCGCCGGGTCCAGTTCCGGCAGATAGAAATCCAGACCGATTTCCCCCACCGCTTCCGGCCGCTGTTCGCGCAGCGCGCGCTCCAGCTCTCCCAGATGCTCGTCCAGATGCCGTTCCAGGTAGATGGGATGCAGGCCGAAGCCTATCCAGCAACCGTGGTCGCGGCGCAGGGCGGCGGCGGCGGCGAAGGTGTCGGCGCGCACCGCGGGCACCAGGATCTGGCCCACGCCGGCGGCGCGCGCGCGTTCCAGCACGGCGGACAGCATCGGGGCCAGCTCCGGCGCGTCCAGATGGCAGTGGGTGTCGATCAGCGCGTCGGACGCGGGCGGGGAGAGAAAACGGTGCATGGCGGAGTCGTCGCTGGTTCAGCCGGCTTCCGGCTGCAATTGCTGCAGCAAGTATAGCCGTTGGTAGATGCCGCCCACGGTCATCAATTCCTCGTGGCTTCCGGTTTCGGCGATCTGGCCGTGGTTGAGCACGATGATGCGGTCGGCGTCGCGTATGGTGGACAGCCGGTGGGCGATGGAGATCAGCGTGATCTGGCCGCGAAGCCGTTCCAGCGCTCTTTGCACCAGCTGCTCGGTTTCGCTGTCGATATGCGAGGTGGCCTCGTCCAGCAGCAGGATGCGCGGCCGGCCCGCCAGCGCGCGGGCGATGGCGATCAACTGCTTCTGTCCGCTGGACAGCCGCGAGCCGCTCTCGCCCATATCGGTGTCGTAGCCCTGTTCCAAGGCCAGGATCAAGTCATGCACCCCGGCGGCGCGCGCGGCGTCCTCGATTTGCTGCTGGGACAGCGGCCGGCCCATGGCGATGTTGTCGCGCGCGCTGGCGGCCAGCAGGAAGGGCTCCTGCGGCACCAGGCCGACGCCATCGCGGAAGGCCGCGTCGTCGAAAGTGGCCAGCGCTTGGTCGTCTATCAGGATCTCGCCGCTTTGCGGCGCGTAGAAGCGCAGCAGCAGCGACAACAGTGTGGACTTGCCGCTGCCGGTGTGGCCGACGATGCCGATGAAGCCGCCGGCCGGAATCTCCAGCGAAAGATCAAGCAGCACCGGCCGTTCGGGCTGGTAGCCGAAACTCACCTGGCGGAAGCTGACGGCGCCCCGGCCAATGCGGCCCCCGCCTTGGCCGGCCGTTGCGGCCGGCTCCTGCAGCAGCGCGTCCACCCGCGCCGCCGCCACCACTGCTTGTTGCAGCTGGCTGAACTGCATGGTGATCTGGATCAGCGGGTCCACCATGCGGCCGATATAGCTGATGAAGGCGTAGAGCACGCCTATCTGCAGCGCGCCCAGCGGCCGTTGGCTGAAGCTGTAGATCACCCCGGCCAGCAGCAGCACTTTCAGCAAGTCCAGCGCCGGCCGCAGCAGCCAGGCGTTGGCGCTCAGTTCCGCGATCCGCGCCCGGTAATAATTGTGGTTGGCCTGATCGAAACGCTCGGCGAAGCGGCCGGTGGCGTTGGAGGCTTGCAGCACGCTCATGCCGGAGATGGATTCCGCCATCTGAGCGTTGATGTCGCTGCGCAGCGCGCGGGCTCGCGTCACCGACGGCGCGCTCCAGCGCTGATACAGCCAGACGATGGCCAGCATCGCCGGCAGCAGCATCGCCGCCAGCAGCATCAGCCGCCAATCCAGCCAGGTCATCGCCGCCATCACGCCGATCACCACGATGCTGCTGTCCAGCATCACGAACAGCACCTGCACGTACAACGCCTTCACCGACTCGGTGTCGTTGGTGACGCGGCTGACCAGTTGGCCGGTGATCGCTTTGTCGAAAAAAGCCATCGGCAGCCGGATCACATGGCGGTAAACCTGCTCGCGCAGTCTTTGCACCGAGCGCATCGCCACGCCGGACAGGCGCACCAGCTGCAGATAGCGCAGGCTGGAGGCGGCGTAGCCGGCCATCAGACAGGCGAGCAGCAGCAGGCCCATTTCCAGCCACTGCGGCGCGCGCGGCAGAAGGTAGCGGTCGATGAATACCTTGCCCAGCAGCGGCGACAGCGCTTCCATCAGCGCGGCGGCGATCAGCCACAGCGTGCCCCACAGCACATGGCGGTTTTCCGGAGCGGCGGATTGGCGCAGCAGGGCCACCGCCCGGCGCCGATTGATCGCGGATTGATCAGATTTCATCCAGGCTGGCCTCCAGTTGTTGGTAGCGCCACTGGCTGGCGTACCAGCCGTTCAGTTGCAGCAGCGCCTCGTGGCTGCCGGCTTCGGCAATGCCGCCGTGCTGCAGCACGATGATGTGGTCGGCGTCGGCCACCGCCGATAGCCGGTGGCTGGCGATGATCACGCTGCGGCCGCGGCGTGCTTCGCGCAGATGGTGCAGGATCTGGGTTTCAGTCTGGGTGTCCACCGCGGACAAGGCGTCGTCCAGCAGCAGCAGCGGCGCGTCGGCCAGCAGCGCGCGGGCGATGGCCAGGCGCTGGCGCTGGCCGCCGGACAAGGCCACGCCTTTTTCGCCCACCGGAGTGGCGTAGCCCTGAGCCAGACGCAGGATATCGTCGTGGACCGCCGCCAGCCGCGCTACGCGTTCGATGTCGCGCTCGGAGGCGTCCGGGCGCGTCAGCGCGATATTGTCGGCCACCGAGGCGGAGAACAGGAAGGATTCCTGCGGCACCCAGCTAATCGCCGCGCGCAAGGCGTCCATCTTGTATTCCTCCAGTGGCACGCCGTTCCAACTGATGCTGCCGGCCGGCAGCGGATATTGGCGCAGCAGCAGGCGCAACAGCGTGGATTTTCCGCTGCCGGTAGGGCCGACGATGCCCAGGGTCTGGCCACGGCTCAGGCGCAATTCGATCGCGCGCAGCGCCGGCGTCGCCTGTCCCGGGTAAGTGAAGTCCAGATTGTGCCAGCGTAGTTCGCCAGCCGGTTCCGTCGTGTTGGAGCCGCTGTCGTCCACGGACTCGGGCGCGCTCAGCACGGGCTCCAGCCGGTTCCAGCCGGCGCGGCCGCGCTCCAGCAGCGACAACACCCAGCCGGCGGCGAACATCGGCCAGATCAACTGGCCCAGATACATGCTGAAGCTGGTCAGCGCGCCTATGGTCAGTTGTTGTTGCCAGACCAGATAGCCGCCCACGCCTAGCGTGGCCGCCGCCGCGGTGCTCAGGGTCAGCCCCACCACCGGTTCGAACGCCGCCTCCCAACGTTGAGCCTCCAGGCTGTTGTCGGCCGCGGAAGCGGCCAGGCCGGCCAGTTCGCGGCTGCTGCGTTCCTCCAGGCCCAGGGTGCGCAGCGTGCGCACTCCGCTCAGCGTCTCTTGAACGTGGTCGTTGAGCCTGCTGAAGCTTTGCAGCGAGCCGGCCCAAGCCTGGTGCACGCGGCGGGTGATGCACCAGAAGGCGAAGGCCATGAGCGGGAAGGGCAGCAGCGCGGCGGCGGCCAGCCGCCAGTCTATGCCCAAGGTCATCATCGCCAGCACCATTACCAAGGTCAGGCTGCCGTCGAAGCCCGCCAGCATGGCTTCCCCGGCAGCCATTTCCACCGCGTCGATGTCGTTGGTGGCGCGCGCCATCAGGTCGCCGGTGCGTTGGTGATGGTAGAAGCCCGGTCCCTGGCGGCTTAGCCGCTGATACAGCCGGGTGCGCAACTCCACGCCCAACTGGTAGGCGGCGGCGAACAATTGCAGTCGCCAGCCGGCGCGCAGCAAATAGATCACCACGCCGAACAGCAGCAGCCAGCCCAACTCGCGCAGCAGCTGCGAGCCGCCAAGCTCGCCCTTGGCCAGCAGGTCGACGATTTGGCCGATCTGGCGCGGAATCAGCACGGTGAGCACCGCCACGGCGGCCAGCATCAACGCCGCGCGCAGGTAGTAGGGCCAATGGCGGAGGACGAAGCCGCGCAGCAGCGCGGGCAGGCTGGCGCCGGGGGCGAGATCGGACGGGCGTGACATGGCGGAGGCGGGCTATCCGGATTGGGTATCGAGTCGAACATTCTATGCCGAATCCGATAGCGGTGTCAGAACCTGTTCAAAGTCTGACGCGCTGCGGCGGTACGGTATTGCAAAGGGTTTCGAAATGCTCATATACCACGGGTACATTCCGCTTTTCCGGCTGTTTTCGCCTTGTTCCGCTCATGCGCGGAATCCTTTGAACAGGCTCAGGCCGGGCGGGCCCGGCCTGGCGATTGCACAACTGGGCTTAATTCGTTTGCGCCGCGGGCGTCAGCCGCGGCCTGCGCACTTTGTGATAGAGGACGACCAGCAACAGCAGGAAGGGCAGGCCGAAGACCAGGGTCAGCCGGAAGACCTCGGTAAAGACGGTGGTGACCATGATCGCCAGCATCAGCACCAGCCCGGTCAGCGTGCTGTAGGGAAACAGGCGCATCTTGAATGGCAGATCCAGCCCGCCGGCCTGATCGTGATGACGGCGGAAGCGAAGATGCGTGTAGAAGATCATCAGCCAGGTGAACATGGCGCCGAACATCGACAAGGAAATCATCAGCGTGAACGCCTGTTGCGGAAACAGCACGTACAGCACCGCCGCCAGCGCGATGCCGCTGGTGGACAGCAGAAGCGCGTTGACCGGAATGCCGCGCGGGTTCAGTTTGCCCAGCCCTACAGGCGCGTCGCCGGCGCGCGACAGGCTGAACATCATGCGGGTGGTGATGTAGAGCTGGCTGTTCATCGCCGACAGAGCGGCCACCACCACCACGAAGTTGAGGATGCCGGCTGCGTAGGGAATATTAAGCACCTGCATCACGGTGACGAAGGGGCTGTTGCCGGAGCCGATGCGGCCCCAGGGCACGATGGCGATGATCAGGCTCAGCGACAGCAGGTAGAACACCACGAGCCGCGCGATAGTGGCGCGGAAAGCCTGGCGCACCGCCTGCTCCGGATTTTCGGCCTCGCCAGCGGCCACCGCGATCATTTCCACGCTCAGATAGCTGAAGATGGAAATGACCACCGCCACCCACATCCCCCAGACACCGTTGGGGAAAAAGCCGCCGTCGGCGCTGAAGTTGTGCGCGCCGTAAGCCGGGTTACCGCTGCCCCACACCACGTAGCAGCCCATCAGGATGAAGGCGAGGATGGCGAAGATCTTGATGGAGGAGAACCAGTACTCCACGGTGCCGAAGGCCTTGACGCTGGCGGCGTTGACGCCGATCAGCGCGCTGGAGAACAGCAGAATCCAGATCCAGGGCGGGGTGTCTGGAAACCAGTAGCGCATGTATTCGGCCACGGCGGTGATTTCGGTTCCCACCGCCAGCACCACGCAGGCCCAGTAGCTGTAGCGCACCAGGAAACCAGCCAAGGGGCTGACGTAGTGCTCGGCGTAGGCGCCGAAGGAGCCGGAGGTGGCGTGCGCCACCGTCATCTCCGCCAGACAGCCCATCAGCAACAAGGTAATCAGGCCTCCGATGGCGTAGCTGAGCACCACGCTGGGTCCGGCGAAGCCGATGGCGAACTTGCTGCCGAGGAACAGGCCGGTGCCGATGGCGCCGCCGATGGCGATCATGCTCATCTGTCCGGCGGTGAGCCGGCGTTGCAAGCCTTGTTCTCTGTCTTTGATGTCCTGGAAGCTGCTCATGATGTTTCTCCTCTGTAGATGGCGCTATTTGCGGGATCTAACGTCCCTTGCGCTGTTGAGCCGCCGGCCGCGTGAGATCGCGGGCGGCGGCTCTAGGGAGGCGCGACGGTTTGGGACGTCGCGCCGTGCCGGGTTCAGGTTACCTCGCCGCGGCGATGAAACTCCGGGCGGTCCCAACTGCCGCTGTCCAGGATCTCGCGCAGAATTTCCACCGCGTCCCAGATGTCGGCATAGCTCAGGTAAAGCGGGGTGACGCCGAAGCGCAGCACTTCCGGCTCGCGGTAGTCGCCAATGACGCCGTTGGCGATCAGCGCCTGCATCACCGCGAAGCCCTGCGGGTGGCGGAAGCTGACGTGGCTGCCGCGGCGCGCGTGCTCGCGAGGGGTGATCAGGGTCAGCGGATGCCCGCCGCAACGTTGTTCCACCAACTCGATGAACAGATCGGTCAGGGCCAGGGACTTGGCGCGCAGCTGCTGGCTGTCCACCTCTCGCGCCACGTCCAGGCCGCACTCCAGCAACGCCAGCGACACGATGGGCTGGGTGCCGCACAGGAAGCGGCGGATGCCCTGGGCCGGCGCGTAGTCGGCGGCCATCTCGAAGGGTTTGGCATGGCCCCACCAGCCGGACAAGGGCTGCCAGAAAGCGTTTTGATGGCGCGGGGCCACCCAGATGAAGGCCGGCGAGCCCGGGCCGCCGTTCAGGTATTTGTAAGTGCAGCCCACGGCGAAGTCGGTGTCCGCGCCCTTCAGGTCAACTTGCAAGGCGCCGGCCGCGTGGGCCAGGTCCCAGATCGCCAGCGCGCCGTGTTGATGAGCGCTGCGGGTCACCGCGGCCATATCGTAGAGATAGCCGGTGCGGTAATTGACGTGGGACAGCAGCAGCACCGCCACCTTGTCGTCCAGCGCCTGTTCCAGCGGCAGCGCCTCGTCGATCAGTCGCAGTTCATAGCCCTGCTGCAGGAATTCGATCATGCCCTGGATCATGTAGAGATCGGTGGGGAAGTTGTCGCGCTCGGACAGGATCACCTTGCGTTCCGGGTGGGCTTGCCGCTGGATGCGCAAGGCCGCCGCCAGCGCCTTGAACAGGTTGAGCGAGGTGGTGTCTGTGATCACGGTTTCGCCGGGGCCGGCGCCCAGTAGCGGCGCCAGTTTGTCGCCCAAGCGCGTCGGCATTTCGAACCAGCCGGCGGTATTCCAGCTGCGAATCAGATCATGACCCCATTCGCGGGTGATCACCTGCTGGCTGCGCTCCAGCGCGCCCTTGGGGAGCACGCCCAGCGAGTTGCCGTCCAGGTAGATGGTGTTGGCCGGAAGGTCGAACCGTTGGCGGAAGCCGGCCAGCGGGTCTTGCTGATCGGCGATGAGACAAGCTTCGCGAGTGTGTTTCATGGCGGGTCCTACACGAGAGGGGTGGAAACGGACAAGGGCCGCAGCACGGCGCGTACCGGGCTGGCGTCCAGGTTCATCAACTTCAGCGGCAGCGCGATCAGCTCGTAATCGCCCTCCGGCGCGTGGTCCAACAGCAATTGTTCCAGGATGGCCATGCGTTGGCGCGCGGTGGCGTGATGGGCGTCCATGGTTTTGCTGTCCATCGGGTCCAGCGAGGCGGTATCGACGCCGATCAGGCGCACGCCCTGGCCGCCCAGCCAATCTATGGCGGCGGCCTCCACGCCGGGGAAGTCCGCGTCCCAGGACTCCAGCGGGTAGCGCGCGTAGCTGCGGATCAAGAGGCGCGGCGGCAGCGGCCCGGTTTGGATGGCGAGCCGGGACTGGATCTGCTCCAGCCGGATCAGAGGGCCGGGAGACAGGCAGTGAATCACCCTGCAGGGCCCCAAGTAGGCGTCCAGCGCGACTTGGCCGATGCCTTGGCCGGCGGCCTGGAAGTGGGCCGGCGCATCGGCGTGCGCGCCGCTGTGCGGAGACAGGGTCAGTCGCGCCACGTTGACCGGACAGTGGGCGTCCAGCTGCCAGGCCGGGCTGGCGTCGAAAGCGGTGTCGCCGGGCCAGACCGGCAGGCCGGCGCGCAGCGGGGGGCTGATGTCAAGCAACATGGAGCGGCTCCAGAGAGGCGAAAAGCTTGGAATCATGCTATCACCAAGGCCTCCGCCAGAAATTGCAAGTTGCTCTTGCTGATGGCATGCTTTTCGCAGGAACTGCAGCGAAACGGATAGATAACGATGGGAAATTGCAAATGCAGCTTGATGCGATAGATTGCCGGATTCTTTCCGCATTGCAGCACAACGCTAGGCTCAGCAATCAGGACCTGGCCGATCAGGTAGCCCTGTCTCCGTCCGCCTGCCTGCGGCGAGTGCGCACGCTGGAGAGCCAGGGCCTGATACGCGGTTATCACGCGCAGTTGGACCCGGCCCTGCTCGGCTACGAGCTGGAGGCCATCGTGCACGTGACCTTGGACCGGGCGCGCGAGGATTGGCACGAAGATTTCATGAACCGCATCCAGCAGTTCGAGGAAATCGCCGCCGCTTACATCGTCGCCGGTCCCAGCAACTATGTACTGCACGTCCGTTGTCGCAATCTGGCGGCCTTTAGCGGTTTCATCGTGGAGCGGCTGAACCGCATTCCCGGCATGCGCGACATCTGTTCCTACATCGTGATGCGCACGCTCAAGGATCGGCGCTGGGAGGTGCCGTTGGACGGCAAGTAGCGGCGGAGGTCATTCCGCGGCGAGTATGGGGGGCGCTTGGGATGGATTGTGAATAATCACGTTGTTAATGATAATCATTAGCATTAACTTCGGCGCTCCTATCCCAAGTACCCCACCCATATCATGAAATACCGGAGTCTTTCCGCCTGCCTATTGCTGTCGGCGGCTTACCCGCAAACCCTGCTGGCCGCCGAGCCCGCGCCGCAACTGGAAACCGTTCACGTTAGCGCCGAGCGCAAACGCGCGCTTTTGCATGGCGAGGAGCTGGATGCGGCGCAATTGCGCCGCGCGCGCGGCACGGGCAACGCCGACATCTTTTCCGCCCTGCCCAGCGTGCAGGTCAACAATATCCGCAACGAAGCCGGCGCCATCGACCTGGGCATCCGCGGCCTGCAGGGCGAAGGCCGGGTGCCGGTATTGATAGACGGCAGCCTGCAATCCACCCATACCGCCCGCGGCTACCAGGGCACCAGCGACCGTACCTATATCGATTCCGACTTGATCAGCAAGGTCAGCGTGGAGGAGGGGGCCAGCAACGGCGCCTTCTCCAGCGGCGCGATTGGCGGCCTGGTGCAGATGCGTACCTTGGGCGTCGAGGACGTACTGCGTCCGGGCAAGGATTTCGGCGTACTGTTGAAAGGCAGCCTGTACAACAATAACAAGATGCCCGCAGTGCCTGGAGACGAGCGCGACCAAGTGTATTACCAATTGAACAACGGCCTCAGCCCGCGAGTGTTCAACAACGGTTCGGCCACGCTGGCGTTGGCTTATCGGCAGCCTGGCCTCGACGCTCTGCTGGCTTACAGCAAGCGGCGCACCGGCAATTACTTCGCCGGCGTCCATGGCTATGAGGGCTACCCGGAAGCGGTGGTGTCGCGCGGTCAGGAAGTGGTGAACACCAGTTACGAGAGCGACTCTCTGTTGGCCAAGCTGGGCTTCGCGCTGGACGACGCGCAGCGCTTGAAGTTGATCTTCCGCCGCCACCGTCAGCAAGCCGGCGAACTGCTGGCCGCTTACTGGTACAAGAATTCCAACGATAAGAATTTCCAAGAGCTGCCGCCAGGCGTGGAGTCGATGCCGCAATGGGCGCTGGGCAGCGCCGTGGTGCATGCCTATAGCGCCAACTACAGCTATACGCCCAGCGACAACAAGCTGATCGACCTGAACTTGGGCCTGTGGGCCACCGAGGCGGATCTGGATCAGCACAACGGCCTATGGGCCGGCCGCCCCGGCGCCTCCTACGGCGATCAGTACATGCATGCCTACAACAACAAGCGTCACGGTTTCAATGTGCTCAACCGATCAGAACTGGATGTCCTGCCCTTGAGCCTGAGCTACGGCCTGGCCTTCCAGCAGGAGCGCACCCAGCCCACCAGCCGCTACACCGAGCAGCCGAGGACGCTGGAAGCGTCGCGCAACGGGGTGCGCAATGAGCGCAGCCTGTTCGCCAACGCCGTCCTGTCCTATCGCTGGGCCAGCTTCTCTCTGGGCACGAATCTGCATGGTTCGACCACGCGCGACTATTCGACCAATCTGGAAGCGGATTACGCGCCCAAGCTGGACCTGACTGGCCAGGTGGACGTTCATCTGGCCAAGTGGCTGGATGTTTACGCCAAAGGCGGCCGCGCCTACCGCACCCCCAGCCTGTACGAAACAACCACCTCGTCCGAGGTCTTCAGCTACAACCCTTACAACCCCTTGCGGCCGGAGCGTTCGCTGAACCTGGAACTGGGCCTTAAGGCGAGTTTCCAGAACGTGTTCCGCGATCAGGAGCGCATCGGCTTCAAGGCCGCCTATTTCGACAACAAGGTAGCGGACTATATTTCCAGCGCCTGGTTGGACAGGACGCCGGGCATGCCGTCGTGGCAGGGCAATCTGACCTTCCTCAACTACGACAAGGTGGAACTGCGCGGCTATGAATTCGGCTTGGACTACCATAGCCCGTCCTTCTTCGTGGAAGCCGCCGCCACTCGCTACCTGGAGCCGGAAGTGTGTTCGGTGAACCAGGCGACCCGGCGCGACGCCGCGGTGTGCAATCCGAACGGCTTCGCCTGGAGTCTGATCCCGACCCGCATCCCGCCCAAGAGCGTGTACGTGATTTCCGCCGGCAAGCATTTGTTGAACGGCGATCTGACCGTGGGCGGACGCTGGCGTTACCATTCGGGCAAGACCAATCCGGCGGACTGGCTCAAGGGCACTGGCGCGCAACCGGTGTTGGAACTGGCGTCCGAACGCTTGGTGGACCTGTTCATCGAGTACCGCCTGAACAAGCAAGTCAACGTGAATTTCAATGTGGATAACCTGACCAACCGCTATGCGGTGGATCCCGGCTCCGTGATCAGCATGCCGATCCCGGGGCGGACCATACGGATGGGGATGGAGGCGCGCTTCTGAGAGCCTGCTCAAAGCCTGCTGCGCTTCGTGGAGGGTTGCACGGTGAGTACAAGCTCAAAATGCTCATGTACCACGTGTACACACCGCTTTTTCGCTCGTTTTCGTCTAGTCTCGCTCTTGCTCGCGTGGCTTTGAACAGGCTCAGGGAAACCGGCCGCGCGTTTTTTGCCGTGGCCGGCGGGAATCTGCGCGCCGGCCGGCGGTCTGTAGACTTTATGAGCCGTATGGACGCGGCCGCTCGATTCAGGGGGATAAGCATGAGCATCAAAGTGAAGCTGGCGCTGGGCGCGGCGGTGTTGGCCTTGGGGGCGTGGTTCTACGCGACGCCGTATCTGACGGTGCGCGGGATGCAGCAGGCGCTGGACGCGCGCGACGCGGCCAAGTTGTCCGGCTATGTGGACTACCCCGCCTTGCGCAATAGTCTGAAAGAGGCGGTTGCGCCCAAGTCGGTGCTGGAGTTGAACCAGTCCAAGGACAAGAATCCTTTGGCGGCGATGGGCGCGGCCATTGCCGACGCGGTGATTGCCCCGGTGGTGGACGCCATGGTGACGCCGGAAAGCCTGGCCTTGATGATGCGGGGGATCAAGCCCAAGCCGGGTTTGCCGCAAGGCGGCGCCGATGAGCCGGCGACCGGCGGCGGCGCATCGGAAGATCGGCGCGCCGGCGTGGATACGGCCATGGGCTATGAAGACATTGACCGCTTCGTGGTGACGGTGAAACAGAAGGAGAAATCCGAACAGTCCTTGGGCTTGATTTTCAAGCGCGATGGCTGGTTCGGCTGGAAATTGTCGGCGGTGCGGCTGCCCGAGTAAGAAGCTGTTGACGATCCGCCACATGTTGGCTGTGTGGTGTTGAAACCCGCATTGGAAATGCTCATGCGCGATCGGCGCATTCCGCTTGCTCAGCGGGTTTCGTCTTGTCTCGCCTCAGTCCGCGCTAAGTAGAGAAGACAACAAAAAAACCCGCATAGCTTGCGCTGTGCGGGGTTTTTGGGGTTTCGGCTTGCCAAATCGCTGGTGCCCAGAGTCGGACTCGAACCGACACACCTTGCGGCGGGGGATTTTGAATCCCCTGCGTCTACCAATTTCGCCATCCGGGCGTCTTCGGCATTCCGAGAACACGAATGATAGCGATAGCAAATCGCTTTGTAAATCCTTTTTTCCCAGGCGCTGGGCGACGGCTCAATCCTGCTTCAGTTTGAGCGCAAGGTCGTAGAGCTGTTTGCGGTTGCCGTCGCAGATCTGCGCAGCCAGGGAGGCGGCCTGTTTGGTGGGCAATTCCGCCGCCAGCAGCTTGAGCACGCGCACGGTTTCTTCCGGCACGGCGTCATCGGTTTCGTCGCGCGCCGGGGCTGCGTCCAGGATCAATACAATCTCGCCGCGCTGCTGGTTGGAATCGGATTCCACCCACTCCAACATTTCCTGGGCGGGGAGATTGCGGAAGGTCTCGAAGGTTTTGGTCAGCTCGCGCGCCAGCAGCACGCGGCGTTCCGCGCCCAGCTCCGCCACGATGTCTCGCAGGGCGTCGACGATGCGGTGAGGCGCTTCATAGCACACGGTCAGATGCGGCGCGGACTGCCATTGGCGCAGCGTTTTGCGGCGCTCGCCGCTCTTGGGCGGCAAGAAACCGTGAAACAGGAAGGACGGCGCGGTCAACCCGCTGGCGGACAAGGCGGCGATCACCGCGCTGGAGCCGGGCACCGGCCGCACTGGCAAGCCGGCGGCGCGCACCGCTTCCGCCAGCCGCGCGCCGGGGTCCGACACCGCCGGCGTGCCGGCATCCGACACCTGCGCCACGATTTGGTCTTCGGACAGCCAGCGCACCACTTGTTCGGCCATGCCGCGCTCATTGTGCTCGCGCAGGCTGACCAGGCGTTTAGCGTGGATGCCGTAGGCGGACAGCAGTTGTCCGGTGACGCGCGTGTCCTCGGCGCAGACCACGTCGGCGGCGCTGAAAGCCGCCAAGGCGCGGGCGCTGATGTCCGCCAGATTTCCAATGGGCGTGGCCACCACATATAATGTGCCGCGACAGAAACTTTCCCTGGCTGATTCAAGCAGATGAGCGAACGAAGTATGCAAAGACTGACTCCGCTGTTGGTTGGCGTCTTGATGACTTGGTTGACGCCGACAATGGCGCAAACCCCGGACTATATCATCCAAAGCAACACCGCGCCGCTCAAGTTGCTGGGCCAGCCGGCGCCGAAGCCGCTTGTTCCGAAGGTCGCGCCGCGCGATGCCAGCGCGACGGCGACGAAACCGCAGCCGGTCAACGGCCGCCTGCGCGTCGGCCTGCTGCTGCCCACCGGCTCAGCCACTTTGGGCGAAGCCGCTGCGGTGGTGCGCAGCGGAGTGGAGGCGGCGGCGAGCGTGGATCAGAACGCCGAGCTGGTGCCCATAGACGCGTCCGAGGACACCGCGGTGGCCAGCTACCATCAGGCGCTGGCTGGCGGGGTCAATGTGGTGATAGGCCCGCTGTCGCGCGGCGCCATCGCCGCGGTGGCGCCGCTGGTGTCGGTGCCCACGCTGGCCTTGAACTCGATAGGCCGTGAAGTGCCGGCCAACCCCAAACTGTTCTCCTTGTCGCTGATCGTCGAAGGCGAGGCGCGCCAAGTAGCGCGTCTGATGTATGCGGACGGCAGGGCCAACCCCTTGCTGCTGTTCGGCGCGGACAACCTGTCCCAGCGGTTGCGCCAGGCTTTCATCGACGAGTGGAGAGCTTTGAGCCGCGGCAAGTCGCCCATGACCTTGGAAGCCAAGCAGGACAGTCTGCCGGCGATACTGCAGGCGGCGGCCGGCGCGGACGCGGTGTTCATGGCGCTGGACGCCCAGGAGGCCGGCATCGTCAAGGCCGCGCTGGCGCCGGAACTGCCGGTGTACGGCACCTCACAGCTCAACGGCCGCGGCAGCGTGGCGGCGTTGGCCGGAGTGAGGGTGATAGACATGCCCTGGTTCCTGATGCCGGAGCACCCGGCGGTGAAACGCTATCCGCGGCCGGCGACGGCGTTGACGATGCAGACTGAGCGTTTGTATGCCCTGGGCGTGGACGCCTGGCGGCTGGCGGTGCTGCTGGCGGGCGCCAGGCAGCCGGCGGGGCTGAGGCTGGACGGCGTCACCGGCGACCTGAGGCTGGGGCGCGACC
Organism: Chromobacterium sp. W521; assembly: GCF_052805975.1. NCBI lineage: Bacteria > Pseudomonadati > Pseudomonadota > Betaproteobacteria > Neisseriales > Chromobacteriaceae > Chromobacterium > Chromobacterium sp. W521. The sequence continues at coordinate 131,542 of NZ_JBRBAF010000002.1, forward strand.
GTCTGTTCGAGCGTCAGTTGCCGATGGCGGTGCTAAGCGTGGAGCAACCGTAGTGAATCTTCAGGGCCGGCTTGCCGAGGATAGGGCGCTGGCCTGGCTGCTGAAACGGGGCCTGACGCTGGTGGAGCGCAACTGGTCCTGTCGCGGCGGCGAAATCGATCTGATCATGCGCGATGGGCGCTACTGGGTGTTCATCGAAGTGCGTCATCGCGCCAGCGCGGCCTTTGGCGGCGCGGCCGCCAGCATAGGCGCGGCCAAGCAAAGGAAACTCATGCTGGCCGCCGAGGTCTATCTGTCCCAAAAGGGAATAGACGCGCCATGCCGTTTTGACGCGGTGTTGACCGTGGGCGAGGCGGAGCCGCAATGGCTGCAGAATATTTTCATGTAGTGCTATGGGCCGATAGGCCCTAAAAGATAAGGATGTCCCATGGATTTGATTGACCGCGTCAGCGGGCATTTCCTGGAAAGCATCGCCGTCAAGCAAGAGGCGATGGAGCTGTTGTCGCCGGCGATAGCCGCGGCGGCGGAACAGATGGTGGCTTGTCTGATGAACGAAGGCAAGATTCTGGCCTGCGGCAATGGCGGTTCCGCGGCGGACGCGCAAAACTTCGCCGCGGAAATGGTGGGGCGCTTCGAGAAGGAGCGGCCGGGATTGGCGGCGATTTCGCTGGCCACGGACAGTTCCGCCTTGACCGCTATCGGCAACGATTACGATTTCGACATGGTGTTTTCCAAGCAAGTGCGCGCGCTGGGACATACCAATGATTTGCTGCTGGCGATTTCGGCGTCCGGCAATTCCGCCAATGTGATCGAGGCCATCTACGCGGCGCACGAGCGCGGCATGAGCGTGATCGCCTTGACCGGCATGGATGGCGGCAAGGTGGCCGAGATCCTGTCGCCGGAAGACATTCAGTTGATTGTGCCGGCGTTGCGCCGTTGCCGGATTCAAGAAGTGCACACCCTGGTGGTCCACGCCTTGTGCGACACCATTGATTACATGTTGTTGGGAGGTGAGTGATGAAGCGTCGCGTATTCGCGGTATTGCTGGCTGCTGGTTTCAGCAGCGCCTTGAGCGGTTGTTTCGGCGTAGTGGCGGCGGGCGCCGCCGGCGGCGCGCTGGTGGCCACCGACCGTCGCACTAGCGGCGCCTATGTGGACGATCAGGGCATCGAACTGAAAGCCGCCGACCAGATCGGCAAACTGTTGCCGTCCGCCCACGTCAACACCACCAGCTTCAACCGCGCGGTGTTGCTGACCGGCGAAGTGCCCAGCGAGCAGGCGCGCCAGCAAGCGGAACTGACCGCGCGCGGCATCCCCAATGTGCGTCGTGTGTTCAACTACACGGTAGTGGCGCCGTCGTCCGGCTTTTCCGAGCGCAGCAGCGATACCTGGGTGACCAGCAAGGCGCGCACCCGGCTGCTGGACGGCAAAGGCTACAACCCCAACAACGTCAAGGTAGTGACCGAGCGCGGCGTGGTCTACATGCTGGGCATGGTGACCCAGGCCGAAGGCGCGGCGGCGGCGAAGGTGGTCAGCGAGACTTCCGGTGTGCAAAAAGTGGTGACCCTGTTCGAATACATCAACGACATCGCGCAGTGACGCGGATGTTCCGCGACGACCAGCCCGGCTTAGGCCGGGCTTTTTCATTGTCAGGCGGGGCGGGGACGAGGAATCGCCTATTTTTTTAGGAAAAATCCTATGTCCGCTTGCCGGCGGTTCTGCTGGAATTTGCCTTGCTGCCGAACCCTGTGGGTTTCGGCGTATTTCTGACGCCTGGCATCCGCCAGGCGTACCGGCAACGCAGTTGGAAAGATGGGCGAGGACGCGGCTTTATGAACCAGGCGGGCAAGATATCGGCGGAGACACGGGAGCGCATTATCGCGGCGGCTACGGAACTATACGAGAAGTCCGGTCGCAAGCGGCACCCCGCCGTGGACCAGGTCCGCCAACTGGCGGGCGTGGGCATGGACTCCGCCAGCGTGGTGCTCAAAGACTGGCGGCGAGTGCAGCCGGCGACGGCGGCGGCCTTGGACGGGGAGGTGCCGGAAGGCGTCAGCCAGGCGGGGCTGGCCGCGTTGGAAGCGATCTGGACGCAAGCCAAGGCGCTGGCCAACGACAGCTTGAGCGCCGCCCAGGCGGCCTGGGAGCGGGAGCGGGCCGAACTGGACCATCTGCGCGCCGAGCTTGCCGACGCCTTCGAACGTCAGGCAGCCGAGCTGGACGCCACGCGCCGTCAGCTGTCGGCTTCCTTGGCCTTGACCGCGCAGCAGGCGCAAGACCTGGCGGTGGCGCAGCCGCAGGCGGAAGCGTTCCGCGAGCGCATGGACAAGGCCGAGGCCCGCGTCGGCGAATTGGAGCGGGAGCTGTCCGAGGCGAAAAGCCAGTTGTTGAAAGCTCAGAGCGAGTTGCGCCTGAGCGCCGCGGACAGCCAAGCGGCGGAAACCGCGCTGGCCAAGCTACGCGGCGAATTGCTGCAAGCCGGCGCCAGCGCCGCGATGAAGGCGGAAGTGGCTCGGATCAAAACGCCTCCCAAACCGATGGCCGCGCCGGAGCCCGGCGACGAGGAGCCCTCCTTGACGGCCGCCTATACGCCGCAGCCGGCCGCCGAGGACATTCTGAAGTTTCGTTGATGCGTAGCGCGGCCGCGGTCAGTGTTGGGGAATCAGCACGTCGGCGCACAGCACGTGCATGATTTCGTCGATTTCTATCGCCATCGAGATGGTTACGCAGGAACGGGTGTCTGTCATCGACAGATACGGCTCGCTCATATACAGCACGCCGGGTTGGTCCACCGCATGTTGAAAGTAGCTGCGCCGAGACCAGACCGCGCCGGTGGTATCCAGCAGCGGCGCGAACTTGGGGTTGGCGGCGGCTTGCGGCTGGCGGCTGTTGAGGTTGCGGCCGATTTGGCGTCCGGCGCTGTCCAGCAGGAAGCAGCGCACCACGTCCGGCAGCGCCAGCATCGGCTTGGCGGCCAAGTCGAACGGCGTGCCTTGCATGAGCGAGATGGCGCTTTGAACAAAGGATTGTCGCGCCAGCTCGATCTGGCGCCGGGTCAGTTTGCGTTTCAGCAGTTCGCGCGCCATCAGCTCATCCCAGCGCTCATCGATGCGCGGGGTGATGATGTGGTCCTGATCCGGCTGGTCGCTGGGGTGGGCGACGAAATAGCCTTGCACCAAATCGCAGCCCGATTCCAGCGCGATCAGAACATCCTGATCGGTTTCTATCCCTTCTTCCACCACCAAGGCACCAATTTCGTGCATCAGCCGCACCAGCTTGGCCAGCAGATTGCGGGTGCGTGGCTGATGGACGGCGGCGCGCAGCAGGTGTCGGTCGAATTTGACCAGGTCCGGCTCTAGCTGGCAGACCCGGTCCAGATTGGAGTGGCCGACGCCGAAGTCGTCGATGGCGATTAGAAACCCGCTGCTTTTCAGTACATTGACGCCTTCAATCAGCGCCTCGTCCACTTCCAGCACATGTTCCAGCACTTCCAGCACCACCTGGCTGGGGTCCAGCCCGGCGGCTTTGATGCTGTTGGCCAAGGCCATCGCGCGTTCTGGTCGCGACAAGGACGCGGCGTCGATATTGAGAAACAGCCAGCAAGGGTGGTCGCTCTGCATCTGGCTGAAACGGACGGCATGGGCTTCGCTCGCGGCCAGATCCAACTGGTGGCGGCGTTCGGGAGAGACGACGGAGTAAAAGGCCTCCGCCGGCGTCAGCGGCGAGGTGTCCTGTCTGGCGCGCAGCAAGGCTTCCATTCCTATCGTGCGGCGATGGGCCAGGCTGTAGATAGGCTGGAAGTGACTGCCGAGTTTCAAGCCGGCATGCTCGAATTCTTTCATGGAATAGCTGCCCTCCGTGGCGCGGACTCTATGGCCAGTATTGTTTTTTTGCCTGAAGCAATTGGCATTCCAGTTTAGTGCATCGCCATTAAAAATAAAAAACGGGCCAAGAGGCCCGTTTGGATAAAGATGTTAAAAACCTTATTACTGTTGGATGCCCGCCACCAACCACTTGCCGTTGGTGCTGTCGTCCTTGATGTAGTGCCAGTATTCGGTGAACGGCTCGGCCGGCGCGTTTACGGCTTCGCTGACCATGCCGGAGAAGCGCACGCTGGCGATATAGCGGTTGCCTTCGGTGCTGGCTTCGGACAGCTGGCAGTCCAGCTGCGGGAAGTCGGCCACGTCGGTATTGCCGGCGATGTCCTCGCGCAAGGCGTTGAACAGGTCCGGCGTCATGTACTTGCGCACTTCTTCCAGGCTTTCCGTGCTGTTCAAGCTTTGCAGGTGCAGGAAGGTAGCCTTGGCCTGACGCAGGAAGTTCGGGGTTTCCGTGCCGTCCGGCAGGCGGGCCGGGGCGTCGTAGGCCGCCGCCGCGCCGAAGGCCGGCTGCGCGCCGCCCAGGCCGGAGCCGATTTTCGGGATGGAGTCGAAACGCGTCGGTTCCTGATAGCCGCCCATGTTCTGCGGCATGCCTGCCGGCTGCGCCGAGCCCATGGCCGGACGCGCCGCTCCGGCCTTGCGGCGGAAGAACATATAGCCACCTACCAGCACCAGGCCCAGCAGGGCCAGCGTGCCCCAGGGCATGCCGCCGCTCTTCTGCGGCTGCTGGCCTTGGGCTTGCGCCGCGAGGGCCGGATCTGCGTTGCCGTTAGCCGTGGCGGGAGCTTGCTGTTGGCCGCCTTTGTCGCTCATGGCGGAGCCCAGCATATAACCGGCTGCCGCGCCGGCCGCGCCAGCGGCTACGGCGGTGCCGATGCCGGGGCCGGACTTGGGTTGAGCTTGAGCCGGCGCAGGCGCTTGCGCGGGCGGAGCCACCGGGCGTGCCGGCGCTTGTTGTTGGTAAGAACGGGTGGGGGCCGAGCGCTGCATGCCGGCGCTCTTGCCTTTACCTAGGCGGGCCGCTTCCGCGAACGGGGCGGCCAACATGGAAACCATGGTGAAGGCGAGCATGATCGTCTTCGCGCGGGTGGTCATATTTGCTTTTTTCCTGAGTGGTTGGTATCGCCCCGGTATGACTGGAGCGCAAAAAATTAGTTCGGGGTCAATGGCTGAATTTCAATGACTTGCGCATGGTTTTTTTCCACGCGGAAGCGCACATTCCACTGGTGTAGTGCCACGCCGTAAATCCGTTCCGGGTCGTCCTGATAGGCCGGGCGCGGATCTTGGGCCAGCACCTGTTCCACCAGCGCGGCGAAATCGTCCGGCAGGCTGGCTTCGGTGGCCAGTTGCGCGTGAGCTGCGGCGTCCCAGCCCACGCTCAATTGCGGCGGCGGGCCATCGACGAAGCCGCCGCGGGCGTCGGCCCTGGCTTCGACGAAGGGTATATAGGGCTTGATGTCCAGCACCGGGGTGCCGTCCAGCAGGTCGGCGCCCTCTAGCGTCAGCACTACCTTGGGCTGGGTGTCCACGCGCAGCAGCCGCACCAGTGACAGGCCCAGCGGATTGGGGCGATGGGTGGCGCGGCTGGCGAATACGCCGACTTTGGCGTTGCCGCCCAGCCGCGGCGGCCGCACCAGCGGCTGCCAGCCGCGGTCGGCGGTTTGATGAAACACGAAGCTGATCCAGACGTGGGAAAACGCGTCCAGACCGCGCACCATGTCCGGGTGGTCGTAGGGCGGCAGCAGCTCCAGCGTGATGCGGGCTGCGTTGACCAGCGAGGGCTGGCGCGGGATGCCGAATTTCTCGCGGTAGGGCGAATGGATCACGCCTATCGTTTCAAAGGTGTAACTCATGGCCGGATTGTAGCATCCGACCATGCGCCAAGCGCTTGTCGCTAGCCGACGAAGTGCTTGTTGTAGCGGCTGCTCAGCCGGCCCATGGGCAGCAGCATGAAGAAGTCCGCGCAGTTGAAGTCCGGGTCCCAGGCCGGCTCGCCGCAGATATAGGCGCCGGCGCGCAGATAGCCCTTGATCAGCGCCGGCATCGGCGCGGAGGGAGCGTCGTCGCAGACTCGGTCCAGAGGCAGCGGCAGGTGGGGGAACACTCGCCATTCCGCCGGCGACAGGTGCTTGGCTTCCAGTTGACGGTACAGACTGACCGCCTGGTGGCCGCCGTCGCTCAGCGACACGCTGGCGCAGCCGGCCAGGTATTGACCGCCGTGCAGTTGAACGTAGTCGGCCAGGCCGGACCAGAGCAGGGCGATCACCGCTCCGGAGCGGAAATCGCGGTGCACGCAGGAGCGGCCCACTTCGATCAGGCCGGCGCGCAGGTGAGCCAGCCGGGTCAGATCGAACTCGTGCTCGGAATACAGGCTGGGCGCGCGGCGCGCCATGGCCGGGGACAGCATGCGGTAAGTGCCCACCACCAGGCCGCTGGCGGCGTCTTCCACGATCAGGTGGTCGCACAACTCGTCGTACTCGTCGCAATCGATGCCTAGATCGCGCGAGGCGAGCTCCGCGCCCATTTCTCCGGCAAACACATCGAAGCGCAGCTTCTGCGCGCGGCGGATATCCTGCGCTTCACTGGCCACGCGCACGCTCAGGCGCGGTTTGGCGCTCACGGCAAGCTGTTCATTTAGCAGCATGTTTTGCTCCCTTTTGTGGTGAGCCCCATGCTAGGCAGCTTGTTTGACGCGGCGATGTCTTTAATATGACTATCGGGTGACCGGCGCTTGACGCCGCGGTTACCAGCTGGATTTATTGAAATCAACGACTTACGCTGGTTAAGGATTTGGCGTAGAATAGGCCGTTTTTCCGTTCGATTTGCTCTTTCCGACAAAGCCATGATTTATCCGACAAACTTCGACGTGATAGTGGTGGGCGGCGGCCATGCCGGCACCGAGGCCGCTTTGGCGGCCGCGCGCATGGGCTGCAACACCCTTCTTTTGACGCACAACATCGAGACGCTGGGTCAGATGTCGTGCAATCCGTCGATCGGCGGCATCGGCAAGGGCCATCTGGTCAAGGAAGTGGATGCCCTGGGCGGCGCAATGGCGCTGGCCACCGATATCGGCGGCATCCAGTTCCGCACGCTGAACGCCTCCAAGGGCCCGGCGGTGCGCGCCACCCGCGCGCAGGCCGACCGCATTCTGTACAAGGCTGCGATCCGCGAGATGCTGGAGAACCAGCCCAATCTGACCTTGTTCCAGCAGCCTGTGGACGATCTTCTGGTTGAAGGCGACCGCGTCGCCGGCGCCATCACAGCCATTGGCATCACTTTCCGCGCCAAGACCGTGGTGTTGACCGCTGGCACCTTCCTGTCCGGCAAGATCCATGTGGGCATGGAAAACTATACCGGCGGCCGCGCCGGCGATCAGGCCGCGTCCACGCTGGGCGCGCGCTTGCGCGAACTCAACCTGCCGGTCGGGCGCCTGAAAACCGGTACGCCGCCGCGCATCGACGGCCGCAGCGTCGACTTCTCCGTAATGGAAGAGCAGCCGGGCGACACGCCGGAGCCGGTATTCTCCTACCGCGGCAGCCGCGCGCTGCACCCCAAGCAGCTGCCGTGCTGGATCACCCACACTAATGAACGCACCCACGAGATCATCCGCTCCGGTTTCGACCGCAGCCCGATGTTCACTGGAGTGATAGAAGGCGTGGGCCCGCGTTACTGCCCGTCTATCGAAGACAAGATCAACCGTTTCGCGGACAAGGATAGCCACCAGGTGTTCCTGGAGCCGGAAGGCCTGACCACGCACGAGTTCTACCCCAACGGGATTTCCACCAGCCTGCCCTTCGACATCCAACTGGCGGCGGTGCGTTCGATCCGCGGCATGGAAAACGCCCACATTCTGCGGCCTGGCTATGCGATCGAATACGATTATTTCGATCCGCGCGGTTTGAAGGCCTCTCTGGAAACCAAGGCGATCCAGGGTCTGTTCTTCGCCGGCCAGATCAACGGCACCACCGGCTATGAAGAGGCCGCCGCTCAGGGCCTGCTGGCCGGCATGAACGCCGCCTTGTTCGCCCGGGGCCAGGCTAGCTGGTGCCCGCGTCGCGACGAGGCCTATCTGGGCGTGCTGGTGGATGACTTGATCACCAAGGGCGTGGCCGAGCCCTATCGCATGTTCACCAGCCGCGCCGAATTCCGCTTGCAGTTGCGCGAAGACAACGCCGACCTGCGCCTGACCGAGATCGCCCGCCAGCACGGCCTGATCGGCGATGCCCAATGGGACAGCTTCTGCCGCAAGCGCGACGCGGTGGAGGCGGAGAAGGCGCGGTTGAAAGCCACCTGGCTGCACCCGTCTCGGCTGAGCGACGCCGCCGCGCTGCAAGCGCTGCTGGGCAAGGCGATTGAACGCGAGTACAGCCTGTACGATTTGCTGAAACGCCCCAACGTTGCCTATGCCGATTTGATGACCTTGCCGGAGGCCGGCGGCGCGGTGGCTGACGAGGCGGTTGCCGAGCAGGTGGAAATTCAGGTCAAATACCAAGGCTATATCAACCGCCAGAACGAAGAACTGGCGCGCCGCGACAACCTCGAGGACGTGCGCCTGCCGGCCGATATCGACTATGGTCTGGTCAAGGGCCTGTCCAAGGAAGTGCAGCAGAAACTGAACCAGCAACGCCCGGAGACCCTGGGGCAGGCTTCACGCATCCAGGGCATCACCCCGGCGGCGGTTGCTCTTTTGATGGTCCACTTGAAACGCGGCTTTGCCGACGCAACGAAAACCGCATGACACATACCACAGAACTACAACAAGGCCTGTCGCAGCTGAAACTGGAACTGAGCGACGCGCAAATCGATTTGCTGGACCGCTACCTGGCGCTGCTGGCCAAGTGGAACCAGACTTACAACCTGACCGCTGTGCGCGAGGAAAAGCGCATGGTCAGCTACCATCTGCTGGATAGCCTGAGCCTGGTGCCGCATCTGGACGGCGGCAGCCGTTTGCTGGATGTGGGCTCCGGCGGCGGCATGCCCGGCATTCCGGCGGCGATCGCCCGCCCGGACTTGCAGGTGGTGCTGTTGGATTCCAATCATAAGAAAACCACCTTCCTGCGCCAGGTGGTGGTGGAGCTGGGCCTGCCCAATGTACAGGTGATGACCGAGCGGGTAGAGGCTTACCAGCCGGAGCAGAAGTTCGACCGCATCACCAGCCGGGCGTTTTCCGAACTGGCCGAGTTCGTCAAGCTGACCCGCCACCTGTTGGCGGAGCAGGGTCAATATGTCGCAATGAAGGGTGTCTATCCTTACGAGGAAATCGCCTTGTTGCCGCAGGGTACGGTGGTTTCCGAAGTATTGCCGGTGATAGTGCCGGGCCTGGATGCCGAACGGCACCTGGTGAGAATGCGCCTGGAAGGGGTGGGTGCGCAATGAATTCAAGGGTGATCGCGGTCGCCAACCAGAAGGGCGGGGTCGGCAAGACCACGACTGTGGTGAATCTGGCGGCGGGCCTGGCCGACTTGGGCCGGCGCGTGCTGATTGTCGATCTCGACCCGCAGGGCAATGCCACCATGGGTAGCGGCATCGCCAAGCAATCCCTGAAGTTGTCCGGCTACGACGTGCTGCTGGGCGAGGCCTCGGTTGAAGAGGCGCGCCAGCCGGCGAAGGAGGGCGGCTACGACGTGCTGCCCGCCAACCGCGATCTGGGCGGCGCGGAATTGGAACTGGTCAATGAGCTGGCGCGCGAGGCGCGGCTGAAGAACGCGCTGCAGGCGGTGGAGGAACAGTACGACTACGTGCTGATAGACTGCCCGCCGTCGTTGAACCTGCTGACATTGAACGGACTGGTGGCGGCGCACAGCGTGCTGATCCCGATGGTGTGCGAATACTATGCGCTGGAAGGCCTGTCGGACCTGGTGGCGACCTTGCGCAAGGTGCGGGTGGCGGTGAATCCCAAGATCGAGATCATGGGGTTGCTGCGAACCATGTTCGACGCGCGCAATAATTTGTCGCAGCAGGTGTCCGAGCAACTGGCCCGCCATTTCGGCGCCAAGGTGTTCGACACTGTGATCCCGCGCAATGTGCGGCTGGCGGAAGCGCCCAGCCACGGCTTGCCCGGCCTAGTCTACGATCGCGCCTCGCGCGGCGCTCAGGCTTATCTCGCGCTGGCGCAAGAGCTGGCGGACCGGCTCGAGCCCGCAACCACAACTCCCTCCGTCTAAGCAATATGGCCAAATTAAAAGGATTGGGGCGCGGCTTGGACGCGCTCCTGTCCACTGCCGAGACAGTGGACGACAGACTCACCTCCCTGCCCATAGACAGCATCCGTCCCGGCAAATACCAGCCGCGCAGCTTCATGGACGAAGCCGCGCTGGATGAGCTGGCCGCTTCGATTCGCGCTCAGGGCGTGATTCAGCCGCTGGTAGTGCGAGAGATCGGCTTCGGCGATTACGAATTGATCGCCGGCGAACGGCGCTGGCGCGCTTCGCGCAAGGCCGGTTTGACCGAAGTGCCGGCGGTCATCAAGAGCGTGCCGGACGAGGCTGCGCTGGCGATGGCGCTGATCGAGAATATCCAGCGCCAGGAGTTGGACCCCATAGAAGAGGCACAGGGGCTCAAGCGCCTGATCGACGAGTTCGGCCTGACCCACGAGGCCGCGGCCGACGCGGTGGGTCGTTCGCGCAGCGCGGTCAGCAATCTGCTGCGCCTGTTGGCCTTGCCGGAACCGGTGCAGACCATGTTGCATCAGGGGCGGCTGGAGATGGGCCATGCTCGCGCTTTGCTGGCGTTGCCGGTGGTGGAGCAACTGGGCTTGGCGCAGGAGGTGGGCGACAAAGGCCTGTCCGTGCGCGAGGTGGAGCGCAGGGTACAGCAGAAAGCTGTGGAAAAAACCACAGTCGCACCGCAGCAAAAACGTACAGACCCGGATGTGACAAGGTTGGCTGAACAAGTGTCGGAACGCATAGGGGCCCGGGTCAGCATTCGCCACGCAAACCGCGGCAATGGCAGGCTGGTCATAGAATATGCGACGCTGGACGAGCTGGAAGGCTTGCTGGAAAAGCTGCAGAAAAGTTCAGAAAAATGAGGATGTTGCGCCGCAGCATACCAATGACACGCAAGTTGACGCAAATCAAGCAGGAAGCCTATAATTCGGCGGTTTTTTTGCTGGGTCAACATGGTTAATCCGGAAGTTAAGCGTATACTGCGCCTGCAGTGCACTCTGGTGGGTGTCGCACTGTTGATTGGAGTGGTTGCAGGGGGAGGAAACCTGGCCATTCCGGTTTCTGTCTTGCTTGGCGGATTGTCGGCCTTGGTGCCGGCCCTGGTGTACGCCAGGATCGCCTACGCCAAGCGCCATGTCGCCCCCGCGGAACTGATGAAAGCGCATTTCAGGGCCGAGGCGGTCAAATACGTCCTCACCATCCTGATATTTGGCGCGACTTTGGTATTTTTCAAGGATTTATCGATAGTCGGTCTTTTTGGCGGATTTTTTGCCGCCGTATCCGGCTACTGGTTCGGGCTTTTAATCAAAAATTGAGAAAATGAGCGATGGCAAGCAACGCAACTGACTACATCAAGCACCACCTCACCTTCTGGAATTCGGATCCTTCCGCCGGCTTCTGGAGCCTGCACCTTGATACCTTTTCCATTTCCTTGGTTCTCGCTTTCATCTTCGCCGGCGTGTTCGCCGTCGTGGCGCGCCAGGCCAAGCTGGAGAATCCGGGCCGGCTGCAGTTGTTTGTGGAAAGCATCGTCGAGATGGTGGACAAGCAGGTGCGCGACGTATTCCATGGCCAGAGCAAGGTGATCGCTCCGTTGGCGCTGACCATTTTCTGCTGGATCTTCCTGATGAACTTCATGGACTTGCTGCCGGTGGATCTGCTGCCGTCGCTGGCCCAGTGGGTGGGTTACACCTTCTTCGGCGCCGAGCCGCATCATGTCTATTTCCGCGTTGTGCCGTCCGCCGATGTGAACGCCACTTTCGCGATGTCCTTGTCCGTGATGTTCTGCATCATCGGTTTCTCCATCAGCGCCAAGGGCGTTGGCGGCTACACCAAGGAGCTGTTCACCGCGCCGTTCCATGCCGAAGGCACCGTGGGCAAGATCTTGCTGGCCCCGGCCAACTTCCTGCTGCAGATGGTTGAACTGCTGGCCAAGCCGATTTCGTTGTCCCTGCGTTTGTTCGGCAATATGTACGCCGGCGAAATGATCTTCATCCTGATCGCGCTGCTGCCGTGGGGCTTGCAGTGGATCCTGGGCGCGCCGTGGGCGATCTTCCACATCCTGATCATCACCCTGCAGGCCTTTGTGTTCATGATGCTGACCATCGTGTACCTGAGCCTGGCGGTGGAAGCGCACTAATACCGGTTTCTTTGTTTTACCTTTGTTTCTTTAGCTTTTTTACCAACCATCCTTGATTAAGTCTTAGGAGATACACAATGGAAGCACTCGTTTCTCAGATCCAGTCCATGACCGTACTGGCCGCTGCCCTGATCATTGGCCTGGGCGCCATCGGTACTGCTCTGGGTTTTGCCATCCTGGGTGGCAAATTCCTCGAGTCCTCCGCCCGTCAACCGGAAATGATTCCGGTTCTGCAAACCAAACTGTTCATTCTGGCCGGTCTGCTGGACGCCATCTCCATGATCGGTGTTGGTATCGCCATGCTGTACACCTTCAATAACCCGTTCCTGTCCGCCGCCCTGGCCGCTCTGAAAGCCGGCGCTTAATTTTTAAGCGGAATTGGTTGTTGCAGTAATACTACTGGAGGAAAACAAGCGTGGAATTTAACGTAACACTACTGGGTCAGGCGATCACGTTCGCCATCCTGGTATGGTTCACCATGAAGTTTGTTTGGCCTCCGCTTACCAACATGATGGATGAGCGCGCCAAGCGCATCGCAGACGGCCTGGCCGCCGGCGAGCGTGGCAAGCAAGATCTGGAAGCCGCTGAAAAGCGCGTTGCGGACGAACTCCGCAAGGCTAAACAGCAAGCGACCGAAATCGTGATGGCCGCTGAAAAGCGCGCCAGCCAGATCGTGGACGAGGCCAAGGATGCCGCACGCGTTGAAGGCGCGCGCATTGTGGCCGACGCCAAGTCTGAGATCGATCAGGAAGTCCTGCGCGCCAAGGAAGCCCTGCGCGCGCAAGTGGCCGACCTGGCGGTTGCGGGTGCAGAGAAGATCCTGCGCAAAGAGATCGACTCGGCCAAGCACGCTGATCTGCTTGCCTCCATCAAAGCGGAGTTTTAATTAACTCATGGCAGAACTCATTACCGTAGCTAGGCCCTATGCCGAAGCGGTATACAGCCTCGCCACCGAGCAGCACGCCACCCAGCAATGGTCGGAATCGCTGTCGTGGCTGGCTGCCATGGTGAAGAACCCGGATTTGGAAGCCGTCATCACCAATCCGAAACATACCGCACAAGAGCTTGAGGCGCTGATGCTGGACGTTCTGGGCACGCGCGGCAATGAAGACGTAAAACGTTTTCTGGCCGCGCTGATCGAGAACAGCCGTTTGACGCTGCTGCCGCAAATCGCCGAACAGTTTGAAGTGTTCAAGGCGCAAGCGGAAGGCGTTGTGGATGCCGTGGTGGAAACGGCGTTTGCATTGAACGATGCGCAGAAGGCCGAACTGACCGACACGCTTTCCAAGAAGTACGGCAAATCCGTACGGATTGATGTGCGTGACAACCCTGACCTGATCGGCGGGGTTCGTGTGTTGGTAGGCGACGATGTCATCGACGCTTCCGTGCGCGGCAAACTGCAAGCCATGGCAGTAAGCCTCAAGAATTAGGAGAGATCATGCAGTTGAACCCCTCTGAAATCAGCGATCTGATCAAGGCGAAGATTCAGAACCTGGCCGAAGGCGCAGAAACCCGTACCAAAGGTACCGTGATTTCCGTGACCGACGGTATCGTTCGTATCCATGGCCTGGCAGACGTGATGCAGGGTGAAATGCTCGAATTCCCGGGCAACACCTTCGGCCTCGCGATGAACTTGGAGCGCGACTCTGTCGGCGCCGTGGTTCTGGGCGAGTACGAGCACATCTCGGAAGGCGACGAAGTTACTTGTACCGGTCGCATTCTGGAAGTTCCGGTGGGTCCGGAACTGATTGGCCGCGTGGTCAACGCCCTGGGTCAGCCTATCGACGGCAAGGGCCCGATTAACGCCAAGCTGTCCAGCCCGATCGAAAAGATCGCGCCGGGCGTGATTGCGCGTCAATCGGTATCCCAGCCGATGCAAACCGGCCTGAAAGCCATCGACTCGATGGTTCCGGTTGGCCGCGGTCAGCGCGAGCTGATCATCGGCGACCGCCAGACCGGCAAGACCGCGGTGGCGCTGGATGCGATCATCAACCAAAAAGGCACCGGCGTAGTGTGCATCTACGTGGCGATTGGCCAAAAAGCCTCCTCCATCGCCAACGTGGTGCGCAAGCTGGAAGAGCACGGCGCGCTGGGCCACACCATCGTGGTGGCCGCGACCGCTTCCGAAGCCGCCGCGCTGCAGTTCATCGCCCCGTACTCCGGTTGCGCGATGGGCGAATACTTCCGCGACATCGGCGAAGACGCGCTGATCGTATACGACGACCTGTCCAAGCAGGCTGTCGCCTACCGTCAGATTTCGCTGCTGCTGCGTCGTCCGCCGGGCCGCGAAGCCTACCCCGGCGACGTGTTCTATCTGCACTCCCGTCTGCTGGAACGCGCTTCCCGCATCAATGAAGACGAAGTGGCCAAGCTGACCAACGGCGAAGTGAAAGGCAAGACCGGTTCCCTGACCGCGCTGCCCATCATCGAAACCCAGGCCGGTGACGTTTCCGCCTTCGTGCCGACTAACGTGATTTCGATCACCGACGGTCAGATCTTCCTGGAAACCGACCTCTTCAACGCAGGTATCCGTCCGGCCATCAACGCCGGTATCTCGGTATCCCGCGTTGGCGGCGCCGCGCAGACCAAGGTGATCAAGAAGCTGGGCGGCGGTATCCGTCTGGCCCTGGCCCAGTACCGTGAACTGGCTGCGTTCTCGCAGTTCGCTTCCGATCTGGACGAGGCTACCCGCAAGCAACTGCAACATGGCGAAGTGGTAACCGAGCTGATGAAGCAGAAGCAGTTCATGCCGCTGGCCACCGCCGAAATGGCGTTGACCCTGTGGGCGGTGAACAAGGGCAGCTACGAAGACGTTCCGGTGAAGAAGGCCCTGGCTTTCGAAGCGGCGTTCCTCGCCTATGTGCGCGCGAACCATCACGATGTGTTGGCCGCGGTGAACGCTTCCGGCGACTTGTCCGGCGACAACGAGAAAATCCTGGCCAAGGCGATGGAATCGTTCAAGGCTGGCTTCAGCTACAACTGAGTCTTTTCGGTTAACGCAAACAGTTACTAGGAAAGGTTCAGGATATGGCAGTCGGCAAAGAGATTCTCACCAAGATCCGAAGCGTGCAAAACACGCAGAAGATCACTCGCGCAATGCAAATGGTGGCGACCTCCAAGATGCGCAAAACGCAAGAGCGTATGCGCGCTGCCCGTCCTTACGCCGAGAAGGTGCGCACAGTCATGGCGCACCTTGCTCAGGCGAACACGGATCTTGAGCACCCACTGTTGCAAAGCCGCGACGTAGTCAAACGCGCCGGCATCATCCTGATGACCTCCGACAAGGGCCTGTGCGGCGGCTTGAACGTGAATACGCTCAAGCGCTTCTTCGCCCAAGTCAAGGATCTGCAGGAGCAGGGCATCGAAGTCGATGTCTGCTGCTTGGGCCAGAAAGGCCTGGCGGCATGCCAGCGCGCGCGCCTCAACGTCGTGGCCAGCGCAACCCAGCTCGGCGATGTGCCGAAGATGGAAAAACTGATTGGCCCGCTTACGGTGCTGTTCAAGCAGTACGCCGAAGGCGAACTGGACGCGCTCTACATCGTTTACTCCCGTTTCATCAATACGATGAAGCAGGAGCCGGCGACTGAACAGCTGCTGCCGCTGACTTCGGAACACATGGTGGTGGAGCACTCGCACTCGTGGGATTACCTGTACGAGCCGAATGCGCTTTCCGTGATGGAGTTCCTGGTCAAACGCTACATCGAGTCCGTGGTGTTCGAGGCGATGGCCGAGAACATGGCCTCCGAGCAAGCTGCCCGCATGGTGGCGATGAAATCTGCCACGGATAACGCCGGTAACACGATCAAGCAACTGCGCCTGGTGTACAACAAGGCTCGTCAGGCTGCGATCACTACCGAGTTGTCTGAAATCGTGGCAGGCGCCGCAGCGGTGTAAGCCGTCGCAGACTGAAAAAGTTTAATGTTTAGGAACCGATAATGAGCCAAGGTAAAATCGTACAAATCATTGGCGCGGTGATCGACGTGGAATTCCCGCGCGACGCCATGCCAAAGGTTTATGATGCCCTGAAGCTGGTTGATGCCGACCTGACGCTCGAAGTCCAGCAGCAGCTGGGCGACGGCGTGGCGCGCACCATCGCCATGGGTAGCTCTGACGGCCTGAAGCGTGGCATGAGCGTAGTCAACACCGGCGCACCGATTTCGGTGCCGGTGGGCAGCGCCACCCTGGGCCGCATCATGGATGTCTTGGGCAACCCGGTGGACGAAGCCGGCGCGGTAGCGACCGATGTTCGCCGCGCCATCCACCAGCCCGCTCCGAAGTTTGACGAGCTCTCCCCCGCCACCGACCTGCTGGAAACCGGCATCAAGGTGATCGACCTGCTGTGCCCGTTCGCCAAGGGCGGCAAAGTGGGCCTGTTCGGCGGCGCCGGCGTGGGCAAGACCGTCAACATGATGGAACTGATCAACAACATCGCCAAGGCACACTCCGGTTTGTCCGTGTTTGCCGGCGTTGGTGAGCGCACTCGTGAAGGTAACGACTTCTATCACGAGATGAAGGACTCCAACGTTCTGGACAAAGTGGCGATGGTGTACGGCCAGATGAACGAGCCGCCGGGCAACCGTCTGCGCGTAGCGCTGACCGGTCTGACCATGGCCGAGCATTTCCGCGACGAGAAGGACGAAAGCGGCAAAGGCCGCGACGTGCTGTTCTTCGTGGACAACATCTACCGCTACACCCTGGCCGGTACCGAAGTATCCGCGCTGCTGGGCCGTATGCCTTCCGCCGTGGGCTATCAGCCGACGCTGGCGGAAGAAATGGGCCGCCTGCAGGAGCGTATTACTTCTACCCGCGATGGCTCGATTACGTCCATCCAGGCCGTATACGTACCTGCGGATGACTTGACCGACCCGTCTCCGGCGACCACCTTCGCCCACTTGGACGCTACCGTGGTTCTGTCGCGCGACATCGCTTCGCTGGGTATCTACCCGGCGGTGGATCCGCTCGACTCCACTTCGCGCCAGCTGGATCCGCTGGTGGTGGGCGACGAGCACTACACGGTTGCCCGTGGCGTGCAGTCCACCCTGCAGCGTTACAAGGAACTGCGCGACATCATCGCGATTCTGGGTATGGACGAATTGTCCGAGGAAGATAAACTGGTCGTGGCTCGCGCCCGTAAGATCCAGCGCTTCCTGTCCCAGCCGTTCCACGTGGCTGAAGTATTTACCGGCTCGCCGGGCAAATACGTGCCGCTGCGCGAAACCATCAAGGGTTTCAAGGCCATTCTCGCTGGCGAGTACGACCATCTGCCGGAACAAGCGTTCTACATGGTTGGCTCCATTGAAGAAGCTGCCGAGAAAGCCAAGACCCTTAACTAAGGAGAGGGCTGATGTCCAAGATGCGTGTGGAAGTGGTCAGCACCGAGCAAATGATCTTCTCCGGCGAAGCTGAATTCGTGGTTGCGCCGGCTACCGAAGGCGAGATCGGTGTGTATCCCCAACACGTGCCGCTCCTGACCCGTATCAAGCCCGGCGTGCTGCGTCTGAAAGTGCCGGGCAGCAGCGAAGAAGTTCTGGTGGCAGTGTCTGGCGGCATGATGGAAGTGCAGCCCAGCCTGATCACCGTGCTGGCGGATACGGCGATTCGCGGCGAGGATCTCGACGAGGCCCGCGCCAATGAGGCAAAACGCGCTGCGGAGGATTCCCTCAAGCACGCCACCGACGACCTCTCCACCGCGAAGGCGCACGCTGCTCTGGCAGTGGCCATCGCGGAGTTGAAGGCGCTGGATTTCCTCAAGAAGCGCGCCCACTGATAAGAGATGTAATCGTGTATAGTAGGCTGCCACGCAAGTGGCAGCCTTTTTCCGTTTTCGACTCGTGAAAAACCATGGATAGTCTCAGCATCGTCATTCTCGCTGCCGGCAAAGGCAAGCGCATGTATTCCTCCAAACCCAAAGTGCTGCACCCCATCGGCGGGGAGCCGATGTTGGCGCGGGTGATCCGCACCGCGCGCGCGCTGAAGCCGGCGCGCCTGATCGTGGTGTACGGCCACGGCGGGGAACAGGTGCGGGCGGCCATCCCGGACGCGGACCTGATCTGGGCGGAGCAGGCCGAACAACTGGGCACCGGCCACGCGCTGAAGATGGCTTTGCCGCATCTGCCGGCGGACGGCAAGACCATGGTGCTGTACGGCGACGTGCCGCTGACCAAGGCGGATACGCTGCGCCGCTTGTCCGATGCCGCCGGCGCGGGCATGGCGGTGCTGACCGACGTGCTGGACGACGCCAGCGGCTACGGCCGCATGGTGCGCGGCGCGGACGGCAAGCTCCAAGCCATCGTCGAGCACAAGGACTGCGCGCCGGAGCAATTGGCTATCCGTGAAATCAACACCGGCATGATGGTGCTGCCCAACGCGCGGCTGGCCGGCTGGCTCGCCGCGCTCAACAATGGCAACGCGCAGGGCGAATATTATCTGACCGACGTGCTGGCTCTGGCGGTGGCGGACGGCGTGAGCGTGGACAGCGCCAGCGTCGACGCCAGCTGGGAGGCGGCAGGCGTCAACAACAAGGTGCAATTGGCCGAGCTGGAGCGCATTCTGCAGCGTAACCAGGCGCACGCTTTGCTGGAAGCCGGCGTCACGCTGGCGGACCCGGCGCGCATCGATATCCGCGGCGAGCTCGCCCACGGCATGGATGTCAGCATCGACATCGGCTGTGTGTTCGAAGGCGTGGTGGAGTTGGGCGACCAGGTGGAAATCGGCGCGCATTGCGTGTTGAAGAACGTCAAAGTGGCCGCCGGCACCAAGATCGCGCCGTTCTCGCATCTGGAAGACGCGGTGGTGGGCGAGGGGTGCAGGATCGGGCCTTACGCCCGGCTGCGCCCCGGCGCCCAACTGGCCGGCCACGTGCATATCGGCAACTTCGTCGAAGTGAAGAAGAGCGTGATCGGCGAAGGCTCCAAGGTCAATCACCTGAGCTATATCGGCGATGCCGAGATTGGCGGCAAAGTGAATGTGGGCGCCGGCTCGGTAACCTGCAATTACGACGGCGTCAATAAATTCAAGACCGTGATTGGCGACAACGTCTTCGTCGGCTCCGGCACCCTGATGGTGGCGCCGGTGACGCTGGAATCCTACAGCACCATAGGCGCCGGCTCGGTGATCAGCCGAACCGCGCCGGCCGGAGAGCTGACAGTGGCGCGCGCGCGTCAGGTCACGGTGCCGGGCTGGAAGCGGCCTCAGAAAAAGACCGACTGATTCCATTTCCCGGCAAAGCGGCGCCCATTCTCCTGATTTGGAGGATGGGCGCCGTTTTTCATGGCGGCATTCTTGCGACAGCCCCTTGCCGCTACGCGACGGTTCCGCGCGAAAGGCTTGTCAGCGCCGAAGGTGCGCTGCTATGATCGCGAAACTTTCGAAACGAAACTTGTGATGACCAAACGAAATACTCAGCAACGCCGTCACGCCATTGCCGCCCTGGTGCAGGAACGCGGCGAAGTCAGCGTGGACGAGCTGACCAAGCGTTTCTCAACCTCCGAAGTGACCATACGCAAAGACCTGGCCCTGCTGGAAACCGGCGGGCTGCTGCTGCGCCGTTACGGCGGCGCGGTATCCTTGCCGTCGGAGATGGTGGTCGAGGAAGACGCGGAACAGGTTTCAAAACGAAAGATCGACATCGCCCGCGCCGCCGCCGAGCGCCTCCGCGACCATAACCGCGTGATCATAGACAGCGGCACCACCACCAGCGCGATGATTCCGCTATTGGGCAATAAGCGCGGCCTGGTGGTGATGACCAACTCCCTGAACGTGGCCGGCGCGCTGCGCGAGCTGGAGAACGAACCCACGCTGCTAATGACCGGCGGCACCTGGGACCCGCATTCCGAATCCTTCCAGGGCCAGGTGGCGGAACAGGTCTTGCGTTCCTATGATTTTGATCAGCTGTTCATCGGCGCCGATGGCATCGATCTTGAACGCGGCACCACCACCTTCAACGAGCTGGTGGGCCTGTCGCGCGTGATGGCCGAAGTGGCGCGCGAAGTCATCGTGATGGTGGAGTCGGAAAAGATAGGCCGGCGTATCCCCAATCTGGAATTGCCGTGGGAGCGCATTCATACCCTGGTAACCGACGACGCCTTGCCGATGGAAGCCAGAACCCAAATTCAGGCGAAGGGCATTGCGCTGATCTGCGCGTCCTCGCCCACTGATAGTTCAAGGAGAAAGTAATGTGCGGCATTGTCGGCGCCATCGCGGCGCGTAATGTGGTTCCGGTACTGGTGGACGGCCTGAAGCGGCTGGAATATCGCGGCTACGACTCCGCCGGCGTGGCGGTATTGGCCGGCGACGCCATCCGTCGCGTGCGCCGCGTCGGCCGCGTTGCGGAGATGGAAAACGCCGCGGCGGAAGAAAGCCTGCAAGGGCAGGTGGGCATCGGCCACACCCGCTGGGCCACCCACGGCGGCGTTACCGAGCCCAACGCCCACCCGCACGTGTCCTTCGGCAAAATCGCCGTGGTGCACAACGGCATCATCGAAAACCACGAAGAGCAGCGCGAGCGCCTGAAAGGCCTGGGCTACGCCTTTGAATCGCAGACGGACACCGAAGTCATCGCCCACCTAGTGCATCACTACTACCAGGCCGGCGACAGCCTGTTCGACGCCGTCAAGCGCGCCAGCCGCGAACTGACCGGCGCTTACGCCATCGGCGTGATCGCCGTGGACCGCCCGGACGAACTGGTGTGCGCGCGCATGGGCTGCCCGTTGTTGGTTGGCCTGGGAGACGGGGAAAACTTCATCGCTTCCGATGTTTCCGCCATCGTGTCCGCCACCCGCCGCGTAATTTTCCTGGAAGAGGGCGATATTGGCCGGCTGACCCGCGACGGCGTAGAGCTGCTGGACAAGGACGACCAGCCGGCGCAGCGTCCGGTGCATGTGTCCGACGTATCGCTGGCCTCGCTGGAACTGGGCCCGTACAGCCACTTCATGCAGAAGGAAATCCACGAACAGCCGAAGGCGCTGTCCGACACCATAGACGCGGTGCAGGACTACGGCTTCAATCCCGAGCTGTTCGGCGAGCGGGCCGGCGAAGTGCTGCCGCAGCTGGAAGGCGTCAAGATCCTGGCCTGCGGCACCAGCTACTACGCCGGCCTGACCGCCAAATACTGGATCGAAACCATCGCCGGCGTGCAGTGCGATGTGGAAATCGCCAGCGAATACCGCTACCGCAGCGCCTGGGCCAACCCCAATTACCTGGTGACCACTATTTCCCAGTCCGGCGAGACGCTGGACACCATGGAAGCGCTGAAATACGCCAAGGAGCTGGGCCACCGCTACGCGCTGTCGATCTGCAATGTGCGCGAATCCGCGATTCCGCGCGCCAGCGAACTGGTGTTCTTCACCCGTGCCGGCGCGGAGATTGGCGTGGCCTCCACCAAGGCCTTCACCACCCAATTGGTGGGCCTGTTCGCGCTGGCGGTGACGCTGGGCAAAGTGCGCGGCAAGGTCAGCGCCGCCGACGAGGCGCGCTACCTGGACGAATTGCGCCACCTGCCGGGCAGCGTGCAGCACGCGCTGAACCTGGAGCCGCAGATCAAGGCCTGGGCCGACAAGTTCGCCGCCAAGGACAATGCGCTGTTCCTGGGCCGCGGCCTGCATTTCCCGATTGCGCTGGAAGGCGCGCTCAAGCTGAAGGAAATCTCCTACATCCACGCCGAAGCCTACCCGGCCGGCGAGCTCAAGCACGGCCCGCTGGCGCTGGTGGACGAGGACATGCCGGTGGTGGTGATCGCCCCCAACGACGCGCTGTTGGAAAAAGTGAAATCCAATATGCAGGAAGTGCGCGCGCGCGGCGGAGAGTTGTTCGTGTTCGCCGATCTGGACAGCCATTTCAGCGAATCCGACGGCGTGCATGTGATCCGCACCCCGCGCCATGTCGGCGTGCTCAGCCCGGTGGTGCACGCCATCCCGGTGCAGATGCTGGCCTATCACGTGGCGCTGGCGCGCGGCACCGACGTTGATAAGCCGCGGAACCTGGCCAAGAGCGTGACGGTGGAGTGAGGCGGGGTTTGGCCCACGGGCTTTGATCAGTAAGAATAAAGTCTGTAACGAGGTAATGGAGCCTTTCACGACGATGACGTGATCAGCTCTTTGCCAATAATGCTAAACAAAGAGGCCCGGAAGGGCCTCTTTTCGCTTGTGCTTCCTTGTCGAAAGGGGCGGTGTAGATGGGCTGCTATTCAGCCTTAGCTGACATTCAAATCCAAGATGAACTGTGGCCTTTTACCTATTGGTAAGCGGCCTAAACTTGGGAAAGTTCAGTTCTTATTTATTAGCAAGCGTTTCTCTGGGGGTGTCGGCATGCCCGTGGTGTTCAACTCTTTCTCATTGAGCTCGGCGGACTTGCCCCCAATAAGGCCTACATATTACGGCCTGCCAAAAAATAAAACCCGCCTCAAGGCAGGTCTTATTTTTAAAATACAAAAAGCCCCATATGGGGCTTTGTCATTTAGGCGCTGTAATGCTTAGAGCCTACTTACGATCTGCTGCGCGTCGGCGATACGGCGTTGAAACCGAGCTCAAAATGCTCATGTACCACAGTACATTCCGCTTTTTCGCTCGTTTTCGCCTTGTCTCGCTTAGCTCGCGAGATCGTCAGTACGTTCTTAGAGCGGCTGAATCGCGGACGCTGCCGGGCCTTTTTGGCCCATTGCGCGGGTGTAGCTTACTTTTTGACCTTCACGCAGGGACTTGAAGCCATCCGCGCGAATTTCGGAGAAGTGAGCGAACAGATCGTCGCCGCCATTGTCCGGGGTGATAAAGCCAAAGCCTTTTGCGTCATTGAAAAATTTAACGGTACCAGTTTCCATAATGCACTCCATGTGTCAGTTAAGGACAATAAAATTATCGTATGGCATGATAATCAAGGAATAGATATGGAAACAATGAAGACCCAGTTTGATGGGCAACGAGGTATCGATAGATATGACGCTTGAAGATCCTGCCCGGACTTTTTACAGGAAAGTGGCGTAGAGGTCAACAGTAATTTTTAAAACGCTAGCAAGGCTGCCGGGGAAAACCAATTTAAGGGCCGCTAACAATGCCTTGCCGGAGCTTGGACCAAGACGAGCCGACGCAGGCAGTTGTTCGACAAGGAGGCTGAGCAGGGTCAGGGGTTTTGTTAAATGCTCATGTACCTCTTGTGTCCTCCGTTTCTCTGCTGTTTTAGCTTTGTCTCGCCCGCGCTTTGGAGACTTTGGACAGGCTCTAAGCTTCCAGTCTGGACGTCGAGTTCGCGTCCGGCCCGCGTTCGTGTTCCAGCAGCCATTGCTTGCGCGCCAGGCCGCCGCCATAGCCGGTCAGCGCGCCGTTCTTGCCCAGCACGCGGTGGCAGGGAACGATGATGGCGATGCGGTTGGCTCCATTGGCGGCGGCCACCGCGCGCACCGCGCTGGGGTGGCCTATCCGTTCCGCCAGGCTCTGGTAGCTGTGGGTGCTTCCGTAGTCCAGCACCCTCAGGCTTTGCCAAACTTCTTGCTGGAATTCACTGCCTGGCGTTTCCAGTTCCACGTCGAAGTGTCTGCGACGGCCAGCGAAGTATTCGCCAATTTCCCTCTCGGCCTGCTGGGTGTGCGCGTTCTCCCCGGCGATGATCCGCGCCTTGAGCAGGCGTTGCAGGTCTTTGAATTCGGTTTCCAGCATGCGTCGGTCGGTGAATTCCAGCAGGCACAGGCCGCGCTCCGTCGCGCAGGCCAGCATCGGGCCTAGCGGGGTGGTTAAGCGGTGCAGCAGGATGACGCGCGCGCTGTCGCTGGGGGCGCTGCCGGTCAGTTTCTTGTAGGCGTGGGCAAAACCGCTGAGCGAGTCGTAGCCACTGTCGAGCGCGACCTCGGTGGCGCTGCGGCCGCTCTTGAGTTCGCGCAGCGCGGTATTGATGCGCAGCATGCGCTGGAAGGCGTGGAAGGTGATGCCGTGGTGCTGGAGAAACCAGCGACGCAGCGCTTCCGGGCTGATGCCGCGCTGTCTGAGCTGGCCATCGCTGATCCGGTCCTTGGGGCTGGCCCGCAGCCAGGTCATGACCTGGGCCACCGCCGGCGGCGCGGCGTGGGCGTTCTCGGTGGGGCGGCAGATCTTGCAGGGGCGGAAGCCCGCGTCCAGCGCGGATTTGAAGCTGGAGTGAAACTCTACGTTTTCCCGTTTCGGCTTGCGCGCGCGGCAACTGGCGATGCAGAACACGCCGGTGGTGCGGACGGCGACGAAGAAAATGCCGTTGTATGCCTCGGCGCGTTCCAGCAGCGCCCGGTAATAGCCGTCGGCCTGTTCGGTGTCAGTGATCAGCATGGGTGAAGACGGCCTGGAAGGATTGTTGGGCGCGAATATTGTGCAGCATGTTCAGCAAGCTGCGCTGCAATTGTTCGTGGACGGCATTGCCCATGGAGAGGCGTTTGACGCCCAGCCGCGCCAGCGCGGCAAAGTCCGGCAAGGCCGGCATGCACATCACATTCAAGGGCAGCGGCACCGCTTCGACGATGGCGCGAATGTCCGTTTCTTGCACAACGCAAGGCACGAACAGGCCGTCTGCGCCGTGGGCGGCGTATAGGCGGCCGCGGGCGATGGTCTGCGCTTGCGCGTCGGATAGGCCCAGCAGGAAGGGATCGGTGCGGACATTGAGGAATAGCGTGTGGCCGGCTTGGCGCAGCGCTGTCCGCACCGCCGTCAACATGGCAGCGAATGCCGCCGCGTTCTGCAGGCTGCGCCGGCCTTGGCGCACCATGCTGTCTTCCAGGTTGACGCCGACGACGCCGAGCGCGGCCAGTTCGCTCAGATTGGCGGCGATGCGCTCGGGGCTGTCGCCGTAGCCGGCTTCCATGTCCACGCTCAAGGGCAGGCTGCTGGCGGTGCGCAGGCGGGCGACAAGCTGGCGCAATTCGGCAAAGCCGAGTTCTTCGCCATCCTCGTGGCCCAGCATGGCGGCCATCGCCGCGCTGGAGGTGCCGATGGCGGCATAGCCGGCCTGTTCGGCTAGGCGGGCGCTGACGGCGTCCCAGACATTGGCGATCAACAGCGGTTCGGCTTGGTGGTGCAGGGCGGCGAAGTCCATGTGTGTGCTCCGGTTGGAATGCGCACAGCTTAGGGGGCGCCCAAGACCGTCACAACCGAAAATCGGACGAGTATTTTGCGGGCGGCTTGCCGCCCGCAAGTGGCTCAGTCCCGCCCGGCCGCGCCGTAGCGCGCGTCTAGTTCGTCGTAGAGCGGCTTGTTGACCAGGCGCTGACGTTCGGTGAACGGGGTCACCAGTTGCGGGTCTTCCTGCAGGATGCCGTCGCGTGCCAGCGTGCCCAGCGCCCGCTGCATGCCCAGCACGGCGCCTTGCAGAGCGGCGTTGGCGTAAAGCACCAGGCCGTAGCCCAGTTCCTTCAGATCGGCGGCGCTCAGCGCCGGGGTTTTGCCGCCGATGACGATGTTCATTAGCAGGGGGCGGTCGAACAGCGCCGGCAGGCGGCGGATGTCGTCCAGTTCCCGTACCGCTTCGATGAACAGCACATCGGCGCCGGCCTCGGCGTAGCGGCCGGCGCGTTCAATGGCGGCGTCGATGCCGTCCACCGCGCAGGCGTCGGTGCGGGCGATGATCATCAGGTTTTCATCCTGGCGCGCGTCCGCCGCCGCCTGCAGTTTGCCGCACATCTCGGCGGCGCTGATCAGGTTTTGGCCGGTGAAATGGCCGCATTTCTTGGGGAGTACCTGATCTTCCAACTGGATGGCGTCGGCGCCGGCGCGTTCCAGCACGCGCACGGTGCGGCGCACATTGAGCGCGTTGCCAAAGCCGGTGTCGGCATCGACGATGAGGGGAATCGACACCGCGTCGCGGATGGCGGAAACCTGGTCCGCCACTTCTTTCAGGCCGACGAAGCCCAGGTCGGGCAGGCCCAGCTGCATATTGGTCAGGCCGGCGCCGGTCAGGTAAAGCGCGCCGAAGCCGAGGTCTTCGACGATGCGAGCGCTCAGCGCGTTGTAGGCGCCGGGCACCAGCAGGCCGGAGCGGCTTGCTATCAGGCTGCGCAGGACGTGTTTGCTGTTTTGCGTCATGTTTGCGGTTCCAGAGTGGCTAGGGGATGGGTTGGATGGTTCTGGCCGTGTCGATCAGCGGCGCGCCGTGGCGTTCCTGCGTGAACGGTGCGCGCTTGCGCTCGTTGTCGCCTTGTCTCGCATTTGCTTGAGGCTCTAGTCCCGAGGCGACGGCGACGCCGGTGGCGAAGCTGCCCAGCTTTTGGCGCAGGGCTTGCGGGTGCTGGCTCATCATACGGAGATGGCGTAGCCGAAATCGATTTCGCTGGCGGGCAGGCCGCCGCGCATGCCCCAGTTGTCCGCGGCTTCCTCGCGCAGCAGAATCAGCACCGAGGCGGGCGAGATGTCCAGCAGCGCGGCTAGGTCGGCGGCCAGCTTGGCGTAGAGTTTTTTCTTGGTCTCCGGCTTGCGGCCGGCGAAGACGGTGATCTCGATGTGCAGGTAGTCCGGGTCTCCGTCCGGCGGCAGCAGGTCTTCCTGCGCGAAGCGCTGGTAGCGCGCCTGCAGCTCTTCGTCGCTGACGCCGAACACGGCGCGCAGCGCGTCGTAGACGCAGTGAACGATGGCTTGGCGTTGGGCCGGCGTGCGAGCGGCGGCGTCTTCGATTCTGACTATTGGCATAGCGGGCTCATTTCGATGGCGGTGGCGGCGGCGAAGGAGGCGGATTGCATTTCGGCGAGCCGGCTCAGCGTGCGATGGGTATCCGCCGACAGCGTGGCGTCGCGCAGCATGGTTTCGATTGGGCGTTCGGAAATCAGCAATAAACACTGGCGGCGGTCGTAGAGCACGTCCACCAGCCAGATGAAGCGGCGCAGGCCGTCGGCCTTGTTCAACTGCGCTTGGGCGATGTCGGAGACGACGACGGTGTGCCAGCGTTCCGACATCTCCAGGTAATCCAGGTGCGAGCGCGGGCCCAGGCAGATGGTTTCGAAGTCGAACCAGATGCAGTCCGGGCTTTGCGCCCGCGCGGACAGCGGCCGGCCGGACAGCGAGACGGCGGCGGCGGGGCCGATGGTTCGGCCCTGCTCTTGCAGCAGCCGGCGCAGGGCTTGCTCGGCTTCCGCGCCGCAAGGGTGTAGATAGTGTTCGCCGGCGGCGGCTTCGCGATAGCGGTAGTCGCGGTCGCCGTCCAGGTGCAGCACCTGCATGTGGCGCTGGATCAGCGCGATGACGCGCAGCGCGTAGCGATGCAGTTGCGGGTCCGGCAGCAGTTGTTCCGGCGCGTAATTGGAGGTCAGGATCACCAGCACTCGTTCTTCCAACAGCACGGTCAGGAAGCGCTCCATCAGGATGGCGTCGGCGATGTCGTGCAGATGGAATTCGTCCAGGCAGAACAAGCGGCTTTGCGCGGCCACGCGCCGCGCCAGCGCGGGCAGGTAGTTGGCTTGCTCGCCGCCGGACTGGGCCAGGCCGCGGTGCAGGTCGCGCAGGAACTGGTGGTAATGGATGCGTTGTGCCGGCGCGGTGGACAAGGCGAACAGTCCGTCCATCAGCATGGTCTTGCCGCGGCCGGGCTCGCCCCACAGATAGGCACCGGTTTGCGGCGACGGCCGGCGCAGCGGCCAGGCGGGGGCGGTCCGCGTTTGGAGGCGCAGCGCGTCCAGCGCGTCGGCGGCGCGGCGCTGGCCGGGGTCCAGCGTGACGCCTTGATCGATGAAGCGCCGGGCCAGCTCGGAGGGTTCAGCCATGCGCGTGCTCCACGGTTGCGGAAAATCGCAGCAGCTCCTCCAGCAGCGCGCGCTCCCCGGCCTCGTCGCGGCGCAGCAGATGATCCAGCGCCGCTTGCTGGTCTTCCGGCTTTTTGTCCTGCGAGAGTTTAAAGCGGCCTTCCTCGCGCAGCACATGAACGCGCAGGCCGAGGATGTGCGGCGCGTTGGCGATGACTCGGGGATCGGCGGCCTCGTACTGGAACGGCGCCTGGGGCGGCTGCAGCCGCTCGCAAGTGTCGCTCAGCGCGCGGCGGGCCGATTCCAGGTCGTCGAGGATTTCGATCTCGGCGTCCATGTGCACCGCAATGTAATTCCAGGTGGGCAGCAAGCGGCTGCGGTAGGCCTCCGGCGGGATATAGCTTTGCGGGCCCATGAAAACCAAGCGCGCGGGAAAGCGGCCGCGGCCCTGGAATTGGGGATTGCGGCGGTCTACGTGGCCGAACAGGCTGCGGTCGGCGACGCGGAACAGCGGGATATGGCTGGCGTGCGGACGGCCCTGGTATTCACTGCTGATCAGCGCCAGCGGGTAGCGGGCGATCATCCGGTCGATCAGCTCGGGGCGGGTACAGCAGTATTCCTGATAATGGAAAGCGCATGAACTCACGGGGTAGCTTCCTTTGGCGAGCGAGGTTCGGCCGGCGTGAGCCGGGCGCGCCGGCGCCGGTCGTGGGCGATGACCGCTTCGGTCATCCACTTTAGCAGCGCGCGGCCGCGCAGCGGACGCGGATTGAACGGCAATAGGGCCGGGCCGGCGCCGATCAGTTGGCGCGCCAGGGTTCGGCCCAGCATGAAGGACAGCGCCAGGCCGCGGCCGTTGCAGCCGGTCCAGGCCAGGACGCCGTCGCCGACGCGTTGCAAGCTGGGCAGGCCGGACGGAGTAAGGCCGACTTGTCCGGCCCATAGCCGTGGAGCGGCGTCGAACTCCAGGCCGAAGACGGTGCGGACGCGCTGGCGCAAGGCGGCGGCGTATTGCTCCGTTTCGGCGTCTGGCCTCAGCGCGAACAGGCCGGTCAGCAATTGGCCTTCCGGCATTTTGCGGAAAAACCACATATCGCGGCGATTGTCGGAGAAGGGGATGTCGGCGGGCAGCACCCGCGCCTGTTGTTCCGCGCTCAGTTCGAATTGCCCGAGCGCCAGCGTCAGCGGCACGCTGTGTCGGGCGACCGCGGCTATGCCGTCGCGGCTGTAGGCGTTGCCGGCCATGAGCACGCGACCCGCGCGCAGGCTGCCGCGCGGGGTGCGGATCACGTGCATGCCGTCCCGGCTTTCCCGTTCCACCAGCTTGGCCGGACAGCGTTCCAGCAGGATCACGCCGCGTTGGCTGCAGCGTTCGGCCAGGCCGCGCGCCAGCGCCAGCGGGTCGATCTGGCCGCCGTCCTCGAACAGCAGGCCGCCGTGGTAGCCGGCGGCGGCGGTCAGGGCTTGCGCCTGTTCGGCGTCCAGCGCGCGGGCGCGCACGCCCAGCCGGCGCCAGGCCAGGGCGGAGGCCTGCGCGGAGCCGGGGGCGGAGAACAATTGCATCCAGCCTTTGCGGACCGGGCTGGCTTCCGGCAGCGCCAGCAGTTCGGCCGCGGCTTCGCTTAGGCCGGCCAGATAGCCCTCGGCCTGCGGGCCCAGCCAGGCGCGCAGCTCCGGCGGGCCGCAGCGCGCCGGCACCGGCACCACGAAACCGGAGTTGCGGCCGGTGGCGCCGCCGCCGACGGCGTCGGCCTCCAGCACCACCACCGAGCAGCCGGCCTCGGCGGCGGTCAGCGCCGCCGACAGTCCGGTGAGGCCGGCGCCTATCACCGCCAGTTCGCAACTGACCGGCAGCGCGTCGGCCTTGGCCGCCAGCAGCCGCGGAGCGCGCGCCTGCCAGCCGGTGGCGGCGCTCAGCAGAGCGTCAAGCGCGGATGCCGTCATGTCGCGATCCTTGTTCCAGCCGCGCCGCCAGGGATTGCACGATGGCTTGAGAACGCAGCGCCAGCAGGCTGAAGGAGCCGGCGTCGCCCATGCCGTGAGAGGATTCGCACAGGCCGTTCAGGTACAGCGGCGCGCCGCGGTCGGCCGCGCCTTGCAGCCGCACGCGGTAGTCCAGCGTGATGTCCACGGTGTCGCGCTCGGCGCACAGCTGCGGCGACAGCGTTTCCAGCACGCGCGGCCAGGGCTCGCGCTTGGGGCCGCGGCCCAGGTCTAGGAAGCCGGTGGCCAGCACCACCAAGTCCACGGTTTCGCTGACCGCGTCGCCGCCCAGGAAGTGGCGCAGCCGCAGGGTGACACCGTCGGCGCCGGGTTCGCAGGCCTCGGTTTCCATGCAGGTGAGCAGGGCCAGGCTGTCCTTGTCCTGTAACCGGTTGGCGTATTGTTTGACGTAGAGCTGGTTGAGCACGTCGATGTCGGCGGCCGAATAATTGGTGAATACCAGCTCCTGACGCAGCCTGTCCTTGTGTTCCGGGCTGGCGGCGAAGAAGGCGTCGACGAAGGCGGGGAAATAGACCTCGTCGGAGAAGGGGCTGGTGTCTTTCTGGCGGTAGCCGAAGTTGCGGGTAACGCCGACCACGCGCGTCAGCGCCGGCTCGGAACTGGCGTGCAGCAGGATTTCCACCGCGCTCTGGCTGCCGCCTATCACCGCCACCCTGCCGCCGCCTTTGGCTTTCAATTGTTCCAGCGCCGGCAGGTAGTGGTTGAGGTGGACCACGCGCGGGTCCGGCGCGCGCTGGAACGGTTCCGGGATGTTGGGGGTGCGGCCCGGCGCCAGCACCACGCTGAGCGCCAGGTACTCGCGGCCGTCGGCGCACAGCACGCGGTAATGGCTGAGCTCGCCGTCGCTGTCGTTGACCGGCAGGATGTCGATGACTTCACGCTGGTATTCCACCTGGTGCTGGAAGCAGCCGGCGACCCAATCGACGTATTGCGCGTACTCCAGCCGCAGCGGGTAGTGCAGCGGCAGGTTCAGGTGCTGATAGAGCCGGTTGTGCTCGTGCAGGAAGTTGGTGAAGGTGTAGCGGCTGCGCGGGTTGCGCGGAGTGACCAGGTCGCGCAGCGGGTGGTTTTGGATGTCCGAGCCTTCCAGCAGCATGCCCGGCTGCCAGGCGGCGGAGGGCCGCCGTTCCAGGAAGCGCACGGACAGCTGCGGCGCCAGTTCTTCCAGCGCGATGGCCAGTGCGATGTTGGCGGGGCCGAAGCCGATGCCGATGATGTCGTGTACGGTGTGCGTCATGCTGTCGCTCCAGGTTCAAAAGGCCATGGCGGCCGGTGCGTGCGCGGCGGCCGGGGCGGCGGGCCACAGGCGGGTCAGCGCGGTTTCAAAACGACGGACGATTTCTTCCGCGTCGTCGGCGCTGATGATCAGCGGCGGCAGCAGCCGCATCACCGCGCCGTGACGGCCGCCGCTCTCCAGGATCAGGCCGTGTTCCAGACAGGCGCGCTTGAGCGCCTTGGCCAGCAAGCCGTTGGCCGGTGGGTGGCCCAGCGCGTCCGGCGCGCCGTTGGGGTCTATCAGCTCCACGCCCAGCATCAGGCCGCGGCCGCGCACGTCGCCAATGCAGGAAAAGCGCGTTTGCAGCGCTTGCAGCTTCTGGCGCAGGAGTTGGCCCACCTCCCGCACTTGCTCCAGCATGCCGGGCTGGCGCAGGTATTCCAGCGTGGCCGCGCCGCTGACCAGGGCGATCTGGTTGCCGCGGAAGGTGCCGGCGTGGGCGCCGGGCGCCCAGCGGTCGTATTTTTGGTGGTAGGCCACCAGGGCTAGCGGGTAACCGCCGCCCACCGCCTTGGACAGGATGACGGCGTCCGGCACGATGTCGGCCCATTCATGGGCGAACATATCGCCGCTGCGGCCGAAGCCGGTTTGCACCTCGTCCATTACCAGCGGCACGTCGTGGCGCGCGGTGATTTCGCGCAGGCCGCGCAGCCAGCCGGCGCTGGCCGGGATACAGCCGCCTTCGCCCTGGATGGGTTCCACCAGCAGCATGGCCGGTTTGCCGACGCCGCTTTCCGGATCGGACAGCAGGTTTTCCAAATA
This sequence comes from Chromobacterium sp. W521, assembly GCF_052805975.1. Lineage (NCBI taxonomy): Bacteria > Pseudomonadati > Pseudomonadota > Betaproteobacteria > Neisseriales > Chromobacteriaceae > Chromobacterium > Chromobacterium sp. W521. The sequence continues at coordinate 163,445 of NZ_JBRBAF010000002.1, forward strand.
GGCCAGGGACAGCCGCTCGGTCTCGGCGGCGCCTGCGCCGAAGGGGCTGCGGTAGGCATAGGGAAACGGCAGGAACTGGATTTCCGCCGGGTAGCCGCTGACCGCCTGTTTCGGCCCCAGATTGCCCATCATGCCCAGCGCGCCCATGGTCATGCCGTGGTAAGCGCCCTGGAAGGCCAGCACCGGGCGGCGGCCGGTGGCGGTCTTGAACAGCTTGAGCGCGGCTTCCACCGCGTCGGAGCCGGACGGGCCGCAGAACTGCACCTTGGCGTGTTCGGCGAAGCCGGCGGGCAGCGCCTGATATAGCTGTTCGACAAAGGCGAGCTTGGCCGGGGTGGCGATGTCCAGCGCCTGCTGCAGCTGGCCGGATTGCAGAAAAGCAGCCACCCGCTGTTGGATGAAGGGATGGTTGTGGCCCAGCGGCAGCGCGCCGGCGCAGGCCAGGCAGTCCAGGTATTCGCGGCCTTCGCTGTCGTAGACTCGGGCCAGCTCGCCACGGCTGATCACGCGGTCTATGCCGCGCGCGTAGGTGCGCGCGTTCGATTCGCGCTCGGCCAGCTGGAGGCGGCGGGGTTCAAATGCATCCATCGCTTGCTCCCTGTCAGTTCTGCAAGGCCGCGGCGCGCGGCTCGGCGTGGTTTGGCGCGTCGGCGCGCAGGCCCAGTTCCTTGATCCAGCGCCGGTATTCGATGCCCAGCCGGTCGCTGCGAACGTGCATTTCCTGCTGGATGTCCAGCGGCAGCCGCGCTGGTCGCTGCGATTCCACGATCAGCCGGTCTTGCTCGAACACCATGTCTTGGCGGTAGAGGATTTTTTCTTCGCTCAAGTCGGCGCCGAAGTTGATGGCCACGATCAGCCAGATCACGCACTCGGCCTCGTCCACCGGGGTGGCGTTGAGGAAAGTGCAGAAGCGCTCGGTGTCGCCGGTCTTCTTGACGAAGTAGGCGGTGGTGGGGTTGAACACCGAGTAGGTGTAGCGCGCGGTGACCGGGATGCCGCGGTGGTCGCCGTAGGGTTGGAACACCGATATTTCCGAGGTGCGCAGCCCGTGTTCGTCCTTGAACACCTGGTAGTCCGGCAGCGGCTCCGGCGCGTCCGGGTCGCCGTTGAGATTGGCGTGGACGAAGGGGAAGTGCGAGGCGTCGAGAAAGTTTTCCACCGAGCGCAAAGCGTTGCCCATATAGCGGTAGGGGCCGGCGAATACTTTACGGAAACTGCCATCCTCCCATTCCGGGAACACCGGCAGCGGCCGCTGCGGCGCGTCCAGGCTGGCCCAGATCAGACCGTAGCGTTCGGCCGCGTGGTGACGGAAGATCAAGCGCGCCGACGAGGGCGTGGCTTGGTCCGGGTGGGCGGGCACCCGCGTGCACTGACCGCCGGCGTCGAAGCGCCAGCCGTGGTACGGGCATTCGATCTCCCCCTTTTTGACGCAACCCAGCGACAGCTTGGCGCCGCGATGGCCGCAATAGTCCTTCCAGGCGTGGATCTGGCCGGCGCCGTCGCGCCACAGCACCAGTTCTTCGCCTAGCAGCCGCACCGCCTTGGGGCGTTCGGCGCTGACTTCTTCGGCGCGCGCCACCACGTGCCATTGGTTCTTCAAGGCTTGGTAATCCAGACCGGCGCGGTCCCATTTGCCTGCGTACAGCATGCTTGCCTCCTTTCCGGTCCGGTTCAAACGCGGTCGCGGCAAGCGCCGTCGAACTGCCAGCCCGGACGCGACCAGCCGTCCGGCGTGTAGTCGGCCATACAGTCGTCCACCAAGGCGCGGCATTGCTCCAGCACGCCGCTGCTCTCGCAGTGGCGCAGCATGTCCAGCCTCACTTGCTCGTTGTTGCCGGCGTAATTGTGCTCGTACAACTCGTGGCGTCCGCCGAACTCGCTGCCCAGCGCGTCCCACAGCAGCTTGATCAGCTTGAGACGATCCACCGCCTCCTGATCCGTGCCCTGGAAGTAGCAGCCGATCAGCTCTTTGAGCTCCGGGTTGGCCAGGTCCAGCCAACTGGACACCTGCATGATGGGCGAGCCGCCGAGTATGGTGTTGAACACCGGTTTGAGCTGGGACATCATCTGGGTGCCGAAATAGCGCACCGTGGAGGCGGCTTCCAGCCGCGGCACCACCGAGCCGTCGCGGCGCGGTTCCGGGTTGTGGCACAGCGATTCGGTCAGCGACCACATCAGGTTGCGCAGCGCCACGATGTCCGCCAACCGGGTACGCACGCCGCGGAAGCCGTCACTGCCGTTGGACTCCAGCACCTTGGCCAGCAGGCCGCAGATGAAGTCCATCTTCACCGCCAGCCGGGTGCCGGATTGCAGCGGGTAGCGGTTGAGGAAGCCGGAGGCGGAATAGAAGCTGCGCGCGCGCTCGATGTCGCGGTAGATCAGCACGTTTTCCCAGGGCACGAACACGCCGTCGAAGATCAGCACCGAGTCGTTTTCGTCGAAGCGGCTGGACAGCGGATTGTCGAATGGGCTGAGCGCCGAGGCCTCGTAGGAGCGGCGGCAGATGATTTTGAGGTTGGGCGCGTTCATCGGCAGGATGAAGCACAGCGCGAAGTCCTCCTCGCCGCCTGGTTGGTATTGAGCGGCGCTGTTCTGGGCGACGAAGGTGGCGTTGGAGATGGCGGCGCTGGTGGCCACCATCTTGGCGCCGCGCACGATGATGCCGGCGTCGGTTTCCTTCTCCACGTGCAGGTAAAGATCGCGCATCTCCGAGGCGGCGCGGGCGCGGCCCGCCGGCGGGTTCACCAGCACATGGTTGAGGAACAGCACCTTGCGCGCGCTCTGGCGATACCAGTTCAGCGCGTTGTCGTGGAAGGGCGCGTACAGGTGGGGGTCGGATTTCAGCGTGGCGGTGAAACCGGCCTTGTAGTCCGGGGTGCGGCCCATGAAGCCGTAAGTCAGCCGCGACCAGTGGGCAATGGCGTCGCGGGCCTTGAGCAAGTCCTCACAGGAGCGGCTGGGCATGAAATAGCGGTGGGTGCGATAGCCCTCCGGGTCGATGTCGGTCATCAACTCCTGGCTGTCCGGGTGGTGCAGCGCCTCGTACAGCCGCGACATCGAGTAGGCGCTGTTGCGGAAAGCCGGGTGCCGGCTGACGTCCGCCACCTTCTGGCCGTAGATGTAAACTTCGCGGCCGTCGTTGAGGCTGGCCAGATACTCTTCCGGCGTCATCATTTCGTTCAATGCAGCATGATTCACTTGGCACTCCTCATCATTGTAAGAGCAGCAAACACACTCCCGGACTGCGGGCGACAGCGGGCCCTCCCGTCAGGGATGAGAGAATCGGCGCCATGAGCGCGGCCGCGCGTGGTCGCGACCGGGGGATGGCTACAGCGGTATTGCGTAGTGGGGGTCGCTCAGCATCTGTTTACGATCGCTGCGCATTGGCGATACGGCGTTGAAAACCCCTTCGAAATGCTTGTGTACCATCTGTACATTCCGCTTTCTCAGCGGTTTTCACCTGATCTCGCCTTGGCTTGCGAGAGCGTAAACACATTCTCAGTGGCTGAAGTAACGGCCTAGCAGGACGATGCCGGAAAACAGGACGACGGTATTGATCACCCGGATGAATTGTTCACGTGTCAGCCGCAGGGTGATGTGGCGGCCGGCGAACACCCCGCACAGCATGGCCGGCGCTAGAATCAGCGCCAGCAGCAGCAGGGAGGCATCCATATAGACGCCGGCCAGCGCGAACAGCACGACCCGGGTCAGGGTGCTCAGGCCGATCAGCGTGGTTTGGGTGATGCGCAAGTGTTCTTTTTGTTCGATGCGGCCGGATAGGTAAATGGCGTAGATGAAGCCGCCGCTGCCGAACAGCGCGCTGAACACGCCGCCTACCAAGCCGAAGGGGACCGCCGCGCGTGGCTGGAATTGCCGCTTGGGACTGAGGCCGCTGAGCGAATAAAGAGAATAAGCCACCACAAACACGCCCAAAGCCAGCAGCAGCGCGTCCGGCCGTGTTTTCAGCAAGATGGCGGCGCCGATCAGGCTGCCGGCCACCATGAGCGGAATCAGGCGTTTCAGTTCGCCCAGGTCCGCCTTGCGGCCGTCGCGCAGGATATTGCTGAAGGCGGCGAACATGTCCATCAGCGCCAGCAACGGCACGATCTTGGATACCGGGATGAAAATGGCCAGCACCGGGCTGGCGACCAGGGCGGTGCCAAAACCGGCCACGCCGAAAATCACGTAAGCAATGGTGACCGCCGCAAAGATGGCGCTCAGGTCTTGCCATGGCAAATCCAGCAACATAGGGGTTTCTCCTGGCCCGCCGGTCACGCGTACCCATGGGGGGTGAACCGACGGCTCCTGCTATTTCTCTGACGGCTATTTTGTATTGGATCAGCCGTTCTCAAGTGTTTGCATCCTACTGATTTGCCATGATGTATGTCAAATGGGAATGTTTGTTATTGTAGTATTTGAATTGCATTTAATGATTAATATATTTGTAGAAAAAGTTTTACGCGCGACAACGGCGCTAGTCGGCGAGCCGGACTCGCCGCGACGGGGAGAGTCCGCTATCATCCGCGGCGGATGAAAGGCGAGGAAGCAAGATGAGCGATGAACTGCAAATCACCGATTTGGTGGAAGGCGCAGGCAAGGAGGTGGTCAAGGGCGCCTTGATCACCACGCAGTACACCGGTTGGCTGGAAGACGGCACCGAGTTCGATTCGTCCCACGCGAAAGGAAGGCCGTTCCAGTGCGTGATCGGCACGGGCCGCGTGATCAAAGGCTGGGACCAAGGGTTGATGGGCATGAAGGTGGGCGGCAAGCGCCGGCTGTACGTGCCGGCGCGCTTGGCTTACGGCGAGCGTCAGATCGGCGCTCACATCAAGCCCAATTCCAATCTCTTGTTCGAGATCGAGCTGCTGGAAGTGCTGACCCGCGATGATTGAGGCGGCATGGCGAACAACACACCGGCGCTGGGGCCAGGTGTTGTTCGCCATGGTTCTTAGTCCAGCAGTTTCCAGGCCATGCTTTCCCCGGCGCGCAGCGGCACCAGCGCGTCGCCGTCGTAGGGCAACGTGTCCGGCACCGTCCATGCTTGCTTGGCCAGGGTCACGCGCTCTTTGTTGGCCGGCAGACGGTAGAAGGCCGGGCCGTTGAGGCTGGCGAAGGCTTCCAGCTTGTCCAGCGCGCCCGCTGCTTCGAAGGCCTCGGCGTACAGCTCGATGGCGGCGTTGGCGGTGTACATGCCGGCGCAGCCGCAGCTGCTCTCCTTGGCGTGGCGCGCGTGCGGCGCGCTGTCGGTGCCGAGGAAGAACTTGGCGGAGCCGCTGGTGGCGGCCTTGAGCAGCGCCTGGCGGTGCAGCTCGCGCTTGAGTACCGGGAGGCAGTAATGATGCGGGCGGATGCCGCCGACGAACAGCGCATTGCGGTTCATCAGCAGGTGGTGGGCGGTGATGGTGGCGGCGACGTTGTCCGGCGCGGCGGCCACGTATTCGGCGGCGTCGCGGGTGGTGATGTGCTCGAACACCACGCGCAGCGAGGGCAGTTTGGCCAGCAAGGGTTGGAACACCTGTTCGATGAAGGCCGCCTCGCGGTCGAACACGTCGATGGCCGGGTCGGTGACTTCGCCGTGAACCAGCAGCGGCAGGCCGGTTTCGGCCATGGTTTCCAGCGCCGGCATGGCTTTGTTGACGTCGGACACGCCGAAGTCCGAATTCGTGGTGGCGCCGGCCGGGTAGAGCTTGACCGCGTGGACGAAGCCGCTGGCCTTGGCCTTGCGGATTTCCGCCGGCGAGGTGTTGTCGGTCAGGTACAGCGTCATCAGCGGCTCGAAGCGGCTGCCGGCCGGGCGCGCGGCCAGGATGCGCTCGCGGTAGGCGGCCGCGGCGTCCACGGTGGTCACCGGCGGCTTGAGATTGGGCATGATGATGGCGCGGCCCATCTGGCGACAGGTGTCGGGTAATACGGCGGCCAGCGCCGCGCCGTCGCGCAGGTGAAGATGCCAGTCATCGGGGCGGATCAGGGTCAGGGTTTGCGTCATGGTCTTGCCTGCGGGTAGCGATGAAAAAGGCGGCGGCCAAAAAGAACCGGTTTACAAGCTGCTGCGTGTCGTGAAACGAGGCACGGTGAGCAGGTTTTCAGAATGCTCATGTACCGTGTGTACATTCCGCTTCTTCAGCCGCTTGCGCGCTGTCTCGCCTTTGCTTGCGAGCTTGTAAACAGGCTCTGAGCCATCAGGGTTATTTCCGTTTCAGCACCATGCGGAATTTGCCTTCCGCCGTGGTGTCCGAGGTTAATAGCGCGTTGCCGGTCTGACGGCAGAAGGCTTCGAAGTCCTTGGGCGCGCCGGGGTCCGTGGCGATCACCTCCAGCACCGCGCCGCTGTCCATTTCCGCCAGCGCCTTCTTGGCGCGCAGGATGGGCAGCGGGCAGTTGAGGCCGGAGAGGTCTATGGTTTTGTCGAAATTCATGGTCCGGCTTCCTCAGCCTTATCAGTTACAATGGAGAGAAGCCCGGCCGCTTGAAATCCGTTCGAGGCCGCATCGCCAACGCGCGGCGGACATTGAGCGGAATACAGGCCTGGTCGGAACTGTCCGCGGCTGCTCCCTAAACCCTAAGTTTACGCGAGTCGCCAAGCCATCCTCAAATCGGTCTTCATCATGTGCGTGATCGCTTTTGCCTATAAGACCCCCGGACTGGGCCAGCTGGTGTTGCTGGCCAACCGGGACGAATACTATGCGCGTCCGACCGAACCGCTGGATTGGTGGCCGCAATATCAGAATACGCTGGGCGGCCGCGACGCCGAGTCCGGCGGCAGCTGGCTGATGGTGGACGGCCGAGGGCGCATTGCCGCGGTGACCAATATCCGCGACGGCCATCCGGTCAAAGCGGAACGCTCGCGCGGGGAGCTGGTGGAGCGTTTCGTCGCCGGCGACGAGGATCCGTTCGCCTTCGCCGATTGGCTGCGCGCCGAGCAAGGCCGCTACGCGCCGTTTAACCTGCTGTTCGGCTATACCTCGGACCTGTTTCATTTCCACAGCCGCGGCGGCCAGATCGCCCGGGTGACGCCGGGCATCCACACCTTGTCCAACGCCACGCTGGACACGCCGTGGTTCAAGAGTGAGCGGCTGGCGGAATATTTGCGCGAGTTTCAGCGCGTGCCCACCGAGGATCAGGCTTTCGTCGCGCTGTCCGACGGCACCCCGGCGCCGCTGGGGCAGTTGCCCAATACCCGCATCGGCTCCGCGCTGGAGCGGGTGCTGTCGCCCATCTTCATAAAAGGCCGCGACTACGGCACCCGCGCGTCCATGCTGCTGACGGTGTCGGCGCGCGGCGACATGCAGTTTTCGGAATTAAGTTGGGGCCTGGCCGGCAGGGAAACCGGCCGCCGCCGTTTCACCTTGCGTCCGGGCCAGCCAAGCGCGGCTCCGGCGCGCTGAACGAGGAGTAGTGATTTGAAGACCTTTGCCGCCATCATCGTGCTGGCCCTGTGCGCCGCGCAGCCGGCGTTGGCCGACAACAAGATCAAGAAGAACATCGATTTCGCGCCGGAAGTGCCGTGGCAGGAGGCCGACTACCAGTTGCCGCCGTATCCGGCGCAGCCGGATTGGATCGCCGTGAGCACTGATAATCTGCAGACCAACCAGTATTTCGTCGACGCCAAGACGCTGAGCGCGGGCGAAGACGGCGTGGTGCGGATGATCGTGCGGGTGAAGAGCCCGGCCGGCGCGGAGAATTTGAGCTTCGAGGGCCTGCTGTGCAATGAGGGCAGCTATCGCGCCTACGCCTTCGGCAACAGCATCGATAAAAACTGGATCCGTTCCAACAAGGCGGTGTGGCGCAAGATTGATCATGACGACAAGCTGCGCCGTTCGCTGCGCGATCTGGCCTGCCCGGACAAGCGCGCGCCGCGCGACGCCGAGGAGGCGATCAAGCGTTTGCGTCAGGGCTGAGGCCGCTGAAAATAAAAAGGCCCGCGCCGGATGTCCGGCGCGGGCCTTTTCGCGTCAGGCGCGCAGCGCGCGCCGCCTTTCCCGCCAGGCCGCGTGGCGTTGCGCCAGCGCGTCGAAGTACAGATAGAGCACCGGGGTGATGTAGAGCGTGACCACCTGGGAGAACACCAGGCCGCCCACCACCGCCAGGCCCAGGGGCTGGCGCAGCTCGGCGCCGGCACCCAGGCCCAGCGCAATGGGCAAAGCGCCCATCAAGGCCGCCAGCGTGGTCATCATGATGGGCCGGAAACGTAGCAGACAGGCAGCGTGGATGGCCTGCTCCGGCGACATGCCCTGCTTGCGCTGCGCTTCCAGCGCGAAGTCGATCATCATGATGGCGTTCTTTTTGACGATGCCGATCAACATCAGGATGCCGATGCTGGCGATCACGGTCAGTTCCTGGCCAAACAGCATCAGCGTGACCAGCGCGCCGATGGCGGCGGAGGGCAGGCCGGACAGAATGGTCAACGGGTGGATATAGCTTTCGTACAGCACGCCCAACAGCACGTAGATCACCGCCACCGCGATGCCCAGCAGCAGGATTTGGCTGCCCTGGGTTTCCTCGAAGGCGGCGGCGTCGCCGCTGTAGCTGGTGGCGATGGACGCGGGCAGGGCGATGCGCTCTTTGAGCTGGCGCAGGTGTTGGTCGGCCTGGCTCAGCGGGATGCCGGGCGCCAGGTTGAAGGACAGCGTCACCGCCTGCAACTGGCCCTGGTGGTTGACCGAGATCGGGCCGACGGTGCGTTCCACCGAGGCGATGCTGGACAGCGGCACCAGTTGGCCGTCGGCGGCGCGAACCCGCAGTCGCGAGAAGTCGAACTCGTTGACCTTGAACGGGTCGTCCGCCTGCAAGATCACCTGATAGTTGTCGCTGGCGGTATAGATGGTGGAAATCTGCCGCTCGCCGAAGGCGCTGTACAGCGCGCTGCGTATGCTCTGGATGTCCACGCCCAGCAGGTTGGCCTTGTCGCGGTCTATGTTCAGCTTGGCTTGCAAGCCCTTGAGCTGGGAGTCGCTGGTGACGTCGCGGAAGATGGGATCGGCCTGCATCCGCTGCAAGAGTTTGTCGGACCAGGTGTTCAGGCTTTCCGCCTGTATGCCCTGCAGAGTGTACTGATAGCGGCTTTTGCTCTGGCGGCCGCCCAGGCGCAGGTTCTGCGTGGGGTTCAGGTAGACGCTGAGCCCCGGCACCGCGCGCAGGTCGCGGCGCAGGCTTTCCATGGTCGGGTCCAGTTTGGCGCGTTCGCCGCGCGGTTTGAGCTGGATGAACATGCGGCCGGTGTTGCCGCCGGACAGCGAGGAGGTGGCGAAGGCGACGTTGGGGTTGGCCTGGGTGATGGCGGCGGCGCGTTGCTGCAGTTTGAGCATGGCGTCGTAGGAGATGTCTTGCGCCGCCTCGGTGCTGGCCATGATCTGGCCGGTGTCTTCTGTGGGGAAGAAACCCTTGGGAATTGTGTTGAACATCAAGGCGGTCAGGACAAAGGTGGACAGCGCGCCGGCCAGGGTCAGACGGCGATGCTTGAGCGCCAGGTCCAGCGTGCGGCGATAGCCGGCCAACACCGCGTCGAAGCCGTTCTCCAGCGCGGCGGCCAGCCGGCCGCGCTGGGCTTGGTGTCCAATCGAGTCGGCGCTGAGAAAGCGCGAGGACAGCAAGGGGATCAGGGTTAGCGACACCGCCGCCGATACCAGCACCGCCAGAGACACCACCACGGCGAATTCGTGGAACAGCAGGCCGATCACGCCCTGCATGAAGAAGATGGGGATGAAGATGGCCACCAGCGACAGCGAAATCGACACGATGGTGAAGGCGATTTCACGCGAGCCCCTCAGCGCCGCCTCCATCGGCGACAAGCCCTCTTCGATGTAACGGACGATGTTTTCCAACATCACGATGGCGTCGTCCACCACCAGGCCCACCGCCAGCGTGATGCCCAGCAGCGAGATATTGTCCAGGCTGTAGCCCAGCCAATACATCAGGCCTATGGTGCCGATCAGCGAGATCGGCAGCGACAGCGCCGGAATCACCGTGGCCGCCATGCGCTGCAGGAACATGAAGATCACCATGATCACCAGCGCGATGGTGAGCAGCAGGGTCAGCTTGACGTCGTGGATGGCTTCGCGAATGGACTGCGAGCGGTCGTTGAGCAGGTTCAGCCGCACCGAGCCGGGCAGCTGCGCCTGAAGTTTCGGCAGCTCCTTGCGGATGGCGTCCACCACCGCCACGGTGTTGGCGTCGCTCTGACGCATCACCGCCAGCACGATGGAGCGCTCGCCGTTGACCCAGCTGCCGGTCTTGAGGTTTTCCACGCTGTCTTCCACCACGGCCACGTCGGACAGTCTCACCGGCAGGCCGTTGCGGCTGGCGATCACCAGCTTGGCGAACTGGGCGGCGTTTTGCAGCTGGCGGTTGGCTTCCACCGTCATCAGTTGCGATTTGCCCTCCAGCATGCCCACAGGGGTGTTGACGTTGGCCGCGCGGATGCTGGCGGCCACATCGTCCAGCGTCAGATTGCGCGAGGCCAGCTTGCCCGGATCGGCCTTGATCCGCACCGCGTAGCGCTTCTGGCCGAAGATGTTGACCTGGGCCACGCCCTTGAGGGTGGCGATATTGGGCGAGATCCAGTTCTCGGCGTAGTCGTTGAGGTCGGACAGCGACATGGACGGCGAATTGAGCGCCAGCAACAGCACCGGCGAATCCGCCGGGTTGACCTTGCGGTAGGACGGGGTCGAGGTCATTTCCGTCGGCAGCGAACGCTGCGCGCGCAGCAGCGCCGCCTGCACGTCCACCGCCGCCAGGTCGATATTGCGATCGTTGTCGAACTCCAGCGTGATGGAGGTGCTGCCCAGGGAGCTGGACGAACTGATCACCGAGATGCCGGGAATGGTGGAAAGCTGCTTTTCCAGAGGCGCGGCCACCGAGGAGGCCATGCTGTCCGGGCTGGCGCCGGGCAGGCTGGCGGAGACGTTGATGGTGGGCGTATCGAAGCTGGGCAGCGCGGCGATCGGCAGTTTCTGATAGGCGATCAGGCCGGCCACCACCAGGGACAGGCACAGCAGCACCGTCATCACCGGACGGCGGATGCAGAGCTCGGAGATTTGCATCATTGGCCTCCGCTGGCCGGGCCGGCCGCGGCCGCACGCACCTTGTCGCCGGGGCGCAGATTGAGGCCGCCGTTGGACACCACGGCGTCGCCGACGCGCAGGCCTTTGACAACGGCTTTTTCCTTATGAATGGCCAGCAGTTCCACCGGTACGCGCTTGACGCTGCTGTCGGCCTGCACCGCGTAGCTGAATTTGCCTTCCGGCCCGGTGAGCAACGCCGCCACCGGAATGGTGGTGGCCTGCTGGTAGCGGCCGGCGCCCAGTGAGACGGTGACGAACTGGCCAGGCCACAGCTTGCCGTCCTGGTTGGAGAACTCCGCTTTCAGCGTGAGCGTGCCGTTGGCGCTGTCCACCGCGCTGTCGATGAAGACCAGCTTGCCGTCCACGCTGTCCCCGCTGTCCGGCAGCGTGGCGCGCACCTGCAGCTTGCCGGCGGCCTGGGCCGCGCGCACCGCGCCCAGCTCGCGCTCCGGCAAGGTGAAGGTGGCGTTGATTGGATGAATGCGAGTGATGGTCAGCATCGCCGCGGCCATGCCCGGTTGCGCCAAGGTGCCCGGATAGACGTTGATCACGCCGATGCGTCCGCCGATGGAGGCCCGCAGCGTTTTATAGTCCAGCGCCGCCCGCGCCGCTTCCACTTGGGCGCGGTCGGCGGCGACGGTGGCGCTGAGCGCGTCTGCCTTGGATTGATTGGCGTCCACCACGCTTTGCGAGACGAAGTTCTTCGCCAGCAGGTCGCGGCTGCGCGCCAGGTCGCGTTCGGCGTTTTTCAGCTGCGCCTGGTCACTGAGCGTCTGCGCCTGGGCTTTTTTCAACTGGGCGATTTCCGCCGCCGCGTCCAGCGTGAACAGCAATTGGCCCGGCGCCACGTTTTGGCCTTCCTTGACATGGACTTTGGCCACCACGCCGGAGACCTGAGGCTTGACCTCCACTTTTTCAATGGCGGTGACATTGCCGGTGGCGTTCAGCTCGATCGGCAGATCCTCCGCCGTCACTTTGGCGATGCCAACGGCAATCGGCGGGCGCGCCGCGGTTTTTGCTGCGGCCGCGGTCGTTCTGGAGCCATACCAGCCGGCTAGGCCGGCCGCAGCCAGAGCAAGCGCGGCAGCGCTTGCAACGACTCTTTTATTCATCTTTTATTCTCGCTCTTGGGGCGGGCGCCTAACCCGCCGTGTGGATGCCAGGCGTCGTCCCATCGATACCTGTCGGCGCATGCCTGCATTGCCGCTTGCCGTGGACATGAGTCCGGAGGCGAGCCGCGTTTCCAGGGCGTCCCTCCGCCGCTGGACGCGCGGCCCGGAAGACCGGGCCGGACTCCGTCCGCTCATTGGAATGATAGGGCTGAATAAGCCTTGCGGATCAGGAAGATGCGTTGGCGGGGCGACCTGGGCGCCAGAGGGCTGCGGCCGGAAAGCCGGCGCGGCGCGCGGCATGCGTCCGGTCGAGCTTACTCAAGCCCTTACGTTTTCGCCAAGCGCAAAAGCGTTAATGATTTTGGAAAAAGCTGTTAAATGAAAAATTAGACCATACTGATATGTCCATGGATTAATTGTATAGGCTGATTTGGCCGGGCCATGAGTAATGCGTATGAGAGCTAATAATTTTTAGAATGCCATGGCGGGTGAAGTGAAAAACCACCGCAAAATCATAAGGCTGTGGCAGCTAATGCGGGAAAGGATAGTCAATTTGCGACTAAAACGTTAAATCGCTCGCCGCGGCGTCGTGCTTAGCACTTGAAGTATTCAAAATCCTCAGCGCATAATGGCCGCCAACCACTCTGGATACAATCGAGTGAAGATTCTGATCGTCCCGCGATATCGACGGGGTCGACAATACTTAGGAGAGTAGGCGAGATGGCTGATAAGAAATCGCTACAGACAATCGCGGCCGCCGTGGCGCTGGCCCTGACTTCCGGCGCGGCCCTGGCCGCCATCGTGCCGCCGGGCACCAAGCTGGCCGCCAAGCAGGAATTGGTGCGCTCCAACGGCTCCGAACCGGAGTCGCTGGACCCGATGGTGGTGGAGGGCGTGCCCGCCAACATCATCACGCATGACCTGTTCGAAGGCCTGACCGCTACCGACAACGAAGGCAAACTGCAGCCCGGCGTGGCCGAATCCTGGAAACAGACCGGGCCCACCACCTGGGTGTTCAAGCTGCGCAAGAACGCCAAATGGTCCGACGGCAGCGGCGTCACCGCCGACGACTTCGTCTACGGCATCCGCCGGCTGGTGGATCCCAAGCTGGCGGCTCCTTATGCAGGCACCTTCGGCATCTTCTTCCAAAACGGCGAGGCGATTGTGGCCGGCAAGAAGCCGGTGACCGCCATTGGCGTCAAGGCCCTGGACAAATACACCGTACAAGTGGATACCGCTTTCCCGGTGTCCTACCTGCCGGAACTGATGTCCAACGCCCAACTGGGCCCCGCGCCCAAGGCGGTGATCGACAAGTTCGGCAAAGACTGGGTCAAGCCGGGCAAGATGGTCAGCAACGGCCCCTTCGTGCTGAAAGACTGGCAAGTCAACAGCAAGGTGGTGATCGAGAAAAACCCGCAGTACTGGAACGCCAAGAACGTGCAGCTGACCCGCGTCAGCTTCCTGCCGATCGAAGACCAGAACGCGGATCAGAAGCTGTATCAGTCCGGTCAGACCGACATGACCTATGAGATCCCGCCGGGCAGCTTCGACAAGCTCAAGAGCACCATGCCCAAGGATCTGAAAACCTCCACCATCCTGGGCCTGCGCTATTACAGCCTGAACAATAAGGATCCGCTGCTGAAGGATGTGCGCGTGCGCAAGGCGCTGTCCATGGTGGTGGACCGCGACCTGATGGCCAAGAAAATCACCGGCGACGGCCAACTGCCGTCCTACAGCGTGATGGTCAAGGGCGTGCACGGCGGCCAGCCCACCAGCTACGACTGGGCGCAATGGCCGATGGCCAAGCGCGTGGACGAGGCCAAGAAGCTGCTGGCCCAAGCCGGCGTCAAGCCGGGCACCACGCTCAAGCTGTCCTACAATACCAGCGACTACCACAAGAAGATGGCCATCTTCGTGGCCTCCGAGTGGAAGAGCAAGCTGGGCTTCAATACCTCCATGGAAAACATGGAGTTCAAAGTCTTCCTGAAGAAACGCCACGACGGCGACTACCAAGTGGCGCGCAACGGCTGGCTGGCCGACTATAACGACGCCACCACCTTCCTGGCGCTGGTTCAGTGCGGCAATACCCAGAACGACAACTTCAACTGCAACAAGAAAGCGGAAGAGTTGATCAAGCAGGGCAATGAAAGCACGGATCAAGCCAAGCGCACCCAACTGCTGACGCAGGCCACCAAACTGGTGATGGACGACTACCCGATGATCCCGGTGCTGCAGTACACGCTGCCGCGCCTGGTGAAACCGTATGTGGGCGGCTACTCGCTGAAGAATCCGGTGGATCGTTACCGCAGCAAGGATCTCTACATCATCCAGCATTGATCGGCCGGCTTCGCGCCGACGCCTGAACGCCTCCAGTCCCTAGCGGGACCGGAGGCGCGCTGGCGGACGCGCGTTAGGCTCTGATCTGAAAACGGGGGCAACCCCGGTGTGTTGAGCGGGCCGCCGTGGCAAACGGCGCCCGCCCGTGACTGTCGGTGTCAATCGCCGTTGGTCCGTCCGCAGCCCGCGCATCGCGCCGGCGCGCGTCGGGCGCGGCGAGTCGGAGTAATTTGCAATGTGGTCCTACACTTTACGACGCGTGCTGTTGACGATTCCCACCGTGTTGGCCGTCATCACCGTCTGTTATCTGCTGCTGCACATGACCCCTGGCGGCCCCTTTGACGGGGAGCGCAAAGTTTCCGAGGCGGTATTGGCCAATTTGCAGGCCAAATACCATCTCGACCTGCCCTTGTGGCAGCAATATCTGTACTACCTGAAGAGCCTGCTGCAAGGCGATCTGGGCGCATCCTTCCGTTATTCGGACTGGAGCGTCAACGACCTGGTGGCCAAGGCGCTGCCGGTGTCGGCGGCCATTGGAGGCAGCGCCATCCTGATCTCGCTGGTGATCGGCGTGGTCCTGGGCATCGTCGCCGCGTTGCGTCAGAACAGCGTGGTGGATTATCTGGTGATGCTGATCAGCAATATGGGCAGCGCCTTTCCGTCCTTCATCATCGGGCCGGTGCTGGTGCTGGTCTTCGCCGTCTCCCTGCAATGGCTGCCGTCCGGCGGCTGGAACGACTTTGATCCCCGCTACATGATTCTGCCGGTGGCGCTGCTGACCTTCATCAACGTGGCCACCATAGGCCGGGTGATGCGCGGCAGCCTGATCGAGGTGCTGGGCAGCAACTTCATCCGCACCGCGCGCGCCAAGGGCCTGCCGATGCGCACCATCATCGTTCGCCACGCATTGAAGCCGGCCTTGATGCCGGTGGTGACCTTGCTGGGGCCTCTGACCATTTCCTCGATCACCTCCGCCGTGGTCACCGAGTCCATCTTCTCCTTGCCCGGCCTGGGCAAGCTCATCGTCAACGGCGCGGCCAACCGCGACTACACGCTGGTGCTGGGCCTGGTGGTGCTGGTGACTGTGATTGCCGTGTTGCTCAATCTGCTGGTCGACCTGGCTTACGCCTTCCTCGATCCCAAGATTCGCTATTGACGCGCGTGACCGCGAAGGATTTCCCATGTTGAGAAGCAAACAGAAGCAAGCGGCGATCGCGCTGGAGACCCGTCTGGACGATGCCGCCGTTGAAGGCCGCAGCCCGTGGCGCGATGCGCGCATCCGCTTTTTCCGCAATCGCGCGGCCGTGGTCAGTCTGATCATCCTGTCGCTGATCGTGCTGGCCTGTATCTTTGGGCCGATGTTCCTGCCCCATACCTATGACGACACGGACTGGGACGCCATCAGCCTGGCGCCCACCTGGCAGGGCATGCACTGGTTCGGCACCGACGACTTGGGCCGGGACCTCCTGGTGCGCACCCTGATAGGCGGCCGCATCTCGCTGATGGTGGGCGCGCTGGCCACCGTCGCCGCGGTGATCATAGGCGTGTTGTGGGGCGCCAGCGCCGGCTTCCTCGGCGGCAAGATAGACAACCTGATGATGCGCATCGTGGACATGATGTACGCGGTCCCCTATCTGCTGATCGCCATTCTGATGGTGACCCTGTTGGGCCGCGAGTTTTATCTGGTGGTGCTGACCATCACCATCCTGGCCTGGATGGACATGGCCCGGGTGGTGCGCGGCCAGACGCTGTCGATCAAGTCCAAGGAATATGTGGAGGCCGCGCGCGCCATCGGCGTGTCAACCGCCAACATCATCGCCCGTCACATCGTGCCCAATTTGCTGGGCATTGTGGTGATCTACACTACGGTAACGGTGCCGGGGGTGATTCTGACCGAATCGGTGCTGTCCTTCCTGGGCCTGGGCGTGCAAGAGCCGATGACCAGCTGGGGCGTTTTGATCGGCGACGGCACCAAAACCATGGAAACCCAGCCCTGGCAGCTATTGTTCCCCGCCGGCATGTTGTCGCTGACGCTGTACTGCGCCAACTATATCGGCGACGGCCTGCGCGACGCGCTGGACCCGAAAGATCGATGAGCCCGAGGTAGAACCACTATGAGCATTTTGAAAGTCAGCAATCTCGGGGTCCAGTTCCAGACCAACGACGGCATGGTCAACGCCGTCAACGGCGTCAGCTTCGAACTGGACAAGGGCCAGACCCTGGGCATCGTCGGCGAGTCCGGCTCAGGCAAGAGCCAGACTGTGTTGTCCATCATGGGCCTGTTGGCCCGCAACGGTTCCACCACCGGTGAAGTGCTGTTTCACGGCAAAGACCTGCTGACCATGGGCGCGCCGGAACTGAACGCCATTCGCGGCGACCGCGTGTCCATGATCTTCCAGGACCCGATGACCTCGCTCAACCCCTACCTGACGGTGGAGCGGCAGATGACCGAGGTGTTGGAACTGCACAAGGGCATGAGCCGGCGCGCGGCCAAGAAGCGCGCGATCGAGCTGTTGGAAGCGGTGCGCATTCCGGAAGCGGCGCGCCGCGTGGACATGTACCCGCATGAATTTTCCGGCGGCATGCGCCAGCGGGTGATGATAGCGATGGCGCTGCTGTGCGAGCCGGAAGTGCTGATCGCCGACGAACCCACCACCGCGCTGGACGTGACGGTGCAGGCGCAAATCCTGACCCTGCTGAAGGATCTGCAGCGCGATTTCGGCACCTCCATCATCATGATCACCCACGATTTGGGCGTGGTGGCGGGCCTGTGCGAAAAAGTGATGGTGATGTACGGCGGCCGGGTGATGGAGTACGGCGACGCCGACAGCATCTTCTACCACCCCAGCCATCCTTACACCATCGGCCTGCTGGGCGCGCTGCCGCGGCTGGACCACGACGGTAGCGAGCTGGTCAGCATCCCCGGTAATCCGCCCAATATGGCGCGCATGCCCAAGGGCTGCCCGTTCTCCGAGCGTTGTCAGCACAGCACCGAGCGCTGCGCCGACGAACTGCCGCTGCTGCAGGCCAGCAGCCACAATCCGCAGGTGATCCGCGCCTGTCACAAGCCGGCTGCGGAGCTGGCGCAAGCAGCCCAGGAGGTGGCCCATGTCTGAACAAGCCAAACAGGCCATTCTTTCGGTGCGCGACGTCAAAGTGCACTTCCAGGTCAAGGGCAACGATAGTTGGCCGTGGAGTCCCAAGAAAACGCTGAAGGCGGTGGACGGCGTCAGCTTCGACCTCTACGCCGGGGAAACCCTGGGCGTGGTGGGCGAATCCGGCTGCGGCAAATCCACGCTCAGCCGCGCCATCCTGAACCTGATTCCCGCCACAGACGGTGAAATCGTCTGGATGGGCAAGGATCTGCGCAAGGGCAGCGACAAGGATTGGCTGGCGGTGCGCAAGGACATCCAGATGATCTTCCAGGATCCGCTGGCCTCGCTCAATCCGCGGATGACGGTGGCTCACATCATCGGCGAGCCGCTGCGCGTGCACAAGCCGGAGTTGGGGCCGGAGGAAGTGATGCGCCGGGTCAAGGCGATGATGGCCAAGGTGGGCCTGCGCGAGCAGATGATCAACCGCTATCCGCACGAGTTCTCCGGCGGCCAGTGTCAGCGCATCGGCATTGCCCGCGCGCTGATCCTGGAGCCCAAGCTCATCATCTGCGACGAGCCGGTATCGGCGCTGGATGTGTCCATCCAGGCGCAGATCATCAACCTGCTCAAGGAGTTGCAGCGCGAAATGGGCTTGGCGCTGATTTTCATCGCCCATGATCTGGCCGTGGTCAAACACATCTCCGACCGCATCCTGGTGATGTATCTGGGCCGCGAAATGGAGCTGGCGGAAAAATCCGCGCTGTACGACGCGCCTTCGCACCCGTACACCCGCGCCTTGCTGTCGGCGATTCCCATCCCGGATCCGAAGCTGGAAAAGACCAAGGTGATCCAGATCCTGCAAGGCGACTTGCCCAGCCCGATCAACCCGCCTTCCGGCTGCGTGTTCCGCACCCGTTGCCCGCAGGCGGAGGCGCGTTGCGCTCAGCAGGCCACGCCGCTGCGCCGCGTCAGCGAGCAGAGCCAGTCCTCTTGCCTGTTGGCCTGAGCCGGCTTTGCCCTGCGACAAACCGCCCTTAGGGGCGGTTTTTTCGTCTCAGAACTGTTCACGATATGCTGCGCGTCGTGAGACGTGGCACGGTGAGTACCGCTTCGAAATGCTCATGTACCACTCGACCATTCCGCTTTCTCAGCGGTTTTCGCCTTGTCTCGCTCTTGCTCGCGAGATCGTAAACACGTTCTCAAGAGCCCGGCCTTCGCTATAGTGGCGAGGTGGCATCAAGTAAAATCCAAACATGAAAACCACGTTCAAAATCGCCACCGGCCTGCTGGCCGCGTTGGCCTTGGGGTACTCGGCGCTGCTCTGGGCCGATTCCGACGCCTTATGGAACATCGTCAACCGGCAGTGCCTGCCCAACCAGCAAGCGACCGGCCAGCCGGCGCCCTGCGCCGACGTGAACTTGAGCGGCGGCGAGGCCGGCGGTCACGCGGTGTTGAAAGACCGCAACGGTTGGCTGCAATACCTGCTGATTCCCACTGCCCGTCTCAGCGGCATCGAAAGCCCGGAGCTATTGAGCGAGCGAGCGCCGGATTACTGGGGGGCGGCCTGGCGCGCGCGCAGCTTTCTGGAGCAGCGCTACGGGCGGCCGATTCCGCGCGAACTGCTGTCGCTGACGATCAACTCCCAGTACGGGCGCACGCAAAACCAGTTGCACATCCATATTTCCTGCACCGACGCCACCGTGCGCCAGCAGCTGGACGATCTGAAGGACAGCCTGAACGAAGAGTGGCGGGAACTGCCGGTGGAATTGCAAGGCCACGCCTACTGGGCGCGCACATTGGCCGCCAAGGCTGACGGCGGCCCGGAAGTGGATCCGTTCAAGGCGCTGGCGGCCGGCCTGCCGGAAGCCGGCCTGGCAATGGGCCGTTACGGCTTGGCCTTGGTGGCGACGCGGCTGGCAGACGGGCGCGACGGCTTTATACTGCTAAGCAGCCGCGCCAGCCTGATCGGGGCCAACCGCGCTTCGGTAGAGGAATTGCAGGATCACGCGTGTCCGGCGCTGCGCGCCGGCAAGTGAGCCGTGTCCGCTAGTGGTTCGTATGCGTTGCGTCTCCGCGACAACCCTTCGCATCCCTCTTCTCCGCCAGCTTAGCTCGGTTTCGGAAAAACCTTTGCGCTGGCAAGGGCTTGCCGGTTTAAGCGGGCAGGGGGCCGTGAATCGGAAATGGCGGGTAGTTATGCCAATCGCTTTTCAAGCGGCGGCAAAGCGGATAGCATCCGTCTGCTTTATTTGTACATTGAATTTATTGATTAAATGAGATTAAACAATATGAAAAAATTCGCTCTGACAGTTCTGGCTGCTGCTTGCTTCTCCGCTCCGGCGCACGCTTTCGATCTGGGCTCCATGATCAGCGCCGGTTCCGACCTGGTGAAATCCGCCACCCTCAGCGACGCCGACGTCAAAGCCATGGCGGCCGAATCCAGCGTGATGATGGACAAGAAAAACAAAGTGGCTCCGGCTTCCAACGCCTACTCCAAGCGCTTGGCCAAGATGGTCAAAGGCCTGGACAGCGAAGACGGCACCAAGCTGAATTTCAAGGTTTATCTGACCAAGGAAGTCAACGCCTTCGCCATGGCCGATGGCACCGTGCGCGTGTACAGCGGCCTGATGGACAAGATGAACGACGATGAAGTGCGCTTCGTCATCGGCCATGAAATCGGCCACGTGAAACTGGGTCACACCAAGAAAGCCATGCAACTGGCCTACGCTACCTCCGCTGCGCGCAAAGGCGCGGCCGGCAGCGGCAACGCCGTGGCCGCCAACCTGTCCGAATCCGAGCTCGGCGGCTTTGCCGAGGCGGTGGTGAACGCGCAGTTCTCCCAATCTCAGGAAAGCGATGCCGATGCTTACTCGGTGGGCTTCCTCAAGCGCCACAACTACAACGTTCAAGGCGGTCCGGCCGCCTTGCGCAAGCTGGCGGACTTGTACGGCAACGACAGCAGCCTGCTGTCCAGCCACCCGGCGCCGGGCGACCGCGCAGTAAAACTGGAAAAGCAGATCCAGAGCCTGTAAGCGGCATTCCCTCGCAAGCAAAAAGCACCGCCCAGGCGGTGCTTTTTTCATGACAGGCTTCAACGCCTCTTTCTATCCACTCCGCCACAGCGCAGCAGATCGTAAACAGACTCTTAGCCTCGCTTGACCTTGGGCGGCTTGGCCAGCTGCTTCAGCGCCTGCGCCACCGCCACCAGGCCGAAGCTGGCGGTGACCGTCATCGCCGCGCCGAAGCCGGCACAGGACAGGCCCTGCGGGCCGCGCGCCGCTGTCGCGTCGCAAGCTTGTTGTTCCGGTGTGTTCGGGTAAACCAGCTGTTCGGTGGAGAACACGCAGGGAACGTGCAGCTTCTTGCCGGGTTCGCGGCTGAACTGATGGTGACGGCGCAGGTTGTAGCGCAGCTTGGACAGCAGCGGGTCGTAAGTGACCTCGCCCAGGTCCGCCACCCGGATCAGCGTGGGATCGGTCTGGCCGCCCGCGCCGCCGGACACGATGAAAGGCTGGCGACGGCGCACGCACCAGGCGGCCATCGCGGTCTTGATGCGCAGGCTGTCGATGCAGTCGATGATGAAGTCGTAACCCTGGCCCAGCAGCTGCTCCAGATTATCCTCGGTGACGAAGTCCTCGATCTCTATTACCTGGCAGGCGGGGTTGATCGCGCGCGCGCGATCGGCCAGCGCCGTGACCTTGGCCATGCCGTAGTTGGGGTCCAGCGCGGGCAACTGGCGGTTGGTGTTGGACTCGGCGACATTGTCCAGATCTATCAGAGTCAGCTTGCCGATGGCGCTGCGCGCCAGCGCTTCCACCGCCCAGGAGCCGACGCCGCCGACGCCAACCACGCAAACGTGGGCGGCCTGGAAGCGGGCCAGCGCCTCCTGCCCGTAAAGACGGGCGATGCCGCCGAAGCGACGTTCCAGATCTGCGTTGTGGGTGTCCATGCTTGCAATCGTCAACAATCAAATCGGCGAAGGATACTGCAAGCCCCGGCAACTGACCAGTGCGTCGGCCATGGACGCGGGGCTTGCCCGCGGTCAAAAAAACCACAGTTAAGTGGCTGATTGCTGGGAACCTTTCGTCGGCGGGGCTATCCTTCATTTCAGGTCGGCCATGAAGCGCTTCCTGCTCTTCCTCTGGCCGGCCGGCCTTTGTCACAGCAAGGGAGATTCCCATGAAGCAGCAAAGATTCGATATTGATCTGGACAAGCATTACAACGCCACCGTCGTGGTCGCCTGCGAGGAATGCGGCCATGAAATCCGTCATCATCTCAAGTCCCTGCACCCCGACAGCGTGTTGCGCTGCCATTGCGGCGCTCATGTGAGCATGAGTCCGCTGACCGTTCAACAGGCCGAGCGCCGCGTAAGCGAGATCAAGCAATCGTATCGAATCCATTAAGCCACTGCTGACAATCTGAGAGTGTTTCCACCGGCCGTTCCGGGCCGGATTCGCCGGGCATAACCCGGCCTCCCGCAGCAGCGACACGGCGACCGCAAGGTCGCCGTTTGTATTGGCCGGCCTGGCGGAGTGGTCGGTTCAGCCCGCGGACAGCTGCGCGTCGTAGTCGCGGAAGCCGTCTTCCACCGCCGGCAGAATGTCGACGAACTCGAAATAAGGCTCGGTGACGAGTTTGCTGTCGCGCAGCGCGTCGATCAGGTAATAGAAATCCTTGATCGATTCCGTTTCAAACAGCGCGATATCGCTGCAGCGGGTGGTGAAGGCTTCGGCGTCGAACCAGCGCATGCGCACCGCCGGATAGCGCGCGTAGATCGGACGCAGGGTTTCCGCTTCGAATTGCCGGCGTTCGGGCCGGCTCAAGCGCAGCCAGTTGGGATGGACGCGCAGCAGCGCGAAGAAGGCGTAGCTTTGGCTCATGGTTCCGCTTTCAGGGTGGGTTGGAGTCGCTTTCAATGTATCCGCCCTTGTCAGCCGGCAAAACTCGTGTTCTGCTAAGCCTTTGTCGCCGTCTTCTCGCCGCAGGTCCCGTTGCCGCGGCGCAGGCCTCCCGCCCTTACGGACCGCCGCATGCCCATGATTCCGCAAGCCCGAAAACAACCCGGCCAAGCCCGCTCCCGCCACGTGGTGGCGGCGATTCTGGAGGCGGCTGCTCGCATTCTGGAGCACGACGGCTATGCCGGGTTGACCACTAATAAGGCGGCGGAGCTGGCCGGTGTGAGCATCGGCTCTTTGTATCAGTACTTTCCCAATAAACAGGCGCTGGTGGCGGCGTTGCACGGCCGTCACGGCGAAGAGACCCTGGCCACGGCGCGGGAGGCTTTGCGCCTGAGCGACGGCCTGCCGTGGCAGGCGCAACTGGCGTGTCTGGTGTCCGCGTGCCTGCGCTTGCATCTGGCCGCGCCCGGGCTGCACCGGGTGCTGGAGCGAGAGTGGCCGCAGTTTGATTTGCCGCCGGCGGACAATCCTCAGGACGCCGCGTTGCTGGACTGCGTGGCGGAGTGGCTGGCCGGCTGCGGTTTGCCCGCCGAGCGCGCGCCGCGCCTGCTGCGGATGGCGGACAGCCTGATTCACGGCTTGGCGCTGGAGGACGCGCCGGACGAGGCGGAATTGACACGCTGCGTCGCGGCCGCCTTGGCCGCCTACCTGACCTTGCCGCGACAAGGGCCCGAGATTTCCACTTAGCGAAGGAGCTAATCATGCAATGGATTGATGTACGCAGCGACACCGTGACCCAACCGACGCCGGCAATGCGGGAAGCGATGTTCAACGCCGAGGTGGGCGACGACGTCTACGGCGACGATCCCACGGTGCAAGCGCTGGAACAACTTGCCGCGGAGAGGCTGGGCAAGGAAGCTGCGCTGTTCGTGCCCACCGGCAACTTCGGCAACCAACTGGCCATCTTCACTCATTGCCAGCGCGGCGACGAGGTGATTCTGGAAGAGGGTTGTCACATCGTCTGGCACGAAACCGGCGGTGCGGCGGTGATAGGTGGCGTGCAGCTGCGCACCATCGCCGGCGTGGACGGCGTGATGTCGCCCGAGGCGATTGAACAGCGCATCCGCGTTGGCGAGGATATCCACTGGCCGCGCACCGGCTTGATCTGTCTGGAAAACGCGCACTGCAACGGCCGCGTGATTCCTTTGGAAGCGATGGCCGCCAGCGCAGAGGTGGCGCGTCGCCACCATGTGCCGGTGCATCTGGACGGCGCGCGTATTTTCAACGCCGCGGCCCATTTGGGCTGCGATGCGCGAGACATCGCCCAATACGCCGACACGGTG
The DNA here is from genome assembly GCF_052805975.1 of Chromobacterium sp. W521. Taxonomy (NCBI): domain Bacteria; kingdom Pseudomonadati; phylum Pseudomonadota; class Betaproteobacteria; order Neisseriales; family Chromobacteriaceae; genus Chromobacterium; species Chromobacterium sp. W521. The sequence continues at coordinate 187,291 of NZ_JBRBAF010000002.1, forward strand.
ATGTTTTGCCTGTCCAAGGGCCTGGCCGCGCCGGTGGGCTCCATCCTGGCCGGCAGCGCGGATTTCATCGCCCGCGCGCGCCGCAACCGCAAGCTGTTGGGCGGCGGCATGCGCCAGGCGGGGGTCATCGCCGCGCCCGGCATCGTGGCGCTGAACGAGATGGTGGATCGGCTCAAGGACGACCACGCCAACGCCCGCTACCTGGCCGAGCGGCTGGCCGCGCTGCCCTGCGTCGAGGTGAAGCTGGAAGACGTGCACATCAATATGGTGTGGTTCCGCTTTACCGCCGACATCGACGTGGCCGAGTTGATGGCCGCGTTGCGCCAGGCCGGCGTCAAGGCCAATCCGCCCGAGGGCGGCCTGATGCGCATCGTCACCCACTGGCAGGTGCGGCGAGAGGATCTGGATAGGCTGGTGGAGGCGTTGCAACGGGTGTTGTCCGACTGAACGGAGATCCGACGGCTATAAATTAAGCAGCTGCGGCGTGTGAAAAGGAGGCGGGATGAAACGATGGTTGAGCGCCTGCTGCGCCGCGCTGGCTTGCGGCGGCGCTCTGGCGGGCTCTCTGGACGAGGTGAGGCTGTTCAGCAGCGGCGATCCTCCCTATGTGGAAGTGGGGCCGGACGGCCGGATCAGCGGCGGGCTGGCGGTGGCGCCCGTGTTGGCCATTCTGGACCATCTCGGCCTGCCGCCGTCGCGCATCGAGACGGTGCCGTGGGCGAGGGCCTACGAGGAGGCCAAGACCCGGCCGGGCGCGGCGATCTTTCCTATCGCCAAAACCCGGGAGCGGCTCAAGCGCCTGAACTTCGCCGTCAAGCTGCTGGATTCTGATGTGTATTTCTATCAGTTGGCGACGCGCCGGGATATCCAGGCTCCGACGCTGGCGGCGGCCAAGCGCTATTCGGTGTGCGTGGTGTTGGGAGATTACCGGCAAGAGTATCTGAAGACGGAGGGCTTTCCGAGACTGGATCCGACTTCCGATGCCAGCATCAACGTCAAGAAGCTGGTGTCCGGCCGCTGCGACCTGCTGCCCTCCACCGAGATAGGCATGCGCCGCAAGCTCAAGTCTCTAGGGCTGGACGCGGCGTTGGTGCGGCGCGGCATGAAGCTGTCCCAGCTGGACAGCGCCCTGTACGCCGCCTTCAATCGCGGTACCGCGCCGGAGGTCATCGCCCGTTTCAAAGCCGCCGCGCGGAGCGTGGATTAGCGCCGGGTTTGGCGTCGGCGGCGCGGAGTGCTAACCTCGCGGCCATTGATCCGCAACCGTGATGACGCCGATGTCCGACTATAACGCTCCCGATCCCCACGCCTGGCTGGAAAACCTGGACGACCCCGCCGCCGCCGAATGGGTGGCCGAGCAGAACGCGCGCGCCCAGGCGCGGCTGGACGCGGACCCGCGTTTCGCCGGCCTGCGCGACGAGATCCTCGCGCACCTGCGCGACACCCGCCAGATCCCGTTCTGCGCCGAGCACGACGGCTGGCTGTACAACTTCCACCAGGACGAAGCCCATCCGCGCGGCATTTACCGCCGCACCACGCTGGCGGCCTACCGCGCCGTCGAGCAGGACTGGCAGATCGTGCTGGACATCGACGCGCTGGCCGAAGCCGCCGACGAGGACTGGTATCTGGACGGCGTGTCTCACTGCACGCTGGCACCCTTGCAGGCCATGGTGCATTTGACCGCCGGCGGCGGCGACGCGGGCATTGCGCGCGAATACGATCTGGCCGCCGGGGCATGGCGGGCGGACGGTTTCAGCTTTCCGGAAGGCAAGAGCCATGTGGCTTGGCGGGATCCGGACAGCGCCTGGGTTTGCCCCGGCTGGCCGGGCGCGCCGCTGACGCGTTCCGGTTATCCGCGCGAAGTGTGGCTGGTGGAGCGCGGCGAGGAAGGCCGGCATGCGTGGAGCCAAGTGTTCGCCGCCGGCGAGGACGCGATGATGGTGGCCGCCTGGCGCTTCCTCGACGCCGACGGCGCGACGCTGGACCTGATCGAGTGCTCGGACAGCTTCTACAGCAAAACCTACCATCTGATCGACGAAGCGCTGGACGTCCATGCGCTGTCGCTGCCGGCCAAGGCCGAGCTGGAAGCCTATCTGCATGGCGACCTGATCGTTAAGCTGGCCGAAGACTGGGACGCCGCCGGAACCCGCTATCCGGCCGGCGCCTTGCTGGCGGTGGCGCTGGCGCCGCTGCGGCAGGGGCGGATCGCCGCGCAATTGCTGGTGGCGCCGCAGCCGCGCTTGGCGGTGGAGTCCGTGGAGACCACGCGCGCCAGCGTGGTGGTGAATCTGTTGGACCAGGTTAAAAGCCGGCTGCTGGCCTTCGACAAGGTCGATGGCCTCTGGCGCGAGCGCGCCCTGCCCACGCCCAGCGGCGGGGTGATCGAGTTCGCCGACCAGCCCTGGGACAGCGATATTCTGTGCTACAGCTTCAGCGACTTCCTCACCCCCACCGGTCTGTACCGGCTGGACGTGGCCAGCGGCGCGCAGGAATGCCTGCGTCGTCAGCCGGAGGCTTTCGATCCGGCTGATTTCATCGCCGAGCAATGGCAGGCGCGCGCGCCGGACGGCGAAAGCATTCCCTATTTCGTGGTGCGTCGGCGCGACGCGCCGCTGGACGGCTCCACGCCCACCTTGCTGTACGGCTACGGCGGTTTCGAAGTGCCGATGATGCCTTACTACGTGGAGAACTTTGGCCCGCACTGGCTGCAGCGCGGCGGGGCCTTCGCGCTGGCCTGCATCCGCGGCGGCGGCGAATTCGGCCCTGGCTGGCATCAGGCGGCGCAGGGGGTGAACCGCCAAGTGAGCTTCGATGACTTTATCGCGGTGGCGGAAGACATGGTGGCGCGCGGTCTGACCGCGCCGGCCAGGCTGGGCATCGAGGGCGGCAGCAACGGCGGCCTGCTGGTGGGCGCCTGCATGACGCAGCGGCCGGAGTTGTTCGGCGCGGTGGTATGCGAAGTGCCGCTGCTGGACATGCTGCGCTATACCGAGCTGCTGGCCGGCGCCAGCTGGATAGACGAATACGGCGACCCGGACGATCCGGCGCAACGTCCGGCGCTGGCGGCGTACTCGCCCTACCACCGGCTGCGCGGCGATCTGGCCTATCCGCTGGCGCTGTTCACCACCAGCGCCAAGGACGACCGCGTGCATCCGGCGCACGCGCGCAAGATGGTGGCGCGGATGCGGGAGTTGGGCCACGACGCGCTGCTATTGGAAACCGAGGCCGGCGGCCACAGCGGCAACGCCGGCCAGGAACAGACCGCGCAGGAACTGGCGCGGGTGCTGGTGTATTTGTATCAGCGGCTGATGGATTGAGCGGTGGAGGGGGCTGCGGCAAGCGCCGGCAGCTCCTCCAGGAAAGCCGCGCGCGAGCGCACGCCGGCGGTGCCCGGCTCTTTCTTGTCGTCCTGGATCAGGCGCACGAAGACCAGCGAGCGCTCGCCCTTATTGGCCCAGCCCACATACCAGCCGTAAGGGTGTTCTTCGTCGAACTCGCCGTCCGCCTTGCGCGGATAAGCCATGCCGGTTTTGCCGTGAGCCTGCCAGCCGTCCGCCGCGGCGCTGGTTTCCACGATCTTCATTGTCAGTTCCTGCGCGCGCTTGGACACCGGCAGTTCAAGGTTGACCAGTTTGCGCACAAAGGCCAGCTGTTCCAGCGGCGACACTTTCAGCGAAGAAGCGATCCAGGCGCGCTCCAGGCCGTTGTGCTTGCCCGGGTCGCCGCTGAAGTCGGCGTTGCCGTAGCCGAAGGCGTCGGCGTAACGGCTTAGCCGCTCTTCGCCCAAGGCCTGGGCGATCTGCTGCGAATACCACACCACAGAGTATTTCAGCCAGCGCACCGGATCGGTGGGCTGTTTCCAGTTATCGCCGCCCCAGTCCACATAGCCGTCCCGATAAGGCAGCGCCGGCTGGTGTTCGCTCTGAAGGAAGCCGGAGTCGAAGCCCATCACGCTGAGCGGAATCTTGAAGGTGGAGGCCGGCGTGTAGCGCTGTTCGCAGTTGCCCTGCTGCAGCAGGATGTCGCCGCTTTTGGCGTCGGCCAGCAGGGTGCACAGCGTGGCGGCGTGAGCCGGCAGGCTGAACAAGCCGGCGCAGATCAGGCCGGCGGCGGCGAGGCGTGGTGCATTCATGATGTTTCCCTATGGTGGATTCGGCGCGGCGCGTCCATTGGATCGCCGCGGTCTGGAGTCAGATGGGGGGGCGGATTCCAAAGTTCCACGCGTGGCGCTGTTCAAATTGCCGCCTGTTGTTTCAACCAATCGCTGGGCGGCAGCCCAAGTCGTTGGGCAAACACCCGGCTGAGCGCTGCGGGGCTGGCGTAGCCCACTTGGGCGGCGATGCGCTTGATCGCGTGTCCCTGGCGCAACTGGTGGCGGACGACGGCCAGCCGCCAGTCGGTCAGATAATCCAGCGGGGAGAGGCCGACTTGTTCGCGGAAGCGGGCGGCGAAGCGCGCGCGCGACATGCCGGCCTGTTCCGCCAGCAGTTCCACGGTCCACCCGCGCTCCGGGCGCGCATGGATGGCGTTGACGGCGCGCGCCAGTTTGGGGTCGGTCATGGCGGCGAAAATGCCGCTGTGGATTTGGCCGCTGTCTATCACCGCGCGTATCGCTTGAATCAGAAAGTATTCCATTAGCCGGTCCAGCGCCGCTTGACGGGCGAAGCGCTCGGAGAAGGCTTCGTCGAACAGCAGTTGCAGCGTGGGCAGCAGGTTGGGGGCGTCGTCCAGGTAAAGCACCAGGCATTCCGGCAGCGCCATCGCCAGCGGGCCGCCGGTCTTGAAGCCCAGGTCCAGCGTGGCGCAGACCAGGTCGGCGCCGCGTTCGCCCACCGGCAGCAGGGTGTGGGCGCTGGGGCGCGGAAACAGCAGCGCGCAAGGGCGGTCGGTATCCAGCACCAGGGTGTCGCGCAGCGTGCAACTCAGGCGGCCGCCTTTGAACAAATGCAGATGACCGGCCATTGCGCCAGGGTCGAAGTCCGCCAGATGGCATAGATTGCCATGATGGAACACGCGCGCGGAAAACGCGCTTTGCTGCAACAGGGGCGTCAACAGGTCCATTTCGATACGATCTGCAAAGTTTTCGAGACGATATGACATCGATTGTATTGCAATATGGCTTCCGTGCAGTCCCTATCGTTGTTCAACTTGAATGTCTGGAGCCCATTATGTCCCGCATCCCCACCGTAAACCGCAATCAGGCCAGCCCGGAACTGGGCGCCACCCTGGACGCCGTCAAAGCCAAACTGGGCATGGTGCCCAATCTGTTCTCCACCTTCGCCCAGTCGCCGGCGGTGTTGAACGCTTATCTGGGCTTCTCCGAAGCTTTGGCCAAGGGCAGGCTCAGCGCGCGTCAGCGTGAAGTGATCGCTTTGGCGGCCGCCCAGGCCAACGCTTGCCAGTACTGCCTGTCCGCCCATACCTTGATGAGCAAGGGCGCGGGTTTGAGCGAGACGGACATCCAGGCGGCGCGGGCAGGCCAGGCCGCGGATGCGCAGACCGACGCGATTGCCCGCCTGACCGTGCAAATCGTCGGCCAGCGCGGGGTGCTGTCCGATCAGGACCTGGCCGCGGCGCGCGCCGCCGGCGTCGACGACGGCCTGCTGGTGGAGGTGATCGCCGCGGTGGCGCTGAACACGCTGACCAATTACGCCAATCTGGTCGCCGGCACCGAGATCGATTTCCCGGTGGTGGCCTTGTAGGCGGCGGTTGCCGCTGATTGAGCGAGGCCGAGGCTTGGCCGGCGTATTCGAGCATGCCGGCGGCCTCGGCCGTTTTCGTGCCGACCTTGTCCTGCTCAGCAATGCAGCCGGGCGTGACGCTGGCGCAGCGCTTGCGGCGCAAAGGCCGACGCTGTTGGTTCAGGCGCGCGGCAGCACCGCTCGGCGCAGTCGCTGATGCGTTCCAGCTGCCGCTGGAGCGCCGCGGCGTCGCAATGCGCCAGCGGCTGGCGGTTCCACAGCACCCAGTCCTGGCTGTGCGCGGATTGGCCGATCACTGGCTTGAGCGGATCGTCGCTGAACAGGTTCTGCCGCAGCGGCGACGCGTCCGCTTGCGCCTGCTGCGGAGACAGGCAACAGAACATCAGCAGCTGACGCGCGGGCTGCTCGCTCAGGTGCACCGCGTGTTCGCCCACTTGCAGGGTGAAAAGGCTGTCGTCCATCTGATCCGGAGGCGGAAGCGACAGGGATTGGCAAAGTTCGACGACGGCGTGTTGGAAAGGCGTGGACATGTTTTTTTCTTCTTGGACGGGTGGATGGAAGCCGGCCGCGGGCGGCGGCCGGGGCATGGCGCTTATTCCGAGCGCTGTGGACGCTGGGTGAGCAGTTGCTTCATGACCGTGGCGTACTGAGCACGCCACGGTTCCGTCGTGACGGGTTTATCCGCCGGGGAGGAAGGATGCTCGGCTGACGAGTCCGCAGGGGCGGCAGGCGTGTTCAGCCAACTTTGCAGGATGGCTTTGCGGATATTGGATTGAGTCTCCGAGCGCTGCGTGCCGAGCATCGAGTTTTTCAAAGGATCCAAGTTGCTATCGTACGCTCAAGACCGCGTGGGCCTTGCCGCGGCTTTCAGCGCTGTCGTCTATGCGCACCGGCTTGCCGTTAAGGCTGCCGGTCTGGACGGCGGGAGTTTCGGGGGCCGGGGCGTGCGAGGGGCTGGCGTGGGGCCGGACGGAGGGAAGCCGAGAGGCAATAGCATGATGGCGCTCCAGTGGCGTTGAAATGGCCGCCATTACATCGCGCCGCTCCGGCGACGGCTTTCAGGAAGCGCTCAGAACCTGTTTACGAGCAACTGAGCCCTTATGCGATGAGAGCCGTCTTCAAAATGCTCACGCGCCGCGCGCGCACCCTGCTTGCTCAGCCGCAACGCCTTGTCTCGCTCTAGCTCGCCAGGTCGTAACTACCTTCTCAGCCGCCGTCTTGACCCGGCGGTTGGGCCGGGGGTTCGCCGATCAGGTAGCGCGGCCCATCGCCCTGGCTGGCCGCGCAGTCACCGGGGTTGTACAGCGCGCATTGGCTCAGAGACAGACAGCCGCAGCCTATGCAGTTGCCCAGCCGGTCGCGCAGCCGGGTCAGTTCGTCTATGCGCTGTTGCAGGCGCGGCAGCCAGTCCGCGGACAGCGCTTCCCAGTCGCGCGGGGTGGGCGTGCGCTGGCTGGGCAGGGCGGCCAGCGAGCCTCGGATGTCGTCCAGGCTGATGCCAGACGATCTGGGCCGCGCGGATGAAGGCGACGCGGCGCAGCGCGTCGCGCGGGTACCGGCGCTGGCCGCCGGCGGAGCGGGCGCTGTGCAGCAGGCCTTGGCTTTCGTAATAGCGCAGGGCGCTGGCGGCCACGCCGGAGCGGCGCGCCAGCTCGCCTATGCTGAGCCAGGGGAAGGGTTTGGCAGTGGGAACAGCAGGCATGCGCGGACTCGCTTGACTTAAAGTTGACTTTAACTTTTATCGTGAGGCCAAGATTTTTTCAAGGAGGACGCCATGAACGCGCCAAGCCGTCACACGGAACTGCATGCCTTGCTGGACGCCAACCATGAGTTTTCGCTGATGCACAGCGACACCACCAACCATTGCCCGATGGCGCTGACCGCCTTGGCGGAAATGGGGGCGGAGCCGCACCAACTGCGCGCATTTTTCGATTTTTGGGAAAGCGAGCGCGCAGAGCCTGCGGAAGCGACGCGCTACGATATCGGCTGGGGACGGTGGGACACGGCCGTGGGGCGGTTGGACGCTTTCCCGGCGCTGCTCAGGGTGATGGAGGAGAGAGTGGCGGCGTGCGGCGTGGAAGAAACCGTGCGCGAGGTGCTGGGCAGCCTGCCGTTTTCGCCCGGCGGCGGCGCTTTCCACCCCTTGATCCGGCTGGCTTTCGCTCTGCGCGCCGATCACGACGGAGAGGCGGCGGCGGGTCTTGCCTATTATCTGAGCAGCTATCTGTGCCTGCCCGCCGGTTTGAATGCGAATGCGCCGGTGGCTTCGGTGGAGGATGGGCTGGCGAGCTTGTCGCGGGCGATGGGCGGCTGGAACAGCGCGGATGACTGGATACACGAGCGTTTCGACGCGGTGTTGGCCGATCCGCGTTTCGCCGCCGCGCTGCCCGGCGCGCCGAAAACGGCGAACTGGCTGGACGCGCTGGCGCGGATGGCGCTGCGGGTGTATTGGCAGACCGACAATTTCACCGCGCTGCACATGGTGACGGCGACGCTGGCGCTGCGCGACGTGCTGGAGCATCTGCCCGGCTTGCCGGCGGAAGCGTGGCGCCCTGCCTTGTGGCAGACTTTCTGCGTCGCCTATGTGTCCATCGGCGCGCCGGCGCTGGAGGCGGAGGAACTGCCGGAGGCGCAGCCGGCTTGGCCCTTATTGCTGCAGCGCGTGCTGAACGTGCGCAACGAACATGTGATCAAGCTGGTGTACGCCTGCCAGCGGGAGTTCCAGCGCAGCGGCGACGTTTTCTATCACGCGGCGGCGGCGCGGGCCTTGTGGGACGCGGTGTGAATCACCAGTCCTCCATCTCCTTGGGCACGCCGCCGGACAGAATCGCGTCCTGCATCCATTGAGTCATCATGCTCTCAATACCGATATTGCTCACCAGCGAGGTCATCAGCGCGGTGTGCAGCGGTGAGGCGGCGTCAAGCTGTTCCAGCGTGCGCTGGATCATGTCGTTTTGCTCTTGCAGTGTTCGGAAGGCTAGTTCGCCGGAGGCTGGGTCCTTGAAGTCGCGCAGCAGCCTGCCGACGGCATCGGCGTAGCGCTGTTTGTCCTCTTGCGAGTCGGACGCAGGCGGCGGCAGCTCGCGTAGCGCCGCGAGGAAGGCTATCGCTACTGGATCGGACTGGAAATCCGGCCATTTGTGCGGCGGCGGCTCCACCGGCTTGGCGTCGTCGGTCTCCGGCGTTTCGGCCGGCGGCGCGGCGCCGTCGACGTCTTGCGCCGCGGCCAGCAGCCGCTGTTGCAGCGGGATGAGGTCGTCGCCGGGCGCGGCGGCGCGGCCCATGGCGTAAGGGGTCAGCGAGGGGATCATTCCGGGCTCCTGCCTGCGGCGGCCAAGGCCGCCAGGTCATGTTCCAGTTGCGCGATCAAGCCGCGCAGCGCCTGTTCCGACAAACGGCGGCAGTCCTGGGGCAAGGGCTCCAGGCATTGCAGCAACTGGCGGCTGGCTGGTTCCACGTACTGTTCCGGCGAGAACTCCGCCGCCTGGTCCGCGCAGCGCATCATGAAGCGCGCGTCGGCGTGGTAGTCGATCTGGATGGCGCCGGGCCAGTTTTCCGCCAGCAGCGTCATCAACTGAGGCTGCAGCGCGCGGGTGCGCTTGGGCAGCTGGAGATAGAGGGTGGCGTCCGGCTGATCCAGGCCGCGCAGCCATTCGTCCAGCAGGAGCAGCAGCGTGTCCGGATGGTCCACCGCGGCGGCCAGCATGGCGCGCGCCTCTTGCTCCAGCCGCTCGCGCCAGTTCCAGGCCATGGCCTGGCTGGCGGCCAGATGGGCGGCCGCGTGTTTCAGCGCGGCGAGCATGCCTTGCTGGTAGCCCTCCTGGCTGGCTTGCCGGCGCAAGGATTCGGCCTGGCGCTCGGCTTCGCGCAGCACGCGCTGCGCCTGTTGCCGCGCGTCGCGCTCCAGTTGGTCGGCGCGAGCGGCGCGGCGCAGCTGGCCGCGGCGCACCAGCACGCCTTCAGCGGCGGTCGGCGGGCGGGGTGTGGGGATGTCTCTGGGCATGTTGTAGGGCCAAGGTCAAAATCAGGGCATCGGCCGCCGGTTGCGGCGGCGCGGCGTCGGCCTCCGGCGGGAACAGCAGCGGCAAGCGTTGCGCCAAGGGGCGCGGCAGCCGCTCGCGCCAAGCTTGCAGACGGCCGTAGCCGGTGAGCAGCAGCGCGCCGTGGCTGAGCGCCGGCCGTTGCGCGGCGGCGGCGTCCGGCGGCAGCGCCACGGCGGCGAATTCCTGAGCCCAGTCCGGCAGCCGCAGCAGACCGGCCTGCCAGCCCAGGCCGGCGCGCAAGGCGTGGCAGCCCAGCAGATAGGCGGTTTGCGGCAGCCGCCGCCAGTGGCGCAGCCATTGCCGCGCCAGCGGGTCCAACTGGGCGTCGGCGCAGTCGCTGTCCAGCCGATAGGCGGAAATCACCAGTTCATTGGCCGCGGCGCGCGCGGCGGCGGAGGCGGTCAGCGCCGATGGCAGGACCAGCCTCCGCGGGTGGAGATAGGCCAGCGGGTCGTACAGCAGCGCTTGCAGCGCCGGGGAACGGGCGGCGGGCGGCTTACTCATGTCCGGTCTGCGGCTCGGAGGCGGGGGGCTCGGCGGCGGGTTTGGGCGCCCGGCGCTGCCACAGCCAGCCGGCGGCCGCGCCCAAGAGCGCGATCAGCGCCACGCCGGCCATCAGCCAACTCAGGCCCGAGCCGCGCTCTTCCGCCGGGGCGGTGGGCGCCTGCTGCTGCGCTTCGCTGCGCCGCGACAGCACCACCGAGATATTGTCGTAATCGATGTCGGCGAAGCTGTTCTTCAGGAAGCGCTTGATGTCGTTGACCATCTGCTCCGGGTCCACGTCGCGGTCGTACACCGCCAGCGCGGACAAATGGATGGGCTTGGCGGCGCGGCCGCCCTCGCCGGAATCCAGGTCGTAGCTGACGTGCACGCGCGCGGACAGCACGCCGTCCATGGTTTGCAGCGACTGTTCCAGCCGCTGCTCGATGGCGGAATACAGCCGCGCCTTCTCCGCGCGCGGCGAGGACACCAGGGAATCCGCCGGGAACATCTGCGCCACTTCCACCCGCGGCCGCGACGGCAGGTTGTAGGCCTTCAGCCAGTCCACGGCGGCGGCGAAGTCCGGCTGCGCCACGGCGATGCTGAAACCGGCCTTGCCGCGGTCGGTCTTGTCGGCTTCGATATTGTGGCGTTGCAAGACGGCAATCACTTCATTGGCCTGCTGCTGGTCCAGGCCCTTGAGCAGGTCTTTCTGCTGGCAGCCGGTCAGCAGCAATGCCAGCAATACGGCTTTGAAACCATGGCGGATCATGAGCGCAGCAGGCTTTCTACCGCGCCCACGGTCTTGCGGGTGAGGGTGCTGATCATGGACACCTCCAGGTTGTAATTGGAAGTGCGCTGCTGCAGTTCCATCAGCACGGCGGGGTTGCTCAACAGACCCGGCTGTTCCAACCGTTGCAGAATAGCGTCCTTCTCCATGCCTACATTGACGGCGTTTTGAGAGAAGGCCTGGATCAGGCGGTCGTCCAGCGACACGAGATTGTGCTCGGAACGGGTGATGTCGCTGACCTGAGCGGTCAGCGCGTCCAGAGACTGGGCGGCGATGGGGGTCATGGGGCGGACTCCTGAAGCGCCGGCGCGTGGCCGGCGTCGAGGTTTAGCGGAAGTTCTGGATAATGGCCGCGTCGATGTCCTTGAACACCTTGACGGTGTTGGATTGCGCATTGCGGTACAGGTTGTATTCGGACAGCTTGCTCTGGTAGTCGGCCAGGATCTTGGGGTTGGACGGGTTCTTGTTCAGGTCGTCCAGCGCGGTTTTCAACTCCTCTTGCAGTTGCGCTACGCCGTTGTCGAACTCGCCGGACATATCGCTGAGTGTCCAGTCTTTGTTAGGGAGATCGATTGCCATGGTGAATTACCTTGTGGTTCTAGAGTGGTTTGGGGAAATACCAGTGGCCGGTCGCCATCTTGACGTAACCCTGGTTGCCGTACTTGAAGGACTTGCCCTTGAGCCAGTCGTCCTTCAATTCAATGGCGAATTGCACGTAGCGGCCGCCCCATTGGCGGTAGTAGTCGTCGACGAAGCGACGCGCGCGCAACAGTTCGCCGTCGTCCAGCGAGCCCTGGATCACGAAGGTGACGCCGTTGGGCTGCTCGCTGCGGGTGAAGGGCAGCGCCTGGCGCGACAGGCCGGTTTCGGCCTGACTCGCGGCGGCGGCGTCGTCCACCGGCACAATGTCCACCGCGTCGGCGTAGGGCATCTGCTCGGCCAGCCGCTGCGACAGTGCCTGACTGGCCGGTCCGCCCAGCGCGGCGCGCTGTTGGCTGACCCAAAGCTGAGGCCGGCGCGGGTTGTCCAGCTGCAAGCGGTAATAGGGCAGGTGCGGGTAGTGATCCGCCAGCCAGCGGCCGACGCGTTCGTTTTCCTGCCGCGGGCTGAGCACCCGCGCCGGGCGGTTGTAATCGCCGCGCGCCAGTACCTGCCGCGCCCAGGCGCTATCCCGCTCATTGGCGGCGGAGACGTAAAACACGCCGTCGCGGCCGGGCAGCACCTGGAAGCGTTGGCTGTCGCGTCCCAGCAGCGCGTTCAATTCCGAGGCCTGGCGTTGAGGGGTGTTCCACAGCCAATAGCCGCCGCCGGCCAGCAACAGGACGGCGAGCACCGCCAGCGCCACCGCGGCGGCGGCGTGGCGACGCGCGGGTTTTTGTTCCGGCTGGGGCGCGTCCTGGCCGTGACCCAGCACCTCCGGCGACCAGGACAGGTGCTCCGGCCGCAGCGCCAGTTCCAGCGCGCCGATGCGCAGCGGGCGGTTGAATTCGGCCGGGCGCTTGTCCACGCCGGCGTCGCCCAGTTCGCGCAAAGTCACTCGGTCTGGCTCGGCGCGATCAATCAGCACTTCGAAATTGACGCCCCCCTGTTCCAGGGGAATGAACAGCGCGTCGGCCGGCAATTCCGGCAATTGGCCGGCTTCGGTCAGGGCGGCGGCCGGGCCCACCAGAAACAAGGTCTTGCCCGGTTGCAAAAGGAATTCGCAGCCGCGCAGCGGACTGTTGAGCAGGCGGACCACGATGGGCGCCGGCGCGGAGAGAGTAATGTCTTCAGCTGCCATGGTGTCTGTCGGTGAGTGCGCAAGGTTCTGCGATATTGGCATTCACTTTACGGACAAGACGGAACGGATTCCTGATGGAAAACCGATGAAATCTCGGGTGGGGAATCAGATTCGGGGAGGAGGGAAAAAGCATGGCGGCGTGCCGTGGAAGCGGCGGCCGCCATGTAAAGGGGGATCGGGGACGGCGCGGGTTTAGCGCTCTTGGGCGTCAGCGGCCCGTGCCGCCATTCTTTGTTCTCTAAGGGCCTGCCGTTCTTTCAATTCCTTGATGAGCTCATTTCCCGCCGGCGAGGCGGCCGAGGGTTTAGAACCCGGCTCCTTGCACAGTTTTTGGCTTTGCTCGTCGCGTAATTGCTGTATATCCGCTGCGCTGGCCGCCGCGATCTTGTTCCAGACGCGCGCCGGGCCGGCAGCCGGGGCCGCGGCGGGCTGCGGGCGCGGCGGGGGAAGCGAGCGAATCATGAGAGCTCCTTGCTTGGGGGTGGGGCGGCTTGACGCAGTTTCTGATAGCGCCGCCACACTTGCTCGGCGTAACGCATGCGCAAGGCGCGGCGGCTGGGCGCGGTGCCGGCGTTGTAAGCGCCCACCGCCTCCCAGGAGTAACCGTAGCGTTTCATCATCTCGGCCAGGATGGAGGCGCCGACGATCACGGACAGACAAGCGTCGCCCATCAACTGCGGTTCGGTGACGCCCAACTGGCGCAGCCGCGGCAGATGAGCGCTGTTGATCTGCATCAGGCCCAGGTCCCGGCTGCCGTCGCGGTTGCGTCCCACCGCGTCCGGCTTGAGCCCGGACTCCTGCTGGGCGATGGCGTAGAGCAAGTCCGGCGCGATGTTGAACATGCGGCCGGCGCGATCCCAACAGTCCGCCCGCGCCCCGCCGGCGCACAACAAGAGAGCGGACAACAGGCCGACGCGGATCACGCGGCCTCCGGCTGGCAAGGCTGGGCCTGTTCCGCCAGTTCGCTCAGACGCGGATCGTGGCGCCAGGCCTTGATCCACAGATAGCCTTCGGCCTGCAATTGGCGCCAATGCTGGACTGCGGCCTCCGGGCCTTGCGCGGCCAGAATCAGCGGCAGCAGGCTGGACCGCACCTGGCGGCTGTCCACCTTGGCGAGGAAGGCCCGCAGCGCGGGCACCGCCGCGTCGCCGTGTCGGCAGTAATCGACATAGCAGTGATTGAGGGCGAGCAGGCCCGCTTCCTCGCCGGAGTCCCGCACCGCCTGCACCAGCTCGTCGGCTTGCGCGTACTGGCCTTGCAGCCCCAGCAACAGCGCCAGCACGCTTTGCAGCACCGGATGGTTCTGGCCGTATTGGCAGAGCTGGCGCTTGCCCAGCGACACCGCGTCTTCGATGCGGCGCTCGTAATAGGTCAGCCACAGTTTGAGAATGCTGGCGGAGATGCGCGAAGGATCGCGCTCCAGGCAGGCGTCCAGCGCTTGTTGCGCCTGGGCCAGCTTGCCGGACAGGAATAAATGCCAGGCGTGGTAGTAATGGATGTCGACGGCATCCGGCGCCAGCAGCCGCGCCTGTTCGAACAGGGCCTCGGCCACCGCCTGCTGAGAACGCATGCTGCTGAGCAGGGCCAGCAAGCCCAGCGCCTGCGGGTTGGCCGCGTCCAGCTCCACCGCCTTGTTCACCGCCTGCTGCGCCTGGCTCAGCGCCTGGGCCTGGTCGAACAGTCCCAGCTGGGCCAAGGTCAGATAGCACTCGGCCAAGCTGCAATAAGGCAGCGCGTGGCTGGGGCCCGCGTTGACGCACTGACGCAGCAGCATCAGCGCGCGGCGCAGGCTGGAGGGGGTGTGTTGTTGCAGTTCGTGGCGGCCGTTCAGATAGGTGATGGCCATGTCCAGCGAGCCCAGTTCATTGTTTTGCCCCTGATTCCAGCGCAGGCCGGGAATGCGTTGCGGCAGCAGGCTGGCCAGCCGGGTCTGCAGCGCGGTGATGGGCTGTTCCGGGCTTAGCTCTATGCTTTCATGGTGAATCAGTTGATGGCCGACGGCGCGCACCAATTCCACCCGCAGCTTCCAGACGCCGCCTTGTTGTAGAGTCTGGCCGGCCAGGTAGTAGTCCGGGCGAAGCTGGTCGATCATCGCCACGATGTCGGTGACGTCGCGGCAGTTCTGGGTGATGGTGGCCGGCAGCACGATCAGGCCGAACGGCGAGTAGCGCGACAGACATTGCACCAGAGCGTTGTGCAGGCTGACCGCGTCCAGTTGAGGGTGGGTGCGGAAAGGCAGCACCGCCACCGAGCATTGAGCCGCGAGCGGCGTGGGTTTGGACACCATGGCCACCGGACGGCTGAAGCGATAGCCCTTGCCGTAAACGGTGTCGATGTAGCGGCAGTCCTTGGTTTCCAGCAGGATGCGCCGCAGCGCGTAGATGCAGCGGGTCAGCGATTCCTCGTTGACTTCGCCGTCCGGCCAGACGCGGTCCAAAAGCGCGTCCTTGCTGACCAGCTCTCCCGCCGCTTCCAGCAGAGCGGTCAGCACCGCCAGTTCCTTGGGCGGAATGCTGATTTGCTGCTCGCGATGCAGCAGCATGCCGTCGAAGTGCAAGACGAAGTCGCCAAAAACAAATTGCCTGTTCATGAAGCCATCTTTATGTAACGCCATCTTCTAGTTCCTCTTGCGCGCACGGCGCAATAGCGCACGGCGGACCATGCGGATCGAGTCGACCAATGCCGCGACTTGTGTGCTATTCCCCGTAGCATCGCTGCATGTCGGCGTGTTTTTTGTTCGGTGGATCTGTTGGGTGATTTGCGCTGGTTCTTGGGGCCGGCTGCGGATTCGCATCGCGCGACGTGTATCCGCCGCTTCCCGCCCGCTATCGCCTGGAATTGCCAGTGTCGTCAACTGACGCTCAAAGCCTTTATCCGGTCATAAAAACAGAGAGAGTGGATGGTACTTTTGCCGACGAGGGCCAGCTTGCAAAAAATGTTCAGCGAATGACATGGTCTTGTTCATCCTGTTCTTATGCCATGAGGTTGATAAATAGGGTTTTGATTTCCTTCGCATAAATTTGGGGTGTGTAGGAATACTACGTGAGGGAGTGCTTGCTACAAATGGGAAAACTCTCAAAAACGAGGGGTGCGGCGGGGGCTGGGCCGCGGCCGATTTATGCAAGTTCGGACAGGCGTGTTGGGGTAGTTTGACGCTGTCGCCGGGCATGCGCCGGCGGCCTCTCATCACCGTCGTTCTGGCCTCGCCGCCAAATCAGGAGCGTTTGAAATGCCTTTTAATGTTTCGTCGAAGCCGATCGCCAATCCCCCCGGTTTGGGGGGGCTGTCCGAGCCGCAGCCAAGCGTGGCGTCCGCGCGGCCGCAAAGCCTGCTCGCGGCCGCGCTGAGCGGCGGCGGCATGACGGCGCAGGCGCCGGCTGTCGAACAGAAGCCGGGAACCTGCGACGCCGACGTCTGGCAGGCAGTGCAAGCCGGGCTGGCTCGGGACTGTGCCAAATATTGCGATTTGGCGGCCCAAGGCGCGGCAGATAAGACAATCAGCGCTGAGACGCGCGGGCAATTGCAAGAGCTGCTGCCGAGCTTGACGGAGCTGAAGCAGCGGCTGCAGTCGGAAAGGCTGTCGCCACTGGCGATGGCCGCGAACTTGAAGGCCGGCAACGGCGAAAACTAGACAGGCGCGCGGGCTCGGCCCGGCGTTTGAGCCGCGATGCGGCGCGAGGAGGCATCCATGTTGGACACAGTTGCAAGCGGGGCGGGTACGGTGCGGTTGCAGGGCTTCCGCCGTTTATCGGAATCTTCGGCCTCGCGGCCGGCACAAGGCCTGGCCGCGGCGTTCAACGGCGCGCGGGGCGCGGCGGAACGCAGCGTGGAAGACGCGCCGCCGGCGCGGGGCGGCCAGGTGGTGCTCAGCGACGACAAGCTGCGTTTGCGGCGCGAGGACCTGGGCCAGACCTTGCTGGCGATGAAACGCGAAGCGTATCGCCAGGCGGAGCCGGAGCGCTCGCGCTGGCCGCGCTGGGTGCAGGCACTGAACATCCTTCCGCGCAGCCACGCAGTGACGCCCAAGACGGTGGCCATCGTGGAAAGCTTGCGGCGGACGCTGGCGGCCGGCGATGCGCGGACGCCGCTGGACATCAAGGAATGCGCGCGGCTGTCGCTGGACATGGAGGCGTTGGCGCGCACGGCGACGCCGGGCAGTCCGCTGGCGGAGCTGAGCCAGCGGCTGGCCCTGTTGGGCCAGGCGGCCTGGGCGCAATTGGCGCGGACGGAGGCGGAAGCGCAGCTGCTGCCGCAATTCCAGCGCTTTGATCAGCCGGGCGCCAGCCAGGAACGCAGCGTCGGCGGTGCGGTCGGCGTCGGCCTGGGGCTGGGAGAAGCCGGAGCCGGGGCCAAGGCCACTCTCAGCGTGGGCCTGGCCTGGAGCCGCGGAATGGACAACGACGACGAAGGCTTCGTGTTCCAGAACCAAGGCAAGGCGGTGTCCGCGCGCGCAGGGGTTCAGGGCGGCGTCGGCGTCGCCTCCTTGTCCGGCGCGGTGGAAGGCCGCCGCCAACGCACCGTGGCGACCGAATACGCCAGCGCCACCGCCTTCGTCAAACTGAAGGCGGACCAGTTGGCTCACGGCTCGCGCCGCGACACCTTGGGCCTCAGCGCCCGCACCGCGGTGGGGGCGCTGATCCGCCTGTTCCGCCCCAGCCACGGCAATGAATTGCGTCAGTACCAGCAACTGCAACAGCAGGCTGCGGATCAACAACAACGGCTGGGCGTGTTGCTGGGCTGGCTGGGGCAGCGCGACAGCGCGGCGTCCCTGCCCGGCGCGCAGGTGCCCTATCTGCCGCCCAGCAAGGTGGACAGCGTCAAGGGCAGCGCTTCCGCCCGCGCCGAAGCGGTCGGCGTCGGGGCCGGCGTTGGCGCGGCGGTGGAGCGCATCGACATTCAGGCCGACGCGCTGACGCCGATCTGGCAAGGCCTGCGCCAGGAGCAGGGCGCGGCGCGCAACGCGACGATCGCCCAGCAACGGCTGGCCGGCATTGAACAAAAAGCCGCCGCGCTGATGGGCGCGGACGCGCGCAATCATCCGCTAAGCGGACTTAGCGGCGCGCAGAACATGGCGGCGCTGCGCGAACTGGCGCCGGAGAAGCTGCGCGACGCGGCGGACGGTTTGCGCGCCGAATTTGAACATTTCTGCGCCGTTGCCCAGCAACTGGACGCCGGCATCGGCAAGCGCCAGGGCGGCGCGGCGGTGGAGCGCTCGATTCAGGCCGCCTGGCGCGCGGGAAGCCGCGAGGAAACGTTGGCCAATATGGCGCTGGCCCACGCCGCGTTGACGCTGACCGCGGCGGGCAAGGGCGACGAGAGCCTGTTGCAAAGCCTGGACCAATTGGCGCCGCGTTTGTACGCGCCGCCCATCCGACACGACGCGGCGGCGCTGGCCAAGCGCACCAGCTTTCACGACATGCTGCGCCTGCAAATCCGCGACCGCAGCATCGCCTTGGACCTGGGCGGCGCGCTTGGCCCGCTGGGCCTGAAAGCGGAAGCCTCGCTGACCGAGCGCACCCGGGTGCATCACAACCCGGTGAGAGCGGGGGATTACAAGGACGTGAGACTGAGCCTATCCGGTAATCTGAGCGGCTCTTGGCCGCTGGACGCCTTGCGCGACGCGCTGAGCGCGCAGCTTGCGCCTCACGGCCTGGCAGCCGAAGTGCCGGCTGCGCTGGCCGGGCTGCAAAGTTCTGTGGGCTTGCAAGGCGGCGGCGCGCTGACCCTGCTGCTGCGTTTTTACCGGCCGCAATACCAGACCCAGGCGGATTTCCCGGCGGAGGCCGCCGGCTTCCGGCTCCAATTGAGCCGGGTTAGCGCCAGCGGCAACCTGGGTGTGTCCGCCTCCGGCGGCGTGCCGCTGCAGCCGGGGGTGTCGCTGGAACTGGGCCTTAACGCCGGCTCCTCCGCCACCGCGGTGCTGGGCGAGCGTTGGGGCGACAACAGCCTGAGTGCGCCGCTGATGCACTATTTGCACCTGAAGGCGGTGGATGAGAGCGAGCGCTGGCCGGCCATGAGAGAGGCGCAGCGGCCGGCGCTGGAAGCTCTATGCCGCAAGCTGGCCGAACCGGACTCCGCGGTGCGGCAAGAGGCCGGCTATTACCTGAAGCGCCAGGGCGTGGACGGCGTGGATTTCTTCGCCGCGATGGAGCGCTTCGCGGCCAGCGGCTCCAAGCGCGCCGGGGACGCCGCGCTGGACGCGCTGGACGCGATGATGGAGCGCCAGCTCCCCTTATGGCAGGCGGACAAGCAGAGTTTCGCCGGCTGGGAAGAACTGCCGCTGGCGCGCTAGCGGGCATGGACAACGAACAAGAGGACACATTCTGATGAGAGTCACGGCAAGCGGCGCGGCCACGTTGCCGCCGCGCCCGGAAGCGCCGCCGGCGGCGTCCAGCCGGCTGGCGCAAGCGGTCAAGGGCGTCGACAGTGTTTGCGAACCCGCGCCGCGCCCCTTGGAGCGTTTCCGCGACGCCGCCCGCTTCGTCGCCGCCCTGATGCCCAGAGAAGGCGAAACCGGACTGGTGGACGAAGAGCTGCGTGAAGTGCGCGACCCGCGACATCGCTACCGGGAGTACGCGCAGTCGGCGCACCGGCAATGGGTGGCCAGCGGCGACAATGCCAGGGAAAACTTCTTCGCCTGGATGGATGCCCGCCCTCAGCTGGAAATCAATCTGGCGAGGCCCGGTCAGCCGCCGCGCATGGCGCGCCTGGGCGACGCGCCGCAAGTCAGCTATCTGAGCGACGCCGCCGCGCTCAAGCCCTATTTGGCCGAAGTGGTCGATGGCGTATGGCGGCGGCCGGACGGCGCGCTCATCGACACCGCCGGATCCAACGGCAAGCTGGGCATGCCTGGCTACGCCATCCTGGTGCTGGATCGAGACGACAGGCTGTTCGTCCACGACGCGGTGCTGGGGCGCTTGCACCACACCAGCACCAGCGCCGGCAAGCCGGTGCGGGCGGCGGCGATGATAGAGCTGCGCGACGGCAAGGCCCGGTCGCTGGTGCTGTCGTCCGGCCACTATATGAGCGATCTGGACGATCTGGAACGGCTGCTGGCCTTCCTGGACGGCAAAATGGATCTGTCCAAGCTGGCGGTGCTGGCTCCGCACGAAGACAGGGCGGAACTGGCGGAGGTGATGGCGCCTTACCGCCAGGCCGGGTGCTGAAGCCGGAGCGTTTTCACAGGCAGGCGGCGCGCTGTTTTATGATGAGATGTAGACGGTAATGACCTTCTCTACCTTTCTCCCCGCCATGCCGCCACCCTTCTGCCCTGTTCAAAGGCAACGCGCGGCTGTTCCGTGTGCCGAGAAGGCCCAGCCTGTTTTCGTTTACGCGCCGCCGCCGTCCGCGGCCAGCCAGCCCGCGCCGTTGCGGTCCAGCTCGCGTACCGCTTGCTCGCCGATGCACAGCCCCAGTTTGCGGTAACTCTCGAACTGGGATTCGTCGAACCACTGATTGAGCGTGGACTGGTGCGGGAAGGTCGGATGTTCCGCTCGGTATTGCTGCACGTCCACCGGCTCCAGGCCATGACCCTGAAGACAGGGTTTCAGATAAAGCAGGTGGCCGTTGGCGCCGGAAGCGTAGCGGATGTAGCCGACGGCGAAGGCGGCCCGGCTGAGGCCGGTGGCCGGGTCCCGGCGGATGGCGTCCACGTCGATGTGGATTTCCGCGCCCAGGTCTATCCGGCATTTGCGGATGGCGTTGCCCAGGTCTTCGAAAGTCATTTGCTCGTCCTGACCGGCGTCGCTAATCACGATCAGCCTGCATTCCCGCCGCAGCAATTCATACAGCCCCAGGTTTTCGAAATGGCCGCCGTCGCTGAGGTAGACGAAGTCCGAACGGGCATTGGTCTGGCCCAGCAATTCCTTGAGCAGGTAGATCCAGCCCTGCGGCGGAGACATCGCTTGCAGGTCCGCGCCGGGCTTGCCGGGATTGGGGCACCAGCGCCCCAGCCGCACATTGAACACCGTCAGCAGGAAGGTTACCGCCGGCGAGCTGTGATAGCCCTGGTTGGGGCTGACCGCCGCGCCGGACACCGCCATCAGCGAACCCAGCATCGGCCCCCGGTCCATGCCGGAGACATCGTCCAGCATATAGGCGTTGGTGGGCGCGAAGGCGTCGATGGCTTCCGGCGCGCCGTCCGGAAACTTGTAGCCGCAGTGCCGAGGGGTGAAGGTGAAGGAGGCGGCCTTGCGCTGCTGCCAGGCCAGGTCGTCGCCGGCCACCAGGTTGAGGGCGGTGTTGATCAGGTGGTAGGGCCGTTGCGGCGGCGCGCCGTCCCGGCCGGCCAGTTCGGCCAGCGGCAGGTCGTCGCCGGCGTTGAAGCCGGTGAAGCGGTTGACCGTGTCCGTCCGTTGCGGCGCGCTGGCGCCCAGGTAGCCGCGCGTCAGCCGGTTGCGGTAGAAGTTGTGCAGGGAGAACAGATTGATGTCGAAACGGGAGGAAGCGAACACCGCCAGTCCCAGACAGGCCAGGATCAGCGCCGCGTAGAGCCCGCCGCCCAGGCCCTGCTGTTCCGATGCGGCGAAGTGCAGCGTGGTCCAGTCGCTGAGGTCGCAGTGGCGGAAGCCGCATAGCTGTTGGCGCAGTTGCCAGCCGCCGGCGCGCACCTCCAGCGCGGTCAGCAGCCAGCTGAGGCCTGCGCTGAGCAGGATCAACAGGCCGGCGATGAAGACATAAGGCCCGATGCGGGCGAGCAGGTCGCGCCAGCCGGCGTTTTGCATGCCGCCGGTGCGCGCGGACTGGCCTTGCCACACCGCCGCCAGCGTGGTCAGCAGCCAGGCCGGCAGCGTTAGCGCGCGCAGCCAGTCGGCGCTCACCGCCAGCAGCGGCAGGGACAGCGCCACCACGACGAACAGCAGCGCCAGCGCCAGGTCCAGCGCCAGCAGCAGGCCGCCCAGACGGGACCACCATTCGCGTTGCAGGTCGGAGAAGCTGCGCTTGACCAGGCCGATGTGCAGCGCGGCGGTCAGGGCGAACACCGGCGGCAGCACAAGAAAGACGCCGCCCACCAAATACCAGGCTTGGGCCAGCGGCGCGCGGATGCCCAGGCCGTAATCCAGCGCTTGCAACGCCAGCCACAGCTTGCCGCCGCCGGCCAGGCCGGCCAGCAGCGCCCACAGCACGCTGCGCAGGTAGCCATTGCCGCGCAGCTGGCTGAAGCCGCGCGCCAGCAGGGCCCAGTAGCCGGCGTAAGCCAGACTGGACCCCAGCGCCACTCGCCACAGCGGCAACTGGTGCCAGAAGTCGTCGCGGCTGTCCAGGCGGTTGAGCGTGAACACCGCCATTGCGTAACAGAACAGCAGCAATAGAGCGACGCTGGCGCTGGCGGCGCCGGGCGGGGCGGCGTCCTTGCCGTCGCGGGTGGTGGCGCGCGCCAACAGGGCGGACAGCACGGCGGCGGCGGCGGCCACGGTCAGCGCGGCGGGGCCCGCGTAAGGGGTGGAGGCGATATTGCGCGCCAAGTCCACCAGGAAGTGGGGGCCCAGCAGCAGCGCCAGCAGCAGGCTTTGCAGCACAACCTGGTTGAGGATGAAGTTGCGCCAGTAGGTGATGACGGCGGACAGGGTGTCCAGGCTGAACAAGCCGGTTTTGGGGGTCAGGTAGTTGCTGTAGTCGCGCAGGAACTGGATGGCCGGCTGGCGGCCTTGATGGTCGCGCAGCGTTTGTTCCATGCCGGCGTTGCCGGCGCGGTGTTTGAGCGCGGACAGCCAGCCGCCCAGGTAGCCGCCGCCGGAGACGGTGGACAGATAGTCGAACTCGCGCAGCCAGCGGCTGCTCGCCAGTGCTTGCAGCACGCCCAGATTGAAGGTGGCGCTGCGGATGCCGCCGCCGGAGAAGGCGAGGCCGGCTTGCGGCGCTTCATCGCCGCCCGGACGGTCCACGCCTTCGTCCGCGCGGGCGGCGGCCAGGCCGGCGCGTTCGTCGGCGTGGACTTGGGAGAAGGGCTGGGTCGGGGTGCTCATCGGGTTCTTTCCGTTGGTCCGGCTTTGTCGGCGGGTGTTGGACTGGCAACCATTTCGTCGAGGTGGCTGATGATATTCATGGCCCTGAATCCGCTGCGCGGATGATGATTTTGATTGCCGGGGCTGCCCGGCGGGCAGGGAAAGGATATTTGTTTGGCCAAATATCCTCTCCACTCCTAAAGGCCACCCTGCAAGCCTAGCCTGCGGCTTCCCGCCGGGTCCCGTCAGGCCCGAGGCGCGGCTGAACTCGCGATTTGCTAGCGTCAAATCGCTCAAACAGGCAGCCGCTTAAGACCTCGGGCCTGCCACCCGGCGGCAGGCTTGAAGGGACCCGGGGCGCGTCGGATATGTAGTGTTTTTGGCGTTTTTCTAGTGGCTTCACATTGCTAGCTAAAACCGTGACTCGCCCTCCCTCAACGCCTGGCGTCCTCCAGAATCACCTCCGCCGCCTTCTCCGCGATCATGTACACCGCGGAGACGATGAAGAAGCCGGGGATGCGCGGAAACACCGAGGCGTCCACCACGCGCAGGCCGCTGACGCCGTGAACCCGGAAGCGGCTGTCCAGCACGCCGCCGGCTTCGCGCGCGCCGATGGCGCAGCTGCAGGAGGCATGGTGGCCCCAGGCGTTGTCGCGGACGAATTGACGCAGTTCATCGTCGCTTTGCACGGCCTCTCCGGGCAGTTCCTCTTCCGCGATCAGGTTTTGTTTTTTCAAGTCGGCGGTGAGGCTGCGCACGAACTTGATGCCTTCCACCACTGAGTCCAAATCCTGATCGCCGCCGGGGCTGCCTTCTTCGAAGTAGTGGAAGTTGATGTCCGGCGGGTCGCGCGGGTCGGCGGATCGCAGCGTCACCGTGCCGGCGCGGTTATTGGTATGCGCCTTGAGAATGGCCCAGGTCAGGTAGTTCAGGTGTTCGGGAAACAAGCGGGAGTAGCCGGGGAAATAGCCTTTGAACAGGCCCAGCAGCGCGAAGCAGAACAAGTCCGGCAGCGGCCGCTCTTGCGCCGAACGGCGGATGACCGCCAGCACCGCGCCATTGGTGGTGTAGACGCCTTTGCGGCCTTCCTCCCATTGCTTGTATTGCGGGTCGCCTGGGGCGAACTCCGCGCCTTTCAGCACTTCCCAATGCTTGAAGTTCATCCGGTTGACCACGCCCACTTCGTAGCGGTCCTGCAGATTCTGGCCGACGCCGGGCAGATCCACCCTCGGCGCGATGCCGCGCTCTTGCAAGTGGGCGGCCGGGCCGATGCCGGACAGCATCAGCAGTTGCGGGCTGTTGAAGGCGCCGCCGGCCAGGATCACTTCGCGGCTGCAGCGCGCCTCGCGGCGTTCGCCGGGGGCGTTGCTGACCCGGCCGCTGGCGCGGTAAAGGCCGGCGCCTTTCAGGTATTCCACGCCCACCGCGCGAAGATTCTCGTCGAACAACACCCGGGTGGCCAGCGCGTCCAGTTCTACGCGCAGCCGGTCCGGGTGGCGCGCCGCCGCGTCCAGCACCCGTTCTCGGCTGCCGTTGCGCTGATGGTTGCGGGTGGCCAGCGGCGGGTAGCAGACGCCGACGGCGTTGTCGCGCACCAGCCGCCAGTCGTTGGGATCGGCTTGGCCTTGCAGCAGCCAGCGCCAGCTGCGGTGCGGCACGTCCACTTCGTCGAAGACCTTGTCCACCGACACCAACAAGGTGTCCACCAGGCCGGCGTCGCCCAGCGCGGATTCCGGAATCGCCTTCTCGGTTTGCAGCCAGCCGCGCCAGCCGTGGCGGGTGGGATTGACGCCGAGCAGGCCCAGCCAGCGGTACAGCGGGCGGTGGTGGCAGTTTTCCAGCCGTTCGAAATAGCCGCGCATGTGGTCCGCGCGCCAGCTGTCGTCGCCGGTGAGTTGGGCGATGCCGTCCCAGTCCGCGTTGTGCGGATAGACGGTGATCATGGCGTTGTGGGCGGTGCAGCCGCCCAGCGCGCCGGCGCGCGGGTAGAGCACGCCGTCCACTTTTTGGCCGTTCCATTCCGCGCGGTATTTGGGGTCGCGCTTTTGCTGGGCGTCGTTGGCGTAGTGGCGGACGAAGTAGTCCAGCTTCATCGCCTCGTTTTCCGAAGCCAGCGCGTGGAACACCGGCACGTCGTAATCGTCGGGCAGCCGTTCCGCCTGGGGCTGCCAGGCGTCGCCGCCCTTGAGCGCGCGCGGGTCGCCGCCGGCCTCCAGCAGTAAGACCCGATGCCCGGCTTCGGTCAGCCGCGCCGCCAGTGTGCCGCCGCCGGCGCCGGAACCCACCACGATGTATTCGTATTCGTCCATGGCGCGCGCTTTAGAAGGTTTTCAGGAATTCGATCAGCGCGTATTTGTCGCTGTCGCTGAGGCCGGGCTCCTGAGTCTGGTAGCCGGTGCCGAAGTAATGGCCGCGGTTGACCACGAAGTCCGGGCAGGTGCTCAGTTCCAGCATCGGCTGCGCCAGGTTGGCGAACACCTTGCGCGCTTCTTCGTCGCTGGCGCCCGGCGGCAAGGCCTTGAGGTCGTGCTTGATCTTCAGCAGCAGCTCCAGCAATTTTTTATCGTGCTTGAGCCGTTCGCCCAGCGAGGGATTGTCCAGCGTCACTTGCAGGTTGGCGATCAGGTTGACCGGGGTGCCGGCCGGGATGGGCCCCAGCTCCACGCCGTCCTTGCCGAACAACCAGGGCAGATAGCGTTGCAGCGGGCCTTGCAGTTCTTGCAGCGCATCCGGCAAGTAGCCGACGGGCACGCGCAGATAGCTGCGGGCGGTGGTGCGGTCGATCACGCCGGGCACCTTGTCGCCCAGCATCTTGTCCTTCTCGCGTTTTTCCGGCCACAGCAGTTTCTGGATGGAGTCGTTGAAGGAGTCCATGCGCGCCGCCA
The DNA here is from genome assembly GCF_052805975.1 of Chromobacterium sp. W521. NCBI lineage: Bacteria > Pseudomonadati > Pseudomonadota > Betaproteobacteria > Neisseriales > Chromobacteriaceae > Chromobacterium > Chromobacterium sp. W521. The sequence continues at coordinate 212,915 of NZ_JBRBAF010000002.1, forward strand.
CCGACGGGCTGGGGTTGAATTTGCCCAGGCTGTTGTTGAGCAGGAAGGGCGCGGTGGACCAGACGCTGATCAAGGAAGCCGGGCGGGTATAGCCGCGGCCGCCGGCCGGCATCTTGTACTGCCAGGGCGCGCCGGTGAAGGGGTTGTGCACGGTGATTTCGCCGACAGAGGGCAGGTCCTTATAGGTTTTGGACGAGAAGTTGTCCCAGATATTGCCCTTGAGCGCGTTGGTGGCCAGCGGGCTGCAGGCGTTGGTCTGCAACAAGGTCACCGGCACGCGCAGTTCGGTGGACAGGTAGTTGTCTTTCAGGAAGTCGTCGGCCTGGACGATCTGGCGCATCTGCGATTTGAAGTCCTCGGTCTTGGTCCATTCCCAGTATTTGTTGAAGCAGGCCAGGTAGCCCGGGCCGGCGCAGCCGGCGGTGGGGTCCAGCGGCGGGACTTTGGGCGGCAGCTTGCTGGAGTGGCAGCGCGCGCAGTTTTCCGCGAACACCGTTTTGCCGCGGCTGAGCTGAGCGGCGTCGCGGCTCAGGTATTGCTCGCCGCCGGGTGCGTCCTTCAGCTTGTGCGGGTCCGTGCTCTTCAGGAAGAACAGCGCCATGTTCACTGTCTGCTGTTCGGTGGACTGCCAGTACACCGAGTTCTTGCGCGCGTCGGCGATCTGGATCGGGGTGATGGTTTTGCCGCCCACCAAGGGGTTGAAGTGGAGCAGCCATTCTTCGCTGAACAAGCCGATATTCAGATAGACGCGGTTCAGCGCGCCCAGCGCGCCCACCGAATCCGAGCCGTCCTTCAGCACTCGCGGCGTCCACACGGTTTTGGGCGGCAGGAAGAACTGAGTCAACGGGCCGTCTTTGACGAAGTCGTTGAACTGCTTGTTGTTAAGTTCGCCGCCGGCCAGGGTTTCCTTGCCCCAGCGCTTGGCGATGTCCAGCCGCGGCCCCAGGCCGTATACCGCGTTCATGGTGCGCGGGTTGTTGATCGAGTCGGTGGAGATCAGCGAGGTGTCCAGCGCGCCGGGGCGCGAGGTGTGGAACAGCTGGAAGGGGAAGCTGCTGGGGTCCGCCTGCCAGGAGAAGATGCGGTCCACCCAGAAGTACTGAGCGCCTACGTTGGAGCTGAGGTTTTCCCACTTAGGATGTTCCGGGTCCGCCGGCGGTTTCACCGGATTGGGGCCGACGTGGCAGAACGCACAGGACATGCCCACGCGGTAGGGGCGGATCAGGTCTTTGTTGTTGTAATACGCCGGGTCTTCGTAATAGCGCTTGGCGTCCCATTTCTTGGCCGCGGCGTCGTCGAAAGCGGGGTTGGGGAACAGGCGCAGGCCCACCACGCCGGTGGCGTAGCCGTAGAAGGAGCCGGCGGGCAGGTTCTTGCCGCGAGCGCCTATGGCCACGCCCGGATATTTTTGCTCGTTCTCGAACGGGTCTTTAGGGCAATCGGCGCGGCGCTGGTCCAGCCACAGGCCGAAGCGTTTATCGTCCGGGCCGCCTGCCTTGTCGAAACAGGGTTCGTTGACCAGGCCCAGGTAGTTCCAGCGGTTGTCGCGGCTGAACTTGAGGCTGGGATGGGAGGACAGGGTCTTGAGCAAGTCCAGGTTGCCGACGCTGACGGTGGACAGTTTGTCCCACAGCCTGTCGTTGCCCCCGGTCCACACCAGCCAGGTGTTGCGCCCCTTGATCTCGGCGGGGTTCAAGGCCACCGCGCCGTCCATGTCCTTGAAGTAGTCCTCGTCGGCGGCGGGGAAGGATTCCACTGTGCGCTGAGCCAGCTTTGCCTCGTCCTGCACGGTGCCGGGTTTGGGCTGATCGTCCCGGCAGCCGGCCAGGCTCAACAGCAATAGCAGCGCCGCTCCCCGGCGCAAGGTGAGGTTCATCCTAGCCATCGCATTTTCTCCAGTGGGCATCGCGGTGTTTTTGATTTTAAGAATTCATTTGGCATTTTAGAGCCTATCTCTGCCTATAGCACGGCTGTGGCCGCGGCGGCGCCTGCGTAGCTTTGCTGAGCGTTATTACTGATGGCGAAAAGCGGCCGGCATGATCGATAGTTGAAAGTTACCCGCGGCGGGGAAAAGGATAATCGCGACGCTGATTAAAGCCGCGGGGGAGGCGTGAGCGTGCTCGTAGCGGCTTTTGTCGCGCGGGCGCCGCAGCGGCGGGCCTGTTCTTTGTGTCTGGCGGGCGCCCGAGCGAAAACTCCGGCTCCCATCAGATTTGCATCAGGATTCGCCCGCGGGGCTGGGGGACACTTTCCCGGTCCAAGCACGAGCCCGGCAGGGCGTTTGACCGATGACCGATAACGATGTGTTGCACCCGCTGGAGACTTTGGAGGCCGCCGCCAAGCGCTGCGCGCCGGCCCAGGACGTCTGGTTGCTGCCGCCGCGCCGGGAAGAGGCGCGGTTGGAATTGAGCTGGGAAGACGGCGCGGAAGCGCTGACCCTGGCGGCGGATTGGCAGGGCCTGCTGTTGCTGGACCGCGTGGAAGTGAGCGTGGTGGCCGGCGCGCTGCCGTTTCAGCCTGTCCGATTGGAGGCGTTCAGCAAGCTGCTGGCCTTCGTCGACGAAGCCAAGGCCGATGAGGCGCGAGACGCGGACGCGCCTGCAAGCGAGGCGCGCTGCGCGCAATTGCCGCTGGTCGATCTGGCGGCCTGGCAGGACCGCAAGCGTTGCGAGTACTGGTTCTTGCTGCAAGTGTTGACGCCGTCGCCGGCCTTCGCCGCGCTGCTGGCGCTGCTGCGCCGCAGCGAGAGCTACTGGCTGGTGCGTTTCCTGCTGGCCCAGTCCGCCTGCGGCGACAAGTTGCAGGCGCTGGGCGAGCGCTACGGCGTGTCTTACTCCCACTTCCGCCGCTTGTGCCGCCATGCGCTGGGCAACGCGGCCAAGACCGAGCTGCGAGACTGGCGCATGGCCCGTTCGCTGCTGGACGTGGCGGAGGGACGGGAAAACCTGACCCAGGTGGCGCTCAAGCACGGCTACGCCTCGTCGTCGCATTTTTCCAATGAAATCAAGGGGCTGATCGGCGTTTCGCCTCGCGGTCTGTCCAACATCATTCAACTGGCCACCAAATGAATCGAAGCTTTTTATCCGCCGCGCTGCTGGCCGCGGCGCTGCTCGCGTCCGTGCCGGCCGCCGCCGCGCCGGAACCGGCGCGCGCCGCCGACTCCGCCGGCTACGTTGCCAAGAAGGAGGGCCTGCGTTCTTTCTTCGACGCGATTTCCTCGCGGCTGAAAAAGCCGGTGATCGTCAGCAAGCAGGCGGCGCGCAAGCAGATCAGCGGCGATTTCGACTTGGCCAACCCGCAGGCGTTGCTGGACAAGATGACCCAGCAGTTGAGCCTGATCTGGTATCACGACGGCCAGGCCATCTATGTCTACGACGCCAGCGAAACCCGCAATGCGGTGGTGTCGCTGCGCAATGTGTCGCTCTCCGCCTTCAACGACTTCCTGCGCAAGTCCGGCCTCTACGACAAACGCTATCCGCTGCGCGGCGATAGTCGCAGCGGCACTTTCTATGTGTCCGGGCCGCCGGTTTTCGTGGATCTGGTGGTCAACGCCGCCGGCTTCATGGACAAGCAGAGCGACGGTATCGAACTGGGCCGGCAAAAGATTGGTGTGGTGCGGCTCAACAACACCTTCGTCAGCGACCGCAGCTATGAGTTGCGCGATCAGAAAATCGTCATCCCCGGCATGGCCACGGTGATCGAAAAGCTGCTGCAGGGCGAAGACAAGCCCTTGCAGACCGCCGGCGTGAATCCGGTACGGCCGCCGGCGCGGGGCAGCGACATCCCGGCGATGCCGGACTTTCCCGCCAGCGGCGAGCTGAAGGCGCCGGCCTACCAGGCCGGCCTCAGCCTGCCGGACGCGCTGAAGCAGGACGCGGCGGCCGGCGACATCAAGGTGATCGCCTATCCGGACACCAACAGCCTGCTGATCAAGGGCACCGCCGAACAGGTGCGCTTCATCGAAAACCTGGCGCTGGCGCTGGACGTGGCCAAGCGCCACGTCGAGCTGTCGCTGTGGATCATAGATCTGGACAAGGGCGATCTGGACCAGTTGGGCGTCAACTGGAGCGGCAGCGTCACCGTGGGCAACAAGCTGGGCGTGGCGCTGAACCCCAGCAGCTCGATCAGCACCCTGGACGGCACCCGCTTCATCGCCTCGGTGATGGCGCTGTCGCAGAAGAACAAGGCCAATGTGGTGTCGCGCCCGGTGGTGCTGACCCAGGAAAACGTGCCGGCCATCTTCGACAATAACCGCACCTTCTACGCCAAGCTGGTGGGCGAGCGCAATGCCAGCCTGCAACACGTGACCTACGGCACCCTGGTCAGCGTGCTGCCGCGTTTCTCCGCCGACGGCCAGATCGAGATGTCGCTGAACATCGAGGATGGCCGCGAGGCCAAGACACCTGATTACGACAGGGACCCGCAGGATGCCTTGCCCGAGGTGGGCCGTACCCGCATCAGCACCGTGGCGCGAGTGCCGCAGGGCAAGAGCCTGTTGATAGGCGGCTACACCCGCGACGCCAATATCGAACAGAACAACAAGGTGCCGTTCTTGGGGAGCTTGCCCTTGGTGGGCGGCCTGTTCCGCTACCGCAGCCAGAACCAGAGCAATACCGTGCGCGTGTTCCTGATCCAGCCGCGCGAGATCGACGACCCGTTGACGCCGGACGCCAGCGATCTATCGGCGGCGGTGGCCAAGGAGGGCGGTATCGCCAGCGATCCGCTGCAGCAATGGGTGCGGGACTACCTGGACCGCGAGCAACGCGCCGAGGGCGCGGCCAAGGGCGCTACGCGTGGACATTAGCGGCCGTCCGCCACCGGTCTTTGGCGTCCGCTCGCCCAAGCACCAGGCCAAGCTGGACGCTCAGCGCGACGCCCAGCGTCAGGGCGAGGCCCGGCAGGCGGACGCGCAGCAGGTGGAGGACGCCAGCCCGGCGGCCGAGGTGCAGCGCTTTGTCCAATCCACCGATGAAATGTCCGCGGCGCTGACCCAGTTCCGCAACCGCCGCGATTACGACAAGAAGCTGGGCCATCTGGCCGACAGCTTCGAACGGGTGCTGGACGAGGAGGCCCAGCCCAAGGCGCAGCAGATCGTGAACGTGGCCAAGTCCCACGGGGTCAGCGCCGAGGAGTTGCTGCGCCAAGCGCGCTCCTTGTTCCCGGACGACAGCGATCTGGTGCTGGTGCTGCGCGAACTATTGCGTCGCCGTCAGCTGGACGAGGTGGTGCGCAAGCGCCTGCAGGCCCTGCTCAAGCAGGTGGAGGACCAGGCCGAGGCCAAGCCGTTGAAGGCCGGCATCAATTGCGCGCTGAAGGCGAGGCTGTTCGGCAAGGCGCTGTCGCTGAGCCCCGGCCTGCTGCGCGCCAGCTACCGCCAGTTTCTGGAGAGCGAGGCGGCGGAAGTGGAGATTTACGCCGACTGGGTGGGCAGCTACGGCTACCAACGCAGAGCGGTGGTGTTGGACTTCATCGAAGGCGCGTTGCTGGCCGACATCGATTCGCTGGACGCCAGCTGTTCGCGGCTGGAGTTCGGCAATCTCCTGGGCAGGCTGAGCCAGCTCAAGCTGCTGCGTTCGGCCGACGCGCTCTTCGTCGGCCGCATGTTGAGCAATCCGCAGGTGTGCGCCTTCAACCCCAGCGAGGCGGACTGGTTGTTGTTTCTGCTGTCGCTGCTGCAACAGCCGCAGCAACTGGACGGCTTGCTGGCGGAGACGGTGGGCGACACCGCCTTGCTCAGCCGCCACAGCGAGCATTCCACCTTGTTGCAGGCGCTGTACCAGGCTTGCAAGGCGCTGCCGCCGCAGCTGTTCGTCGACGAACGCTGGCTGGACGCCTTGCAGGAGGAGTTCCGCCATCTGGCGGCCATCGCTTACCGCCACGAACTGGCCGAGCGCCGGCGCGAGGCCGAGGGCGGCGGCGCGGAGTAAACGAGAGCCGCCAGGCAAGGCGGGGAGATACGTCCCGTCTTGCCTGGCTGTTTTTCCCGGCGGGCCGCGGCCCGCCGCCAATATCGAATCGCTTGGATGACTAACGGTGTTTAATTCCCTGCTCAACGGCGCGCGCTCGCGGCCGGAATTGCTGATCCTGCTGTTGATGGTGATGATCATCGCGATGCTGATCATCCCCTTGCCCACCTATTTGGTGGACTTCCTGATCGGCCTCAACATCGTGATCGCCGTGCTGGTGTTCATGGGCTCGTTCTACATCGACCGCATCCTCAGTTTTTCCACCTTTCCCTCGGTGCTGCTGATCACCACGCTGTTCCGGCTGGCGCTGTCCATCAGCACCAGCCGCCTGATCCTGATCGAGGCCGACGCGGGCGAGATCATCAACACCTTTGGCCAGTTCGTCATCGGCGACAGCCTGGCGGTGGGCTTCGTGGTGTTTTCCATCGTCACCGTGGTGCAGTTCATCGTGATCACCAAGGGTTCGGAACGGGTGGCCGAGGTGGCGGCGCGCTTCTCGCTGGACGGCATGCCCGGCAAACAGATGAGCATCGACGCCGACCTCAAGGCCGGCATCGTGGACGCCGACGGCGCGCGCGAACGCCGCAGCGTGCTTGAACGCGAAAGCCAGCTTTACGGCTCCTTCGACGGCGCGATGAAGTTCATCAAGGGCGACGCCATCGCCGGCATCATCATCATCTTCGTCAACTTCATCGGCGGCATCGCCGTGGGCATGACCCAGCATGGCATGGACCTGTCCACCGCGCTGTCCACCTACACCATGCTCACCATCGGCGACGGCTTGGTGGCGCAGATTCCCGCGCTGCTGATCGCCATCAGCGCCGGCTTCATCGTCACTCGCGTCAACGGCGACAGCGACAATATGGGCCGCAACATCATGAGCCAGTTGCTGGGCAACCCGTTTGTGCTGGTGGTGACCGCGGTGCTGGCGTTGGCGGTGGGCATGCTGCCCGGCTTTCCGCTGATCGTGTTCCTGATCCTGGCCGCGGCTTTGGGCGGCCTGTTCTATTACAAGCGCCGCATGGCACGCAAAGGCCCGTCGGGCGCGGCCCAGACTCCCGCGAGCGCGGCCGCCGGCGCGACGCCGGCGGGCGGCAAGGACAGCACCTTGGGCCTGATAGGCAATCTGGACAAAGTGGCGGCGGAGACCGTGCCGCTGATCCTGCTGGTGCCCAAGGCGCGCCGCGCCGCGCTGGAACAGGCTCAGCTGGCCGAGCGGCTGCGCAGTCAGTTTTTCATCGACTACGGCGTGCGGCTGCCGGATATGCTGCTGCGCGACGGTGAAGGCCTGCCGGACAACCGGGTGGCGGTGCTGATCAACGAAATCCGCGCCGACGAGTTCGAGCTGCATTTCGATCTGGTGCGCGTGGTCAATTACTCGGACGAGGCCGCCGCGCTTGGGGTGCGGCCGGTGTTCAGCACCCAGGGCGCCAGCCAGTGCGCCTGGGTGCGTCCGGCCGACGGCGACAAGCTGACCAAGCTGGGTTACCAGCTGCGCCCGGCGCTGGATGAACTCTACCTATGCCTGGCCGCGCTGCTGGCGCGCCACGTCAACGAATACTTCGGCGTCCAGGAAACCAAGCACATGCTGGACCAACTGGAAGCCAAATACCCGGACCTGCTCAAGGAAGTGCTGCGCCACGCCACGGTGCAGCGCATCGCCGAAGTGCTGCAGCGTCTGCTGGCCGAACGCATTTCGGTACGCAATATGAAGCTGATCATGGAAGCGCTGGCGCTGTGGGCGCCGCGCGAGAAGGACGTGATCAATCTGGTGGAGCACGTGCGCGGCGCGCTGGCGCGCTACATCTGCCACAAGTTTGCCAGCGGCGGCGAGTTGCGCGCGGTGATGATGTCTGCCGAGGTGGAGGACATGGTGCGCAAGGGCATACGCCAGACCTCGGCGGGGGCCTTCCTCAACCTGGAGCCGGCCGCCTCGGATGAACTGATGGACTTGTTCGCGCTGGGTCTGGACGGCATGGGCATCGCTCACAAGGACTTAGTGCTGCTGGCCTCGGTGGATGTGCGGCGCTTCATCAAGAAACTGGTCGAAACCCGCTTCCGCGATCTGGAAGTGGTGTCCTTCGGCGAAATCGCCGACAGCGTGTCGGTGAACGTGATCAAAACCATCTAACCCCGGTTCCTTTAGAACCGATAGCGCGACAAACGTATCGGTTTTAAAGGGGACTGGAATCAAAAAGGAATCCGCCTATGTTCGCCATCGATATTGCCCAACTGGTCCGCTCCGCGTTGGAAGAGAGCGGCTGCGATCCCGCCCTGCTGGGCGAATTGGACAGCCATTCCACCATCGCGCTGGACTTGCACGATCTGCCCAGCATCCATGTCAGCGCTCAGGACGGCGAGGTGTGGCTGTGGTCGCGGGTGGGCGAGCACAACGAGGCGGTGTTGGCCCAGCGCGCCGCCCAGCTCTTGCAGGACCTGATGCAGGGCTGCCATTTTGCCCGCGGCGGTCAACTGCAACTGGCCGCCAATGAGGGTTATCTGGAACTGAAGGCGATGGCGCACCCGGATTATCTGGCCGACGGCAAGCGCTTCTCCAAGGCGCTGAACGGCTTCTTCGACGCGCTGGAGCGCTTCAGCGAGTCGCTGCTGCGATGAAAGCGCCGCGCCTGTTGCGCCGGCTGGCGTATCCGCAACGCCTGTCCGGCCCCATTCTGGAAGCCGCGCTGCCCGAGGTGGCGATAGGCGAGCTGTGCGACATCCGCCGCAGCTGGCAAGACCGCGACGTGGTGGCCCGCGCCCAGGTGGTGGGCTTTCAAGGCCCGCGCGCGGTGCTCAGCCTGATCGGCAACGCGCGCGGCCTGTCGCGCGAGGCAGTGTTGCAGCCCACCGGCCGCGCCTTGGCCGCCTGGATCGGCGAGTCCGCGCTGGGCGCGGTGCTGGACCCCACCGGCCGCATCGTTGAGCGCTTCGCGCCCGAGGCCGGCGTGGGCGGCGAGGAGCGCGGCATCGATGCCGACCCGCCGCCGTACTCTCGGCGCGTGGGCATACGCGAGCCGCTGGCTACCGGGGTGCGCGCCATCGACGGCCTGCTGACCTGCGGCGTGGGCCAGCGCGTCGGCATCTTCGCCTCCGCCGGCTGCGGCAAGACCATGCTGATGCACATGCTGATCGAGCAGAGCGACGCCGACGTTTTCGTCATCGGCCTGATCGGCGAGCGCGGCCGCGAAGTGACGGAGTTCGCCGAATCGCTGCGGGCCTCGCCCAAGCGCGATCGCTGCGCGCTGGTGTTCGCCACCTCGGACTTCTCCTCGGTGGACCGCTGCAACGCGGCGCTGCTGGCCACCACGGTGGCCGAGTACTTCCGCGATCAGGGCAAGAAAGTGGTGCTCTTCGTCGACTCCATGACCCGCTACGCCCGCGCGCTGCGCGACGTGGCGCTGGCCGCGGGAGAACCGCCGGCTCGGCGAGGCTACCCGGCCTCGGTGTTCGACAGCCTGCCGCGGCTGCTGGAGCGCCCCGGCGCCACCCGCGGCGGCAGCATTACCGCCTTCTACACCGTGCTGCTGGAAAGCGACGACGAGCCGGACCCGATGGCGGACGAGATCCGCTCCATTCTGGACGGCCACATCTATCTGAGCCGCAAGCTGGCCGGCCAGGGCCATTACCCGGCCATCGACGTGCTCAAGAGCGCCAGCCGCGTGGCCTGCCAGGTGTGCGACAGCGGCCATCTACAGGCGGCCTCGGCGCTGCGCGCCTTGATGGCGCGGCTGGAGGAGCTGCAAGTCTTCATCGACCTGGGCGAATACCGCCCGGGCGAGAACTCGGACAACGACCGCGCGATGAACGCCCGCGACACGCTGCGCCGCTGGCTGTGCCAGCCGGTGGACGAGGGCGCGGGGTTCGCCGACACCCTGCGCAGCCTGCATGAGCTTGTTGCCTAAGCTGGGCGCGCTGCTGCGCCGTTGTCAGGCGGCGCAATCGCGTTGCGAGGCCGAGCTGGTTCAGCTGGCGCGCCAGGACGGCGCGTTGGCGGCGGAGCAAGAGGCGTTGGCTTCGCAGGGCCAGGGCCTGCGCCAATTGCTGCTGGCGCAACGACCGGCCGGGGCGATGAGCCGCGGCCAGCTCTTCGCGTTGCAGCGCAAGCAGGCGGTGCTCCGCCGCCAGTTGCAAAACCTGGACCTGCAAAGCGGACAGTTGGAGGAGCAGCGCCAAGGCCTGGCCGGCCGGCGCGAGGAACAACAGGCTTTGCGCCGGCAATGGCTGCGCAAGGAAGACAAATATCAACGCTGGGCCAAGTTGCAGCGCCGTCAGGAACGCATGCGGCGTTTGCGGCTGGACGAGGCCGAGCAGGAAGAGAGGACGATATGGAAGCGATGACGCCCATTCCCGCGCCGAGCGCGGACACCCGGCCGGCCACCGCGGCCGACGCGGACGGCGCCGCCGAGGCCTTTGCACGCGAAGCCCAAAGACAGCGGCGAGACGCCGCCGATCCGGACCGCGACGGCGAGGACGTGGCCGGCGAACGCGAGCAAGACCGCTCCCGCCTGCCGGCAGGAACCTTGTGGCAACCGCCGCTGCCGCCGCATTGGCATGCGGCGCGGTTGAACGCCGGCGGCCGCCGCGCGGCGGAGGCCGCTTTGTCGGCGCCGGGCAAACGGGGGCAGGCGCCTTTGGGCGACGGAGAACGTCCGTCCGCCGATGCCCGCGGCAAGACCGCCGCCGGGCCGCAGGGCCTGCGCGCCGCGGCGGCGCTGGCAGCTGAGCACGCCGCCAGCCTGACGCCGGCGGCCGACGCGCCGGTCAAAGTCGGGGCGCAGACGCTGGGGGCGCTGTTCAAGGCCGAGCCGGCGCCGCGAAAAACCGAGCACGCGCCGGCCAAGGGCGAGGTCGCGCTGCCTGGGGCCGCCGCGCGCGTAGAAGCGTCTATCGCCATGTCCACGGCTACGCCGACGCCGCATGGACGGAGCGCGCCGAAAGCAGACGCCGCCGCGCCGGCTCCCGCGCCGACGCCGGCCGTCACGCGCGAAGGCGGCGAGGCGCGCAAGAACGAGACCGCGCCGGCGGCCGCCGCGCCGGTTGCGCCGCAGCAGGCCCAAGCGTCCGCGCCGGCGACGCCGCCGCGCGATACTGCGCCGCCGGCGCGGCCGCGCCAGGACCCGACCCCGGCTCAGGCACAAACGACCTTGTCCGCGGCCAGCGCGCCGGAACCGGCCCAGCCGGGCCTGACCTACCGCTTCCAGCGCTGGGGCGGCGAACACGCGGTGAACGTGCAAAGCCAGCCCGGCGGCGTGCTCAGCCTGCAGCCGTCGGACAGCCTGGTGCAACAGCGTTTGGGCGAGCAATGGCAGTCCGGCAACCCGCAGCAATGGCAGATGGCCCGCGACGACGGCCGCGAGCAGGGGCGGCAGCAGCCGCAGCGGGATGAGGAGGAGGACGCCTGATGCTGGCGCTCAGACAAATCGACGCGCGCGAGCGCGCTTTGCAGCGCGCCGCCGCGGCCTGGAGGCGCCAGGGTTGGGACGCCACGCTGGAAACGCCGCCGCGCGGCGGCTTGTGGTTGTCGGTGGCCGACGCCGAACAGCGCTGGCAGGGCTGGCTGCAACCGCGCGCGTGGCTGGAGAGCGCCGCGCCGGAACTCGCGCGGCTGGCGCTGTCCGCCGGCGTGGAGGCGCAGGCGGCGCAATGGCTGGCGGCGGCGGAACGGCCGTTGACGCCGCCGATGCCGGAGCTGGCCTATCAGCGCTTGAGCCTGGGCGAAGCGGGGCCGGGCGACGCTTTGCCGCGCCAGGCGCTGCTGCGGGTGATGTGCGCGGAGGGGCCGCTGTGGCTGGAGCGCGCGCCGGCGTTCGAGGCGGGAGACGCGCTGGACCCGGCGCCGTTGCTGAGCTGGCCGCTGCGCTTCGTCATCGGCGACAGCCGCCTCAGCCTGGGTCTGTTGCGGGGGGTGGCGCGGGGCGACGTGCTGCTGATCCGCGAGCAGACGGCGGCGGTGCGCTGCCACGACCGCGCGCTGGGCACTTATCAATCGTATGAGGAAGGAATCGTCATGGAATGGGATGAATCGCAACAGACTACGGAGCAGGAAGCGCCGGCGCGAGACATGGGGCAGCTGCCGGTGGAACTGGAGTTCGTGCTGCATCGCGGACGGGTGACGCTGACGGAGTTGCAGGACTTGTGTTGTGGCCAGTTGTTGAACCTGCCGGCGGATGTTGAGCGGCGGGTGGAAGTGCGCGCCAACGGCGCGCTGCTGGGACGCGGGGAACTGGTGCAGCTGGCCGGTCATCTGGGGGTGGAAGTGACGGAGTGGCTGGGCGGAGCCGCCGATGTCGAATGATATTTCGCTGATCGCGCTGCTGGCTTTCGCCACGCTGCTGCCTTTCCTGATCGCTTCCGGCACTTGCTTCATCAAGTTCTCCATCGTGTTTGTGATGGTGCGCAACGCATTGGGTTTGCAGCAGGTGCCGTCCAATATGACGCTCAACGGCATCGCGCTGATGCTGTCGATGTTCGTGATGCTGCCGATCGCTCAGCAGGCCTACAGCCATTACCAGGAAGAACAGGTCAGCTTCAACAGCGTGGAGTCGGTGAGCAACTTCGTTGAGAACGGTCTGGACGGCTATCGCGGCTATTTGCAGAAGTATTCCGATCCGGAACTGGTGAGCTTCTTTGAAAAAGCCCAGGCGCAGCGTACCGAACGCGAAACCGGCAATGCGGCCGAGGACGAACAGCCGTCCATTTTCGCCTTGCTGCCGGCCTACGCGCTCAGCGAGATCAAGAGCGCGTTCAAGATCGGCTTTTATCTCTACCTGCCCTTCGTGGTGGTGGATTTGGTGATCTCCAGCATCTTGCTGGCGCTGGGGATGATGATGATGAGCCCGGTGACGATATCGGTGCCGATCAAGCTGGTGCTGTTCGTGGCGCTGGATGGCTGGACTTTGTTGTCCAAGGGACTGGTGTTGCAGTACCTGGACCTGGCGACGTAATGGGCGGCAAAACCGCCAATGCTGCGTTGCGCCTCCTTGCCGTGCTAGATGCACTGTCTGCGTCGGCGCGCCTTGCCTTGGCCGCTGCGCGCGGTTTTGCCGCCCATTACCTAGACCTGGTGATTGTATGAATGAAAAACCGCCGATGCTGCGTTGCGCCTCCTTGTCGTACGACGGGTACTGCCTGCGTCGGCGCGCCTTGCCTTGGCGGCTACGCTCGATTTTGCTTCCTGAGTCTTGGAGAGCTGAATGGCTTTAATGGCGCGGGCGGAGTGCCGCGCTGTCCATGCCGGCCGCCTCAATTTTGGAGTTTTGCTATGAATGATCTGGTGTTCGCCGGCAACAAGGCGCTGTATCTGGTGCTGCTGATGTCGGCCTGGCCCATCATCGTCGCCACCGCCATCGGCCTGCTGGTGGGCCTGTTCCAGACCGTGACCCAGTTGCAGGAACAGACGCTGCCCTTCGGCATCAAGTTGTTCGGCGTCAGCCTGTGTCTGTTCCTGCTGTCCGGCTGGTACGGCGAAACCCTGCTCGGCTTTGGCCGGGAGGTGATGCGCATGGCGCTGGCCCGGGGCTGAGACGGATGCAGTTTGGCCTGTTCTTCGAAATCCACGGCTGGGTGGCCTCGGCCGCGCTCGGTTTCGCCCGCGTGGCGCCGGTGTTTTTCATCTTGCCCTTCCTGAACAGCAATGTGCTCAGCGGCGTGGTGCGCACCTCGGCCACCATGCTGGTGGCGCTGGGGCTGTGGCCGCATCCGGTGGAGGCGCTGCCGGCCTTTCAGGCGCTGCCCTTCCTCGCGATGATCGCGCGCGAGGCCGCGGTGGGCCTGCTGCTGGGCTGCCTGCTGGCCTGGCCGTTCTGGGTATTCCACGCTCTGGGCAGCATCATAGACAACCAGCGCGGCGCCACCTTGAGCAGCAGCATAGACCCGGCCAACGGGGTGGACACTTCGGAATTGGCCAATATGTTCAATCTGTTCGCCGCCGCGGTTTATCTGCAAGGCGGCGGCATGAGCCTGATGCTGGACTTGTTCCGTCAGAGCTATCAGCTGTGCGACCCGCTGGGCGTTTGCACGCCGGCGCTGCAGCCGACGCTAAGCCTGCTCAATCAGGTGATCAGCAAGGCGGTGGTGCTGGCCAGTCCGGTGGTGGCGGCCTTGCTGTTGTCCGAGGTGGTGTTGGGCCTGCTGTCGCGTTTCGCGCCGCAGATGAACGCCTTCGCGGTGTCGCTGACGGTGAAGAGCGCGGTGGCGCTGTTGATCATGCTGATGTATTTCGGCCCGGTGTTGCCTGATACGGTGACGCGGCTGGCCTTCCCGCCGGAAGCGCTGCCCGGCTGGCTGAGCGCGCCGGTGCGTTGAGATGTCGAACAAGACCGAACAGCCCACGCGCAAGCGCTTGCAGGACGCGGCCAAGAAAGGCCAGTCCTTCAAGAGCCGAGACCTGGTGGTGGCCTGCCTGACCCTGTGCGGCGTCGCCTATCTGGTGTCCTTCGGCTCGCTGGTGGAGCTGATGGGCGCTTTCCGCCAAGTGATCGCCGGCGGCTTCCAGCAGGACATGCAGGGCTATGCCCAGGCGGTGGCCTGGCTGGGCATCAAGCTCTTGCTGCCCATCTTTTTGCTGTGCATCGTCGCCTCCGCCTTGCCGTCTCTGCTGCAAAGCGGCTTCGTGCTGGCCAGCGAGGCCTTGAAGCTCAATCTGGAAGCCTTGAATCCGGTCAACGGCTTCAAGAAGTTGTTCAGCCTGCGCACGGTGAAGGAGGCGGTGAAGGCGCTGCTGTACTTGACCAGTTTCGTGGTGGCGGTGCTGGTGCTGTGGCACAAGCACAAGGCGCTGCTGTTCGCCCAGCTCAACGGCGATCCGATGGGCATGGCGGCGATCTGGCGCGAACTGCTGCTGGCGCTGGTGTTGACCTGCCTGGGCTGCATCGTGGCGGTGCTGGTGCTGGACGCGATCGCCGAGTACTTCCTGTTCATGAAGGACATGAAGATGGACAAGCAGGAGGTCAAGCGCGAGATGAAGGAGCAGGAGGGCAATCCGGAGATCAAGTCTCGCCGCCGCGAGGCGCATATGGAGATCCTGTCCGAGCAGGTGAAGTCCGACATCGAAAACTCGCGCTTGATCGTGGCCAACCCCACCCATATCGCCGTCGGCATCTATTTCAAACCCGAACTGCTGCCCATCCCCTTCATCTCGGTGATGGAGACCAATCAGCGCGCGCTGGCGGTACGGGCCTACGCGGAGAAGGTGGGCGTGCCGGTGGTGCGCGACATCCCGCTGGCGCGGCGCATTTTCGCCAGCCATCGCCGCTATTCCCTGGTCAGCCTGGACGAGGTGGAGGAAGTGCTGCGCTTGCTGATGTGGTTGGAGCAGGTGGAAAACGCCGGAGCGGAGGCGTCTCCGGAGCCGCCGCAGGCGGAGCAGGGGACGGGCGCGTGCGCCGCCGGCTCTGCTGTGGATAAATCCGCCGGCACGCCCGCTTCTGTGGATAAGCGGGATGCTCAGGAGGGCTGAGCGCATTCACGTCCTCAAAACGCGCGGGACCGTGAACAGGCCCTCGCCTGGCTAAGCCAGCCTCTTCCCTGGCCGCTGCGGTCCCAAAGCCGGCAGGACCGTATTGAACAAGCCCGGATATCCGATGCGCCCCCGCCATGAGCGATTCCTGAATGTTTCCCCTCGTCGGCCGCTGTTAAATGACAGCGGCGACGGTCATTTCACACCCAAGACAACCGTCGTCTCTAGCCAGCTCTGCCGGGTTGGTGACAGCGATTAGGAGATGTTTGATGAACCCTGAAGACAATGTCAGCGACGACCGCCTGGCAGAGATGGTCTGGGAAGCGGTAAGCGCAGGCGCCACCCTGAAAGACGTGCACGGCATTCCGCCGGACATGATGGAAGGTCTGTACGCCCACGCTTACGATTTTTACAACAAGGGAAGGCTCGACGAAGCGGAAACCTTCTTCCGCTTCCTATGCATCTACGACTTCTACAACCCCGACTACATCATGGGGCTGGCCGCCGTGTGCCAGCTCAAGAAACAGTTCCAGAAGGCCGCCGATCTGTACGCGGTGGCTTTCGCCCTGAGCAAGAACGACTACCGGCCGGTGTTTTTCACCGGACAGTGCCAGTTGTTCATGCGCAAGGCGGCCAAGGCCAGGCAATGTTTCGAGCTGGTGTGCGAGCAAAGCGACGATGAGTCGCTGCGCGCCAAGGCCCAAGTGTATCTGGACAGTTTGCAGGAGACGGAGGCCGAGCAATCCCGTCAGCAGGAAAAGGAGCAAGCATGAGCGGTAACACTATCGGTCAAGGCTTCAATCTTGGCAGTGCTGAGCTGGCGAAAGCGCTTTCGGGCAATACCCAGGCGAGCGAGAAATTCGTCGACGCCGCGCAGAAGTCTGCGCAAGCGCTGTTCACGATGCGCGTCAGCGATGACGCCGGCGCCGCCAAGCCGCGCGGCGACCTGAACACGCCGCCGCTGACCCAGCCCACGGCCAAGGCCAAGGAAGAGCTGGACGGAGCGGGCAAGCTGACGCTGCTGCTGGGACAGTTGATGTCCTTGCTGGGCAACGTTTCGCTATCGCAGCTGGAAAGCCGCATCGCCACCTGGCGCGCAATGATGGACGCGCAAGCGGCGATGGGCCAGAAGCTGTCGGACGAATTGCAGCAGGCGATAGGCGAGGCGGAACAAGCCACCGAAGCCTACCAGACGGCGCTGGGCGATTTGAAAACGGCCAAAGAAACGTTGGAAGCGGCCAAGCAGAAACTGGCCCAGGCCCAGGCCAAGCTGGATGGCCTGACACCGGAAGACGCCGGCTACCAGCAGGCGCTGGCGGCGCGCGATCAGGCCGCCAACGAGGCGCAGGCCGCCAAGCTCAAGGCCGACAAGGCGGAACAGGCCGCCACCGACGCGCACAATCTGGCCAAGGACAAGACCGCCAAGGCCGACTCGCTGTTGACCCAGGCTCAGGGGCTCAATACCAAGGGCGGCGCGGTGCAGCAAGGCGCGGAAGACCACCTGACCGGCGTGGCCAAACTGACCATGCTGATGGCGATGTTCGTCGAGATGGTGGGCAAGAACAGCGAAGAAAGCCTGAAAAATGATCTGGCATTGTTCCAGGCCATGCAGGAAGGCCGCCAGAAGGAAATGGACAAGAAATCCGCCGAGTACCAGGAAGAAGTGCGCAAGGCGGAAGAACTCAATCGCACCATGGGGTGCATTGGCAAGATTCTAGGCGCGGTGCTGACGGTGGTCAGCGTCGTGGCCGCAGTATTTACCGGCGGCGCCAGCCTGGCGCTGGCCGCGGTGGGCCTCGCGCTGATGGTGGCGGACGAGGTGGTCAAGGCCACTACCGGCGAATCCTTCATGGAAAAGGCCATGAAGCCGATCATGGACGCCGTCATGACGATGCTGAAGCCTCTGATGGACCTGGTGGGCAAGATCGTCAGTGAAACGCTCAAGGCATTCGGCGTGGATAAAAACCTTGCGGATACCATCGGCTCCATCGCCGGCATGATTTACGCCGCGGTTGCCATGGTCTTTGCGGTGGTGGCGATCTCCATGGTGGGCAAGGGCGTCGCTAGCAAGCTGGGCGGGGCTCTGAGCAAGATGATGGGCGATTCGATGCGAAAGATGGTGCCCACCCTGCTCAAGGAGATGGCCAAGAACGGCAGCAAGGTGTTGACCCAGGGCTTCCAGCGCCTGGCCAACAGCCTGGGCCTGCCCAAGGACGCAGCGGCCAAGCAACTGATGGCCAACACCCTCAACCGCGTGGTGGTGGGCGGGGAAGTGGCGCAAGCCGCCACCCAGGCCGGCGGCAATGTGGCGCAGGGCGTGTTCATGAAGAACGCCAGCGACATGTTGGCGGACTTCACGCTGGCGCGCGCCGCGATGGAGCAGATCGAACAATGGCTGAAGCAGGCGGTGGAAGTCTTCGCCAGCACCCAGAAAGTCACCCAGGACCTGACCACGATGATGTCTTCCGCGCTGCAGCAGAATGCTGAGGCCGGCCGCTTCGTGCTGCGTCAGAGTCACGCTTGAGTTAGGAGAGAATATTATGGCAACCATTATTGGCAGTGTTTCCACCCACAATCCGTTTCCGGCGGCGCTTGAATCCGGCGCGGCTGAAAAATCCTCCGTCGCCAAGTCCTTGGTGGACATCAAGGACATCCTGCCCATCCTGAACAGCGCCGGCCGCGACGGCAAGGCGCTGGCCGAAGTGATGAGCGGCCCGCAACTGCGCCCGCCGTCCGCCGAGGTGAGCAAGCAAGTGACCGACGCGCTGAAGAGCTATTTGAGCGAAAAAGCCCAGGACCCGGCTTTTGTTCAGGACCTGGGTGCTGTGTATCGGAAGGTTGAGTCCGGCGTCAGCAAGCTGGTGGACGACAAGGTCAAGGAGCAGGCCGAACAGGGCAAGCCCTTCGACATCAGCGGCATGGCGCCCAACGGCGCGGCCTTGATGGTGGCCGCCATTGTGCTGATGTCGGCGCTGCGTACCGCCGACAACACGCTGAGCAGCAAGCTGTCGCTGGTGGGCTTCGACGCCACCAAGGCCACCGCCGCCTCCATGGTGCGCGAGGGCGTGGCCAATCTGTCCAGCAGTGTTGTCCAGAGCGTCGGTCAGATGGCCATTACCGGCGTGGGCGCCAAGAAGAGCCTGAGCGGCATCAACGCCGAGCGAGGCGCGTTGAAGAACAACGCGCCCAAGCTGGCCAAGCTGGGCGATGAGGGCCGCAACATCCAGTCCACGCTGGGCCGCCAGAACACCGTCAAGCTGGGCACCGACGCCGACGGCCTGAAGCAGGTGGGCTTGAAGCCGCAGCAGCCTGGCGCGGCCAAGCCGGGCGCGGGCGAGTTGAACGCGCAGTCCAACGCCGCCGGCAGCGTGGCGGACGGCATGGCCGGCGACAAGATCGGCCTGCAGTCCAGCAACCAGCGTTTGGCCAAGGAGCATGAAACCGCGCTGCGCAGCGCCGGCGAGAACTTGTCTGTGAAGGGACAGGCGGAACAGCTGGCCATGGACGACACCAAGCTCAAGGCTCAGGCCAAGCAAACCACAGGCAAGGCGATCATGGACAGCTCGTCCGCGGCCAGCAATATTGCCGGAGGTTCCGGCCGCTACGCCGCCACGCTGGAGCAGTCCGAGCAGCAGATCAGCCAGGCTTCCAGCCGCGTGGCCAACACGGCCTCCGAGGAAACCCGCGAGAGCAGCCGCAAATCCGACAGCTTCATCCAGGAGCTGCTGCGCACCTTGGACAACATCAGCCAGTCCAAGAACGCCGCCATGGGCGCGGTGGCCGGCAACATTCGCGCTTGATCCGCTAGCCCGGAACCGGACGGGACCATCCCAGGCTCCGTCCGCCGGCCCGGCCATCCCGGTCGGGTCGGCCTTCCATACCATTCATCCCGCCAGCGCCTGGGCGCCTGCCTCGGCGCTGGCCATGCAGGGGAATCCCCATGAACGGCATTCAAACCACTCTTTCCACGCCGCTGACGCGGCCACAGCTTGCTGAAACCCCGGCCGCCGCGCCGCGCGCCGATGTCGCCGGCGTTGCTGTCGAAACCCGCGCCGCCGCGGCGCAAGGACCGGAGCTGTCCGCGCTCAATACCGCCCAGGGCAAGGCCGACGCGCTGCGCCAGGCCAACGAAACCCTCCGTCGTGTCGTGGAAGGGCAGACCGCCTATGAAAGCAAGCTGGCGGATCAGCGCTGGCAGGCGGCGATTGCCGGCGGCGAACAGCCGCCGGCCGAGCGCGTGGCATTCCAGCGCGGCGCTTTGACGCGGGCGCTGGACCAGGCTCGCGACACGCAGACCCTGACGACTCAGCAGCTCAGCGGCAGCTTGAATAGCGTGGCGCAGAGCGGCTACGTGATGTCCGCCGAGCAAAAGTCGAAGTTGCAGGCCGATATCGCCGACACGCTGGCCGATGCTCCGCCGACGGCGCGCGAGTTTGCCGCGCCGATGCTGTTCTCGGCGCCAGGCGCGACCGGCGACGTGATTTCCGACCGCGAACTGTGGGAAATGATCGGCGACTCCATCGGCAATATCAAGGACGGCTACCTGGGCGTGTATGAGAACGTGGTGGGCAAATACATCGAGTTCTACCAAGAGTTCAGCGACATCCTGTCCCAGATGGCCGGTTGGATCTCATCCAACGACAAGGGCGACAAAGTCACCCTGAGCGTGGGTGAACTGTACGACGCGCTGAAGCAATTGAAGGCGAAATACGAGAACACGGAGTTGTTTGCCAGCACCGCCGATACGCCAGAGAAGGCCAAGGAAGAAGCGGAAAAATGGGCCGCGGAACTGGGCTTGCCCAAGGAGTGTGTGAAGGAACAACCCAAGGGTTCAGGCAGGTACGTGGTGGTTATCGACACCGGTCCGGTGCAGAAAATGATGACGGCGCTGGAAGGGCTGGCGGGCGGCGTGCCGGCGAAAGACAAAAAGGTGGAAATGGACAACGCCAAGTTCCAGTCCTGGCAGTCCGGCTTCAAGGCGCAGGAGGAAAACCTGAAGAACACCCTGCAAACGCTGACCCAGAAATACAGCAACGCCAACTCGCTGTTCGACAATCTTGTCAAGGTGCTCAGCAGCACCATCAGTAGTTGCACGGAAACCGCCAAGTCCTTCCTGCAAGGCTAAGAGCGGCAGACAAAACTCCCGCGATGCCGCGCGCCGATTTGCCGTACGACGGCTACCGTCGGCGCGCCTTGCCTCAGCCGTAAAACCGACTTCTGTTAGCCGCTCTATAAGGCTAAGGAGAACCACATCATGCCCATTACCGGAGCATCCCCTCTACTGACCCGCTCGCTGTCCATGCCGGCGGACGCGTCGCGGCGGCCGGCCACCCCGCTCTCGGAGCGTTTCAGCGGCGGGCGCAGCAGCGCCGCCATGCCGGCGCGTCGCCACTCGGTGAGCGATCCGGCCAGTTTCAAGGCCCAGCATACCCGCGACAGCGTGGCGGCCTTGTTCGCCGCCTCGACGGACGCCAAGGCGCTGGACAAGCTCTACCTGGCTTCGCCCAATGTCTACGCCAAATTGGAAATCGAGGAGTTCGCCAAGGTTTACGCGCAGCTTAAGCAGCAGCTGGATCTCAGTCCGCAGGACGCAAAGTCCCTGGACGATCTGGCGCAGCAATACACCGCCCGAATCCTGAAAGACGGCCTGGGCGCCAAATCCGCCTTCGGCCCGTGGACCCAGAGCACCAATAAGCAATACCAGCTGCGCAATCAGCTGGAGCACAAGCTGGCGCTATTGGCGCACCAGCATTGCGGCGGCGACACCATGAAGCTGGGCAACGACTTCATGCAGCGCGAGGTCAGCACCTTCATCCTGTCCTATGTCGAAACCCAACTGGGGCGTTCACTGGATGCAGCCACCGGCGAGCAAGTGATGGAACTGGTGGACAGTGCGGCGAAGCTGGCCTTCGACGCGCTGCGTCAGAGCCGCGGCGAGATGCTGGGACTGAGCGGCACGAGCCTGGGACGGCAGGCGCGCGACCTCGACACCGTGGCGATTCTGCCGCAGCTGCTGCGCAGCGTGCTGGCGGGGCTGGGGCAGGAGACGCCGCCGCGAGCGACGCCGGATCTTCCCGACGCGCCCAAGGGGCCGGACGCTCCCAAGCCCGATCCCTCCACCGCGCCGGCGGGCGGGCCCAATATCACCATCAATGTCGGTGGCATCAACATCGATAACAGCGTGAATATCACGGGTAGCGGCAATACCTCGGATAGCGGCAACAGCAGCCGCAGCCAGCGCCCCGCCCGTGTAGGGCGAGATCCAAACAGGCTGGTGCAACGTTTGAATCTGAAGATGCATCAGCAGCAGCAAGGCGCTCAGCGCGGGTCGGAGAGCGGCGATGAACAGACCCGCCGCGCGGCCGCCTCTGGCGATGGCGCAGGGCGTTCGTTCCGCTCCATGGAGACGCAAACGGAGGCAACCGGCGGTCGCGATGGAACGTCGCGTACGACCGAAGTGCAAACGCCGGTGACGGATCTGGGCACCTCGCGCATCACCGTCAGCTCGACGGATGCCGAGCGCGTGGTGATCCCCGCGGATGCGTCCACGCAGGCCGACGACACCGCCGCCGCTTCCCCGCTGTCTTTCAAGCTTTGGCGCAGTAGTTTCCCCGAGGTGGTGTTGAAGTCCGTCATTTACCAGTCCGATGCCAACAAGGCGGCCGGCGCGTTGGCGCAGGACATCCGCACCGCCATGCTGCTGGACAGCCGCAGCGAACTGGACCGCGGCCCCCTGGTACAGGCGCGAGATGCTTTTTTACCCAAGCCCGGCTCAAGCGAGGACGAAAAACTTTATGGTGCGGCCATGTCGGAAACAGCGTGGCAGCATTTGCGGCAGGGACTGGAACAGCACCCGCAGCAGGCGCAGCTGCGCGGCCAGATCCTGAAAACAGCGCGCTTGACCAGCATCGGCAAGTTCGAGGGCGACAAGGACTGCGTGATCCGGCGCTTGCTGAACTGGGCGTCCGTCCAGGCGCCGACGGCCGGTCAAGCGACCACTGGCGCCGGCCAGCGCGTGGAAGGGGTGTTGCGGAGAGATCCCTTCAATGTCCAGAATCTGTCCAGCCAGCCGGTAGCCCATGCGGCCACGGCGCAACGCAGCCAGCCGCTGACGGCGCCGACGCGGACGGATACCCCGCCGGTCCAGGCCGATGGCGGCGTGGAACCGGCGCGCGCAGAACCCAAGGCGATGGATCTGCGCAGGCAAGCCTTCCTGCAAGGGATGCTGAACGGTGCCACCGCCGCGCCAGCGGCCCAAGAAGTGGAACGGCTTCAGTCCGCAAGACCTGATCTGGACGCGGCGGAGCCGACCACGGAGTATTTCTCGCCGGTGATTATGAACGAATCGACGGTCAAAGTGGCCGAGCTGAGGAAGAACAAGGGCTTGGAGCAATTGTCCGTCAACACATCCTTGATGGATGGACTGAGCGGGGCCTCGAAGCCCGCGGATAGCGTGCCGGCCGAGCTGACCTCGATGCGTTTCCAGCCAGTGACCATGAGCAAGCTAGGTGTCAAAGTGGCCGAGCTGCGTCGGAACAAGGCCTTGGATCAGCTGTCGGCCAGCCAGGCCTTGATGGATGGATTGCGCGCAGCCTTGAAACCTGTGGACGACACTCCGATTGAGACGCAACAGAGCTGGGGAAGCCTACTGGTTGAAGCCTTGTCGGAAGGCGCTTTGAAGCAACAGGCCGCTCTGCCGGAGACTTTGAGGCAAGCGTTGAGCACGCATCCGCAGCGCCTGGTATTGGCGGAGTTCGCCCAGCGGTTACGAGACCAGACAAATCTGTGTCCGTCTGTTGCTGGGGGGCCTTATCCCTTGGTGGGGGCTTTGTTGGAGGGGCTGGGCGTTAGTGCCAAAGCGCCGTCCCGTGTTATCACTACCGTGGATGGCAAGTATTTTGATGCCAGCGGTGTGAAGGGAGCGGCGCAGTGAGCCCCAAACTTGAGCAACAAGTGGTGGCGGTAATGGCCTGTTGCCTTTCGGTGGAGGAGTCCAAGCTGCAGCCGCAGGCGTTGCTGGTGGATGAGTTGTACGCGGACTCGATGGAGCTGCTGGACATGGTGTTGCTGTTGAACGACGAGTTCGGCATCGAGATCGGCGTCGACGACATCGTCGACATCAAGACCGTGGCCCATGTCTGCCAGGTGGTGGAGCGGCAGCTGGCGCGCCGTGTCGCTCAGTCGCCGCTAGGCTCCGCTTGCGGCAGCGCGGCCTCCAGCGCCTGAAGCAGATCCCGCAGCCGGGCGGAGTCCGGTTGCGGCAGGCGCAGCGCGGTTTGCATTTCCGCCGCCAGGGCGGGCAAGCGCGGCAGGCCGGCGCTGAGGGCCACGCCGTGCAGGCGGTGCGCGTAGTGTTCCGCCTGCGCCCAGTCCCGCGCCTGCAAGGCCTGGCGCAGCGCGGCGGCGTCGGCGTCGCAGCTTTGGCTTAGCAATTGCGTCAGCTCGCCGTCGGGCGGGGCCGGCGCGGCGGGCTGCGGGCCGGGGCGGTGGTCCAGCCACAGCGTCATGATCTGTTCCAACTGGGCCAGCCGCAGCGGCTTTGTCAGGCAGCTGTCTATGCCGCTGTCCAGACACCGCTGCTGGTGTTCTATGCCGGTGGTGGCCGAGATGGCGATGATGGGCAGATAGGGCTGCCACTGCAGCGCCGGGTGGCGGCGCAGCCGCAGCGCCAGTTGATAGCCGCTGATGCCGGGCAGGTTGCAGTCCAGCAGCGCCATCGCAAAGCGCTGGCCCTGATCCAGCAAGGCCAGCGCGGCGGCGCCGTTGTCCGCCGTCACCGCGCGGTAGCCCAGCTGCAACAACTGCTGGGCGATGATGAAACGGTTGGCCGGCTGGTCCTCCACCACCAGGATGGGGTCGCAGGCTTCCTTGAGCGCCGCCGGCGCGCTGACGGCGTCCGGCTCTGCGTCCGCGACGGCTTCGGCCGGCGCATGGCGCACCGGCAGCCACAGCGTGACCGTGGTGCCGCGCTCCGGCTGGCTGTCCAACGCGATGCGGCCGGACATCAACTCAACCAGTTGCCGGCAAATCAGCAAGCCCAGCCCGGTGCCTCCGTAACGCTGCTGGGTGTTGTCCGCCTGCGCGTATTCTTGAAACAAGCGGGCCTGCTGTTCCGGCGCGATGCCGATGCCGGTGTCGCTGACCTGGATGCACAACAGCGCCCGTTCCTTTTCTATTTCCTGCAGTTCCAGCCGCAGGCTCACCCCGCCCTGACGCGTGAACTTGACCGCGTTGCTGAGCAGATTGCTCAGAATCTGGCGCAGGCGCACCGGGTCCACCACTAGCAGGCGGCCGCACAGGCCCAACATTTTCAGCTCTAGCTCCAGCCCCTTCTTTTCCGCGCAGGCGCGATAGATCGCCGCCACGCCGCTGGCCAGCGCCGCCGCGTCGGTGGCCAGCGGCTCCAGGCGCAGCCGCCGGGCGTTGAGCTTGGACACGTCCAGCACATTGTCCAACAGCTCCAGCAAATTCACCGCCGAGGCGTTGGCCAGCGCCGCCAGCTCGCGTTCGCGCGGCGGAAGTTCTGCCTGGCGCAGCAGTTCCACCGAGGCCAGCACCGCGTTCATCGGCGTGCGAATTTCATGGCTCATTACCGCCAGAAAGGTGGATTTCTCCGCCTCGCTGCGTTGGGCGGCGCGGCGGGCGGTGTGGGCGCGCTGAGCGAACACCAACAGCAAGAGCAGGACTAGGCCGACGCCGGCCAGCTCCAGCGCGTAGTAGCGGGCGATGGAGTGCCAGGAGGGCGCGCCGTAATCGGTGGTTTGCAGCCAGTCTTCCAGCATGTGCTCGGTGTCGTCCGCGGTTAGCTGCGCCAGCGAATTATTGATGATGGACAGCAGCTGCGGGTGGTCCTTGTTAACGGCCATCGACACCAGTCTGGGCATTTCGCTGACGCTGCCGGCAATGCGCAGCGAGCCGTAATAGCGGCGGCGGATCATGGACTGCATTACCGCGTCCAGCCCCACCGCGGCGTAGGCCTTGCCGTCCGCCACCGCGTCCAGCGCCGCCAGCGGCGTGGGCGTGGCCACAATGTTCACGGCGGGAAAATTCTCGCGCAGGAAGTATTCGTAAGGGTCGCCGCTTTCCACCGCGATGGTCTTGTTGGACAGCTTGGTGGTGCTGAACACGATGGGCTTGTCCGGCTGGGTGACCAGCACGGTGCTGCCGGAAAAATAAGGATCGCTGAAGCGTATGCGCCGTCCCGCTTCCGGCGGGATCAAGCCGGAGGACAGCGCGGTGAGCAGATCGATGCGGCCGCTCAGCATCATGTCCACCGCTTGCTGGCGGTTGGCCACCGGCACCAGCTCGAAGCGCAGGCCGCTGATATCGGAAATGCGGCTCAGATAAGCCTGGGTCAGGCCGCGGTGCTTGCCGTCCTCCAGGTATTCGATAGGCCAGCCGTGCGGGTCTATCGCGTAACGCACCACCGGGTGCTTGGCTAGCCAGGCGCGCTCCGCCTTATTGAGGCCGGCGCGGCAGAAGCCGGCGGGTAAGCAGAACGCCAACAGCAGACAGGAGAAGAGCAAGAGGCGCGCGCGCATGGCTTTAGTGGCTGGCCAGCCGGCTTTGCAGTTTGAACAGTTCGTTGTCGCTGCGCAGGCCCAGCTTTTTCAGCGCCGATTGCTTCTGGTTGCTGATGGTTTTGATGCTGCGGGAGAACTTGACGGCGATGTCGCTGACCGTCATGCCGTCCAGACAGCAGCGCAGCACCTCGCGCTCGCGCGGGGACAGTTCCGGGTGATCCAGCAGGCTGCGCAGCATGGCTTTCTGCGGCGCAGGCAGGTTGGCGCAGCTCTCGTCCAGCGCGGCGCTCATGTCCGGGCTCAGATAGCCGTGGCCGTCGGCCAGCAGGCGGATGGCCGCCACTAGCTCGTCCAGGCTCTGTTCCTTGCCGATGAAACCGTGCGCGCCGCAGCGCAGCGCCAGCGCCACCGTGGCCGGGGTGTAATAGGCCGACATCACCAGGATGCGCACTCGGGCGAAGCGCCGGCGCAGCCCGCGGATCAGGCTGAAGCCGTCGATGTCGCCGGGGCTGAGCGCGTAGTCGGTGACCACGACGTCGACGCCGTCGTGCTGTTTCAGATGCTGGATCAGCGGCGCGCTGCTGGTGAACTGTCCAGCCACGTTCAGGTCGGTTTCATTGGCCAGGCGGCCGGCCAGGCTGTTCAGCACCATCAGGTGATCATCCAGCAACGTGATCTGTATCGGCTGGCTCCGCAATGATTTGGCATCAGGCATATGAGTATCCCAACAGATGGCGGCGCGGCTGCGCCTTGCGCCATGGTTATGTCTCTGAACCTGTGTACTCTGTTGCGCGGGCGGCGGCTCCGGTTTCGCTCCGGCATCAGGCTTGGTATAGGCCATTACGCAAAGGTTTGGCGGCTTGGAACGCGTGCGCCGCGGGTCTGGCCGGTTGAGGAAACTGAGGGTGGAATGGCGGGACGGGCCAGGCGCTGCGGCGCGGCCGTCGTTGCCTGCGGCGGGGCCGGAGGCGAAGGCGTGCGCATTCGTGATCTCGTTCCCCGGATTGTTAAAGACGGCCAGCAGGCCATTATTCCGTGCCCGCTGCGCCTTGTGAAGCGATTTCGATGCATGCCGGCGGCGTTTAGCGCGCCGGCATGGAGTCGGCGGCGAGAGCCGCCGCCGGAGTGAGGGGGGATGCGCTGATTAGAACGTGTTCATGATCTCGCGAGCTAAGGCGAGACAAGGCGAAAACCGCTGAGAAAGCGGAATGGTCGAGTGGTACATGAGCATTTCGAAGCGGTTTTTAACGCGGTATCACCGAAGCGCAGCAGACTTTGAACAGGTTCTTAGAAACCCGAGAGCACGATCTTGCCCTTGGCCCGGTTGCTCTCCAGCAAGGCGTGGGCGCGCTTCAGGTTGGCGGCGTCGATGCGGCCGAAGCGCTCGGCCACCGTGCTGCGGATCAGGCCGGCGTCCACCAGCTCGGCCAGCCGGTTCAAGAGCAGATGTTGTTGAATCTGGTCGTCGGTGCCAAACAGCGAACGGGTGTACATGAACTCCCAATGCAGCGACACGCTCTTGCGCTTCAGCTCGCGCACGTCCAGCGCCGCCGGGTCGTCAATCAGCGCCAGCTTGCCTTGCGGCGCGATGGCGGCGGCGATCTCCTTGAAGTGGGCGTCTGTCTGATTCAGGCTGGCCACGTAATCCACCTGGGCGTAACCGATGCGCTTGAGCTCCTCGCTCAGCGGGAGACGGTGGTCGATCACATGGTGAGCGCCCAGCTCTTTGACCCAAGCCTGGGTTTCCGGCCGCGAGGCGGTGCCGATCACGGTCAGACCGGTCAACTGGCGAGCCAACTGAACCAGGATGGAGCCGACGCCGCCGGCCGCGCCCACCACCAGCAAACTCCGGCCGCTGGGCGCGCGGTTGTCCAGCACTTGCAGCCGGTCGAACAACAGCTCCCAGGCGGTGATGGCGGTCAGCGGCAAGGCGGCGGCCTGCTCGAAGTCCAGGCTGTGGGGCATGCGGCCGACGATGCGCTCGTCCACCGCGTGCAGCTCGCTGTTGGCGCCGGGACGGTGCAGCGCGCCGGCGTACCATACCTTGTCGCCGGGTTGGAACAGGCTAACCTTGCCGCCCACCGAGCGCACCACGCCGGCGGCATCCCAGCCCAGCACCTTGGCTTGGCCAGCCTCCGGCGCCGCGCCGGCGCGGACCTTGGTGTCCACCGGATTGACCGAGATGGCCTTAACCTCCACCAGCAGATCATGCTCACCGATGACGGGCTCGGGCAACTGCACGTCCCGCAGCGATTCCGGATGCTCGATAGGCAGGTTCTGGTAATAAGCGACGGCTTTCATATTCGTATTCTCCATAGTGCGGGGGCCGATAGCGCCCAGTGTTGATGGAGTGGATGTTATTCCTGTTTTTACGGGCGAAAAGCCAGCTAAAATTCGATTCAGTTTCAAAGAAATTTTGACAATCATGGTCCGTTTCGAAGATTTGCAGGTATTCGTCCGCGCCGCGGACAACGGCAGCCTATCCGCCGCGGCGCGTCAGCTGGACCTGAGCCCGGCGGTGGCCAGCGCGGCGCTGAAGCGGCTGGAAAAAACCGTGGGCGCGCAATTGCTGGCGCGTTCCACCCGCAGCCTGCGGCTGACACTGGCCGGAGAGCGCTATCTGGCCCATGCGCGCGCGGCGCTGGAGGCGGTGGAAGCCGGCGGCCAGGCGCTGGCCTTGCAGCGGCAGGCGCTGAGCGGGGAATTGTCGCTGTCCATGCCGTCGGACCTGGGGCGCAGCCGGCTGCGCGGCTGGCTGGACGCTTTCCTTGAGCGGCACGCCGGCTTGCGCCTGCAATTGCGGATCAGCGACAGGGTGGCGGATTTGTACCGGCAGCCGGTGGACGTGGCCTTGCGCTACGGCGTGCCGGAGGATTCCAGCCTGGTGGCCTTGCCGCTGGCGCCGGACAACCGCCGGGTGTTGTGCGCATCGCCGGACTATCTGGCGCGCCACGGCCGGCCGCAGTCGCCGCAGGAACTACGCCGCCATCAATGCCTGCGCTTGGTGTTGGGCACTGCGCTGCACGAGCGTTGGAGTTTCAGCCAGGGCCAACAGCGGGAGCTGGTGACGGTGGACGGCCGTCGCCAGAGCGACGACGGCGAAGTGGTGAGGCGTTGGGCGCTGGAGGGTTTGGGGATTGCCTATAAATCGCGGCTGGACGCGCTGGACGACTTGCGCGCCGGCCGTCTGCTGCCTTTGCTGGAGGACTGGCAGACCGAGGCCGCGCCGCTGTGCTTGGTGATTCCGCATCGCCTGATGCTGTCGCCGGCGGTGGTGGCGCTGCGCGAGCATTTGCAAGCTTGCTTGCAGGATTACCTGGCTGCGCCTTGAGCGTTGGTTTTCGGTGGGGGAGTGTGGTGGGTATCGCCTGTCGGCTCCCTCATCCTACAAACTATCCTGCGATAGCGCGGGGGGCGCCGTCTTCTTCCTGCCCGCTGGACGGAACCGGTCCTAAAGCGTCCATTCAACAGAATAATCATCGCGATAGGCGTCAGGCTCACAACCTCATCCCCACCCGACCTCAGCCCCCGGCCGTGCGCGCCTGCCAAGCCGGATCGCTGGCGAACCGCTCCACCAGAAAATCCAGCATCGCCCGCAAAGTGGCCGGCATCTGCCGGCGCGAAGCGTAAATACCGTAAATGCCCAATTCCTGCGGCTGATACTCCGGCAACAAAGCCACCAACTGACCGCTGGCGATTAGCGGCGCGGCGGAATACAAGGGTTGCAAGGCGATGCCCGCGCCGGCCGCGGTGGCGGACAACAACACCATGGACTCATTGGCGCTCAGATTGCCGCTGACCGGCACCGCCAACTGCTCGCCGTGACGCTGAAAGCGCCACAGGCTCTTGCCAAAGTAGGAGTAAGTCAGACAGTTGTGCAGCGACAAATCCTCCAACCGCTTGGGCGCGCCGTGGGCGGCCAGGTAGGCGGGAGAGGCGCAGATCACCGACGCGCAACTGGCCAGCGGCCGGGCGATCAGACTGGGGTCCAGCGCGTTGGTGATGCGGATGGCCAGGTCGATTCTTTCTTCCACCAGATTGACCGCGCGGTTGCTGATCTGCAAATCAATGGCGGTTTGCGGAAAGCGGCGCAGAAACTCGGTCACCGCCGCCGCCAGCGCGTCCTGCGCCAGCGACTGCGCGCAACTGATGCGCAGCAGCCCCTGCGGCTGGCCAGGGTCCGCGCTGTTGGCCGCCGGCATCTGACCGGCGATTTCCAGCATCTGCCGGCAACGCGCCAGCGTCTCCTCGCCGGCCGGGGTCAGGCTTAGCCGCCGCGTGGTGCGGTGCAGGAGGCGGGTGCCGGCCCATTCCTCCATCTCCGCCAGATAGCGGGTGATCATCGCCCGCGACATGTCCAGAGTCTCCGCCGCGGCCACCAGGCTGCCGCGTTCGGTAATGGTCACAAACACTTGTGCGGCGGTGATCCTATCCATGATTCGCTCGATTTATGCAACTAACCATTGCTTATTATCCGGTTTTTGATTCGAAAATAGCAATCTATGATTCACATCAGGCTTGCTACCAAGCCGACCGATCTCAAATTCACCAAATGGAAACCATCATGATCCAACACCGCATTTCCGGCAGCTTTGTAGCAGGCGCCCTGTTGATGTCCGCCGCCTTCGCCCAAGCCGACGCTTTGAAAGTCGATGTCTACAACCCCGGCGCCAAGAGCCTGTTCCCGGTGTCCTCGGAACTGGTCACCGGCAAGAGCGAGGCTGTGCTGATCGACGCTCAGTTCCAGCGCAACGACGCCGAGGCCCTGGTAGCCAAGGTCAAGGCCAGCGGCAAGAAGCTGACCACGGTGTTCATCTCCCATCCGGACCCGGACTTCTACTTTGGTCTGGACGTGATCAAAGCCGCCTTCCCGGACGCCAAGGTGCTGGCCACCGCGTCCACCATCGAGGCGATCAAGGCTTCCAAGGACGGCAAGATGGCTTACTGGGGCCCGATCCTGAAGGACAACGCGCCCAAGACCGTGATCGTGCCGGAGCCCATCCAGGGCGACACTCTGAAAGTGGACGGCCAGAAGTTGCAAGTGATGGGTCTGAAAGGCCCGACTCCGGACCGCACCTATATCTGGGCGCCGTCGATCAAGACCGCAATGGGCGGCGTGCTGACCTACGGCAATATGCATGTCTGGACCGCGGACACCCAAACTCCGAAAGACCGCGCGGACTGGCAGAAGTCGCTGAAGAACCTGCAGGCGTTGAAGCCCAAGGTCGTGGTGCCGGGCCATTTCCTGAACAATGCGCCGCACACCCTGGCTTCGGTGAAGTTCACCAGCGACTACCTGAAAACGCTGGAAGCGGAACTGCCCAAGGCCAAGAACTCGGCCGAACTGGTGACGGCGATGAAGCAGCGCTATCCGAAGCTGGAAGGCGTGGCGGATTTGGAGCTGAGCGCCAAGGTGCTCAAAGGCGAGATGAAGTGGCCGCAATAAGGCTCTGAGGGCCGCCAGCGAAAGTCCTGATGCTGCACGGCGCCGACTTGCCGTACTTCATGTACGGTCGGCGTCGGCGCGCCTTGCCTCAGGATTGGTTTGCCGCCCTTTATGCTTTCTACGCCTGAAGATTTGAATGTATGGCCGCCCGCGTTGCGGGCGGCGCAAGAAAGGAAACCGCCATGTCCGGCATTGTTTTGCACACTATTTTTGATCCGCTCTGCGGCTGGTGCTACGGCGCCGCGCCCTTGCTGGAAGCCGCGCGCGGCGTGCCGGGCTTGACGGTGGCGCTGCACGGCGGCGGCATGATGGTGGGCGCCAATCGTCGCCGGGTCAGCCCGGAGTGGCGCCAATTCGTATTGCCGCACGACCGCCGCATTGCCGAAGTCTCGGGCCAGCCTTTCGGCGAGGCTTATTTCGACGGCTTGCTCAAGGATCACGGCGCGGTGATGGATTCCGCGCCGCCCACCACTGCTGTTCTGGCGGCGGAGGAAACGGCCGGCAGCGGCTTGGAACTATTGCATCGCATTCAGCGCGCCCACTTCGTGGAAGGCCGTCGCATCGCGGAATTTCCGGTGCTGGCCGAGCTGGCCGCCGACATCGGCCTGGACGCGGACGCTTTCGCCGCGGCTTACCATCGTTTGGAGGGCGCGGCCACCGACGCTCACTTCCAGGAAAGCCGCCGGCTGTTGGCCCAGGCGGGCGGCCAGGGCTTCCCCACGCTGGCGTTGGAGGAAAACGGCCGCTTGACGGTGCTGGATCTGGGCGCCTACCTGGGCCGGCCGGACGCCTGGCGCGCTCGTCTGAGCCAAGCCGCCTCCAGCGCGGCCCCGGCTGCGACGCAGGCGTTGGCCTGCGGCCCGGACAGCTGTGTGTTGCCGCAATGAGGGAAGGGCATGAGCAAACCGATTTTTGGATGGAACAACATGAACGCTAATCAAACCCCGGGCCAGGGCCACCTGAGCAATGTGGACATCGTCCGCGCCACTTACGAAGGCGATTCCGAGGCCAACGGCCGCAATCTCTTGGCCGCGTTGGCGCCGGACGCGGAGTGGACAGAAGCCGCCGGCTTCCCCTACGCCGGCACCTATGTGGGCGCGGAGTCCATCGTCAAGAACGTGCACGAGCGGTTGGGCCGCGAGTGGGAAGGCTACCGTGCGGCGGTGGACAGCTTTTACGACGCAGGCGAACACGTGATCGCCCAAGGCTTCTACCATGGCGTCTACCGCGCCACCGGCAAAGGCTTTGTCGCCTCTTTCGCCCACATCTACACGCTGCGGGACGGCAAGATCGTCAAGTTCGTGCAGATTGTGGACAGCGCCAAGGTGCTGGAAGCGATGCGGGCCTGAGAACCTGTTTACGATCTGCTGCGCGTCGGCGATACGGCGTTGAAACCCGCTTCGAAATGCTCATGTACCACTTGTACATTCCGCTTTCTCAGCGGTTTTCGCCTTGTCTCGCCTTAGCTCGCTAGATCATGAACCGGTTCTGAAAACCGGGTCCGCCAATAAAAAACCGCCAGCCGGCAACGGTTGGCGGTTTTTTTGCGTAGAGCAGGCGCTCAGGGGCTGATGGCGAAGAACACGAAGGACGCAAAGATCACCAGATGGACGATGCCCTGCAAAATGGTGGTGCGGCCCACGGCCAGCGACATCGAACTGACCAGCAGGGTCAGCACCAGGAAGATGGTTTCCTTGTTTTCCAGGCCCAGGATCAGCGGTTCGCCCATAACCACGAAGATCAGCGCCACGGTGGGGATGGTCAGGCCGATGGAGGCCAGCGCCGAACCCAGGGCCAGGTTGAGGCTGGTCTGCACCCGGTCCGCGCGCGCGGCGTTGGCGGCGGCCAGGCCTTCCGGCAGCAGCACCAGCGCGGCGATGATGATGCCCACCACGGCGGCAGGCGCGCCGGCCGCTTCCACAAAGCCTTCGATCGACGGCGACAGCAGCTTGGCCAGGCTGACCACGCCCACCAGGCAAACCAGCAGCAGCGCCAGGCTGATCAAGGTCACTTTGACGGACGGCGGCGGAGCGTGTTCGTCCTCGCTGTGGCTGCCTTCCAGCAAGAAGTAGTCGCGGTGGCGTATGGTTTGCACAAAGACGAAGGCGCCGTACAGCACCAGGGACACCACGCCGGTGAAAGCCAGTTGCGAGGAGGATAGCAGCGGACCGGGCTCGCTGGTGCCGTAGTTGGGCAAGACCAGCGCCAGCACCGAAATGGCGGCCAGCACCGTCAGCGCCACCTTGGCGCCGCTGAGCTGGAAGTTCTGTTCGCGATGGCGCAGGCCGCCCAGCAGCAGGCAGATGCCGACTATGCCGTTGCAGGTGATCATGATGGCGGAAAAGATGGTGTCGCGCGCCAGCGCCAGCTTGCTTTCTCCGCCGGCCAGCATGAAGGAGACAATCAGGGCGACTTCGATCACGGTGACCGCCAGCGCCAGGATCAGCGTGCCGTAAGGCTCGCCCACCTTGTGCGCCACCACTTCAGCGTGGTGGACGGCGGCGAAGACGGTGCCGGCCAACAGCACCGCCAGCAGGGCGATGAACAGCGAGGAGGCGGCAAAGGTGGGTGCGGCCACGATTGCGGCCCAGGCGACAAGCGGGGCGGCGACGGTCCAGTGGGGAATGGTTTTCAGAGACATTGTTTTCCTTGTTATTGACGGGTTGGAGTCAAGCCGCGGCGCGGGCGCCAACAGACGGGTGCTATCACTATACGAATCGGCCTGCGTTCTCGCGACCCCAACGTAACACGGGGCGCGAGGGCGGCCGGGAACCGGCCGGGGCTCGGGAGCAAAGGGGCGCGGCGCTTGCGCGCGAAGGATATAGACAATGGCAATTGGAAGCGGTTCGCCAATGCCTAAAAAAAATGGCCGGATTTCCGGCCATTGGTTGAGAACGGTGGCGATCAGGCTGCGGTTGCCAGGTTCTCTTGACGTTTCAGGCGCTGGAAGGCGCCCCACAAGGCCAGCGCGGCCGCCGTGCCCAGCAGCAGGTTGACCAGCGGCATCGCCAGCCAGACGCCGTCCAGCTTCAGCCACAGCGGCAACAGCCACAAGGCGGGCAGCAGCAGTATGGTTTTGCCTATGGTCAGCAGCAAGGCCGCCCGCGTCAGCGCCATCGCTTGCAGGGCGATGATGCCGATGATCACCAGGCCGTCGAAAGGTATGGCCAGCAAGTGCAGGCGCAACGCGTGGCTGCCGGCGGCGATCAGCGCCAGGTCTTCGCTGTTGTACATCCGCACGATCAGCGTGGGGAAGAGCTGTACCGCCGCCAACGCCGTCAGACCCAGCAGCATGGTGACGCGCAATCCGTAGCGCAGCGCTTCGCGGGTGCGCTCCGGGCGGCCGGCGCCGGTGGAGTGGCTGAGCAAGGGCTGCAGGCCCACCGCCAGCCCGTGCACCACCAGGGTGAACAGCGCTTCGCTGTAGCCGGCGGTGGCGTAGGCCGCCACGCTGAGGTCCGTGCCCCAGCGCAGCAGCTGGAAGTTGTGGGCGAACATCAGCAAGGCCAGGTTGAACTCCATCAACAGGCTGGACAGGCCCAGCGCCAGGACGGGGCCGCAACAGCGCCAATCCAGCCGCCAGTTCGCCAGCCGCAGGCGCAGCCGCGCGTGGCGGGTGAAAAAATAGCCAAGGCCGGCCAGCATCACGACGGATTCGGACAGCAAGGTGGCCTGGGCCGAGCCGGCCAGGCCCAGCTTGAGCACGCCGACGAACAGGTAGTTGAAGACCACGTTGAGCAGCGAGCCTATCACCATCAACAGCGTGGCCAGCCGCGGGCGGCCGTCGTTGCGCAGCAGATAGGTGGCCACCATTTGGCCCATGGTGAACAGCGCGCCGCCGAGCATCCATTGCAGATAGTTGCGCGCCTCCGCCATCACGATAGGCTGCTTGTCGGCTTGCAGCCATTGCAGCAGGGTGTCCAGATATGTGAGGCCCAACAGCGGGATGGCCAGGCTGATCAGGGCCAGCAGCGCCAGCGCCGCCACCAGGGTGGCGCGCGCGCGCTCGTAGTCGCCGCCGCCTTGCAGGATGGCGATGCGGGTGGCCGCGCCCATGCTCAGCATGGCGCCCAGGCCCACTTGCATCATCACCAGCGGATAGGCCAGGGCGATGGCCGCCAAGCCGTGGCTGCCGACGAAGTGGCCGACGAAGATGCCGTCGATGACCACGTAAAGGCCGGTGGCCAGCATGCCGGCTAGGGAGGGAATGGTGTATTGCCAAAACAGTTTGGACACCGGCAACGTGTCCAGGTCGCGGTGGTTTGTTGTTGTGTGTGACATGGTAGTGCCTAAGGAGAGTTTCAAAAGATCGAAGGACGACCGGGCGGCGCGCCTTGCCTGGGCGGGCCGGATGTTGTCCATTCAATTAATCAATCACGGTTGATTAATTAATTCTTTGAGGTAGCATCTGGGGAAAAGTTCAGAGGCGGATATGGCCAGGAAAACCAAGGAAGAATCGCAAAAGACCCGGGATGCCATCCTGGACGGAGCGGAGCGGGTGTTTCTGCTGCAAGGCGTCGCCAATGCCACCATGGCGCAGATCGCCGACGCGGCCGGCGTGTCGCGCGGCGCGGTCTACGGTCATTACGACAACAAGATGGAAGTGTGCCGGGCAATGGTGGACCGGGTGTTCGAACTGGACGCGCTGCGTTTCCCGGCGGAGCAGGCGTCGGCGGGCGAAACCCTGGTGGCGGTGGGTATGTATTATTTGCGCCAGTTCCACGAGCCTGGCCCGGCGCAACGGGTGACCGAGTTCCTGTATCACAAGTGCGAGCGCAATGAGGAAAACCGAGGCATCCTGCGCCGCCGCGAGCTGATGGACCGCGCCACCATGCATTATGTGCGCCGCCAGTTGAGACGCGCCATCGCTCTGGAAGAGCTGCCGCAGGACATCGAGGTGGGCATCGCGGCCGAGTTCCTGGTGCGTTTGTTCGAAGGCATGTACGGGATGATGGACGGCGGCAAGGCGCCCTTCGCGGCTTGCGAGCGCATTTTGCGCGGGGCTTGGCTGAGTCTGGCAACGGTGCCGGCCTGGAGGGGCCGGGGCTCGCATTCATCCGCATCAATATGAACATTGGGCATTAGGTATGGGTTGCCGCCGCGCGGCCATCTAGACTGGCTCCTCACCCCGGCCGGACCGGGGAACACAGGAGGAGACCATGCAACAAGATCACAAGCGGGAAAGGCGCGCGCAGCGCTGGTTGGAAACGCGCTCCATTGATTATGTCCCGGCGGAGGAGCGGCGCGGCAAAGCCTGGCACCAGGCGCCGTTCTGGTTTGCCGGCAATTTCGTGCTTACCACCATGATGGTCGGCTTCGCCGGGCCACTGCTGGGCCTGGGCGTCGGTTGGTCCATTCTTGCCATTGCGCTGGGCGTGGGTTTGGGCACCTTGTTGATGGCCTGCCACGCCAACCAGGGGCCACGCCTGGGTTTGCCGCAGATGATTCAGTCGCGCGCCCAGTTTGGCCGCCGCGGCGCCGTTCTGCCGTTCATGGCGGCGGTCTTTGTTTATATCGGTTTTAATGTGTTCGACGTGATCCTGGCGGCCGATGCCATCGCCGTGGTGTTTGAAGCGCCGCGGCCGGCGAGCTATGCGGTCTTGATCGCTGCGGCGGGCATTGTGTCCATCGTAGGTCACGATCTGCTGCATGTGGTGCAGCGCTGGCTGACCTGCGTGTTGATTCTGATATTCGGTACGCTGAGCATTGCCCTATGTGTCAGGCTGGCCGCCGCCGGTGGCGTGGAGATGGGCGTTTTCGCCTGGTCGGCCTGGTTGGCGCAGATGTCGGCGGCGGCCGGCTATCAGCTTAGCTACTCGGTGTATGTATCGGATTATTCTCGTTATTTGCCCGAGGAGACGCCGGCCGCGCGGCTGATCGCTTGGACTTGGCTGGGCGCAGCCGGTTCGGCCTTGTGGCTGATGTCGTTGGGCGCGGTGTTGGCGGGGGAGCTGGCGCCGTCGAATGTCATAGAGGGCCTGAGACAATTGGGCGAGGCGCTGGCTCCGGGGTTTGGCGTTTTAGCCGTGCTGATTGCCGCGCCAGCCTTGGTGGGCATCATGGCGGTGAACTTCTACGGCGCCATGCTGACCGGGCTTAGCGCATTGGACGCGATGCGGCCTGTGCCGCGTGGGCTGATTTTCCGCGTGGGCGGAATAACGGTTTCCGCCGTGGTGGTGTGGTTGTCGGCGCTGGGCTTGTCGGCGGATTACCTGGCCAGCTTCAATGTCTTTGTGTCGTTGATGCTTTATCTGCTGGTACCCTGGAGCGCGGTCAATCTGGTGGATTTCTATTGGGTGCGACGCGGGCGCTATGCGATCCGCGACATCTGTCTAGCCGACGGCGTTTATGGGCAATGGTCGCGCCCTGGTCTGTTGTCCTATCTTGGCGGTCTGCTGGCCATGTTGCCCTTTGTGGTGCTGGGGGCCTATGCCGGGCCGGCGGCGAGCGCGTTGGGCGGTGTGGATTTGTCATGGGTGGTGGGGCTGCTGGTGTCCGGCGGCGCTTATTGGATGTTGAGCCGCCAAGAGGCGGCCCAAGCGGCATGGGAGCGGTGAGATGAACAAGATCAAAGTAGCCTGTTGCCAGGTGGCACCGGTATTTGGCGATGTCGATGGCAATTTGGCGCGCGCCGAGCGGGCGCTGGAGTCGGCGGCGGCGCTGGGCGCGCAAGTGGCGGTCTTGCCGGAACTGGCCAATACCGGCTATGTATTCGCCAGCCGCGAGGAGGCGCAGGGCTTGGCCGAGGCGGTTGATGGCCGCAGCGTGTCAGCCTGGGCGGCGCTAGCGCGGCGGTTGGGCATGGCGGTGGCGGCGGGTTTTTGCGAAGCCGGCGCCGATGGCGGTCTGTACAACAGCGCGGTCTTGTTGGGGCCGGATGGCGAACAGGCCTGGTATCGCAAGGCTCATCTGTGGGATGCCGAAAAGCTGATCTTCGATTTGGGCGACCAGCCACCGCCGGTGTTGGATACGCGGTTTGGTCGGCTGGCTCTGATGATCTGCTATGACTTGGAGGTGCCGGAGTGGGTGCGTTTGCCGGCCTTGGCCGGCGCTGAATTATTGTGCGCGCCGGTGAATTGGCCCGTGTTGCCGCATCCGCCGGCGGAGCGGCAGGCCGAGCGTTTCAAGGCTCAGGCCAACGCGGCGTTCAACCGCTTGCCGATCGCGGTGTGCGACCGCCATGGCCGCGAGCGCGGCGTGGACTGGAGCGGCGCTTCGTTGATCGTCGACGCTAACGGCTATCCGCAGGCGCTGGCCGAGACGGGGTTGAAGTCGGACCAGTTATTGCTGGCGGAGCTGGACCTGGCGGCCAGCCGGGACAAGTTCATCAGTCAGCGCAATCATGTGCTTGATGACCGGCGGCCCGGATTGTACTGGGCGCCGCAAGATGAGGACCGCCGGGGGGCGGTGTCCGCAGGCGCAATTGGCGCGGGCTGAGGCCGAACATCTGCCGGCACAGCCGGGTTAGCGCGCTTTGATCGGAAAAGCCGCAGCTTGCGGCGATGTCGGCCAGCGGCCGGCCGCTGTGCTGGATGGCGTGACAGGCGGCTTCCATTCGTGTGAGGCGGATGAACTCGCCTACGCTGGCCTGAAACACCCGCTTCATGCGCCGGTCCATCTGGCCGACGCTGAGACCGGACAGATCGCACAATTCCTCCAGGTGCAAGGGTCGGTCGTAATGGGTCTGGATATGGTCGACGCAGGCGGCGAAGCGTTCGTCCAGCAGCTTCTCGCGGGTGAGCTCGGTCAGGTCCTTGGAAATGCAGACCAGTCCGATCAAGCGACCGTCAGGATCGTGCAGCGATTGTTTGTTGGTCAGACACCAGCCGGGCGCACGATCATGGTAGACGGTGAGGTCCAGCCGGTTGCGCACCGGCCGCTGCTCCGAGAAGACTTGCAGATCCTGGCTGCGGTAGCGGTTGGCCATGGCGCTGGGAAACAACTCGTGCGCGGTCAATCCTTCCGCCTGCCATTTGTTGCGCAGCGCGCAACGTCCCACGCAACCCTCGCTCAAGGCCAGGTAGCGGCTGTTCAGGTCTTTGACCGCGAACACCACATCGGGCAACTGATCGAACAAGACGGCCATCGCCTGCATGGCGTTCAGGTCGCTGACGATGTAGGGGCGTTGCGGCGGCATGGGCATGGCGGGCGGCCTTATAAGCGGTTTACGGTGTGTTGCGCTCCAAAGAAACAGCCAGCCGCCGACGGCGGACCGGACTATCTAATCTTAATGTCATTCATTAATCATTTTTTGAAAACAAAGTGCATTAATTCAACCCATTTTGCAAGTCCGCCGCGGACGGGCCGCGGCGGCTTGGATTGACGTTGCTAGCGCGAGGCTTTTAACCGCTCGCTAATCGTAGCTGGCGCTGACCGTGACGTTGGCGAAAGGTTGACGCGCTTGCAGCGTCAGGTAGTACCAGCGGCCGGCCTGCGGCGCGGCGATGGCCACGCTCTCCTCGTTGCCTGACCCGGCGGATGCGTAGTCGTAATTGCCGGGGGTGGGGTAGCGGTCCAGCGCTACGTAGAGATCGACGTCCCCGCTGCCGCCGCTGGTCCACAGCTTGAGGTTGCGCGCGCCGGCTGGCAGCATGATGGTGGCGTAGGCCGCGCCGGAAGCGGAGGCTGAGAGGCCGCTGATGGAGCAGTTCTTGCCCAGGTAGCTGGGAGAGGTTTCCTTGCACGGCGGCAGCCCCGTGTCGGGCGGCAGCGGCGGCTGGCCGGAGGTGGTGGCGCTTTGCGCCCAACTGGCGAACTCTGCGTCGTAGCGGGCGCCTATCTGCTGGATCTGGTTGCGATAGCCGTTGTAATCGCCGCTGCGGAAGCGGGCGAGGAAGCCGTCCACATCGCCGCGGTGGCGCTCCATCATGAAGCGGGTGGCCATATAGCCCCAGCGGTAGGCGCGGGTGACGTAGTCCGTCATGTCGTAGGTGTTGCCGAAGATCTGGCTCAGCGTGTAAGTGCCGCTGCGGGCGGCGTCAATGGCCGGCTGGTTGCCGTTGCCCAGCGACAGGTATTCGGCCAGCCCTTCTATCCACCATACCGTGGGCAGGCGGGTGCTGGCGCTGAAATCGCCGTACATGTCGAAGCGGCCGTCCAGGTAGTGGATGTATTCGTGTTCCAGGTTCCAGACCTTGAAGGTTGGGCGCAGCCAAGAGGCTTCGTGAGCGATGAAGCGCGCTTGGTTGCCGGCCGCGGCCGGGTCGCCTTCCAGATACATGCCGCCGTTGTCGGTGCTGATGCCGTAGATGATGGAGGCGTACTTGGCGTAGTTGTTGTAATCGTCGAACACCACTACTTCCAGCGAGGTGTTGTTGTCGTTGGCCACCGGCTGTTTGCGGGTTTGCAGCATCTGGTGGAAGTAAGACTCCTCTTTTTGCAGCAGCGCGCAGGAGGACTGCAACTGGTCCAGGGTCATTTCCTGGGAGCGGATGCGGATACTGGCGCTGCAGGTGTAGCGATTGACCAGGATGGCGTCGGCGAGCCGGGTTTCGAAGTCGCAGGTGCCGTAATCGGCGCAGCTGGCGGCGTCGTAATACTTCACCGCCTCGGCGGCGGCCAGCCACAGCTCGTTGTCGTTGCCGGTCATGCTGCTGCCGGAGAGAATGGCCTGGACCTGGGGTTTGATCGCGGGCTTCAGCGCCGGGTATTGCATGAAGCGCAGCCCTTCGCGGGTGGCGTCGCCCAGCTGGAAGGCGCTTTCGGTGCCGAGCAGGGCGCTCTTGTTGGCCAGGGCGAAGCGGGTCAGCGCCGCCGAGTAGCTGCCGTCGTTCTGCAACAGCGGCGTGGCGTTGGCGCGGCCGTGGGCGTAGAAGAACACCGTCAGCGCGCCGGTGAAGCCCTGGCTGGCGGTGGTTTCACGCAGAGCCTGGGCGGCGTTGGGCTGGCTGGCGCTATTGGTGTAGCGCTGCACGATGGCGCGCATGCTGGGCAGATAGTAAGCCTCGTCCGCCATATTGGTGATCAGCTTCATCACCTCGCCGGCGGTCGTGGAGGCCTGGGCGTTGGCGGAGAACAGCGTGTTGCCGTCGGCCAGTTGCTTGATGCCGGGGCGCAGCACGGAGAGCAGATTGGGGTCCAGAGCCGGCAGGGCGCCGCCGCTGGCCAGGTAATAGCCGGCGCGCAGATAGAGGGTGAGGTTGACCAGAGTCATCGAGCCGGCGTTGTACGCCGCGGCTTCTTGGGCAAAGCGTCCGGCGACGGCGTTGAGGTTGGCCGCGCTGTAGAGCGTGGCGGCCAGCTTGCTGTCCACCGAGAACAGGCCGTAGGCGCAGGTGTAGTCGGGCAGGCCGGCCAGGTAGTTGGCCAGCGCCGCGCCGCTGTAGCCGGCCATCGCTTTCACGTCCGGGCATTGCACAACTGCGGCGCGGCGGATCAGCTTGCTTTTGGGCTTGCCGATCACGGTGCGGTCGTCCGGCAAGCGGTAGCGGGATTGCGCGTCGCTTGGCGGACGCTGTTGCCATTGCCGCGGCGGCGGCGCTTGTTTCGGCCGGGCCTGAGCCTGATGAGGGGCTTTTTGCAGCTTGGGCGCGGCCAACGCCGGCTGCGTCAGCAAGGCGGCGGCCAGGCTTAGGCTCAGCGCGGCGAGAGGAATGATCTGCATGGCTTGTCTCCGTGTGTCAGGGCGTGTCCCTGATGGCGAGATCATGCCAATGGCACAGCGGGCTTTCTTGGCGCGCTTGAGCGTCCGCGCGCG
Organism: Chromobacterium sp. W521; assembly: GCF_052805975.1. Lineage (NCBI taxonomy): Bacteria > Pseudomonadati > Pseudomonadota > Betaproteobacteria > Neisseriales > Chromobacteriaceae > Chromobacterium > Chromobacterium sp. W521. The sequence continues at coordinate 255,003 of NZ_JBRBAF010000002.1, forward strand.
CAGATTTGCCAAATCCGCTGCCGGCACAGGGCAGCAGGCTAAGAGCCTGTTCAAAGTCTGGCGAGCCAGGGCGAGACAAAGCGAAAACGAGCTAAAAAGCGGAATGGCCGAGTGGTACATGAGCATTTTGGGCTTGTGCTCACCGTGCAATGCTTCATAAAGCGCGGCAGATCGTAAACACGCTCTACGGGTTTTCGCTAGGCGGTGATTGACGTGGGCGGCGCGAGGCTATATCATGCGCGTCTCTCTGGAGGGGTTCCCGAGCGGTCAAAGGGATCAGACTGTAAATCTGACGGCTCTGCCTTCGAAGGTTCGAATCCTTCTCCCTCCACCAGATTCAACAAAAAAGCCAGGCGTTGCCTGGCTTTTTTGCGTTCCATCGTCTCACAGACCAAGGTGGCGGGCGTGGAAACGCAGCTGTTCCTCAATCAGGCTGGCGACGAAGTAATAGCTGTGGTCGTACTCGGCGTGGCGGTGCAGCTCCAGCGGGTAGCCGCAGTCCCGCGCCGCCCGTTCCAGCGCCTCCGGTTGCAATTGCACGTCCAGAAAGCTGTCGGCTAGGCCAATGTCCACGCGCAGCGGCAGTTGTCGCTGCGCGTGTTTGAGCAACAGGCTGGCGTCCCAAGCCTCCCAGGTGGCGCGGTCTTCGCCCAAGTAGGCGGCGAAGGCCTTCTGGCCCCAAGGCGCGTTGACAGGATGGCAGATCGGGCTGAACGCCGATGCCGAGACATAGTCCTGCGGCCGCTTCAGCGCGCAGATCAGCGCGCCGTGACCGCCCATCGAGTGGCCGGCCACCGCGCGCTGCTCGGTGACGGGGAAGTTGGCTTCGATCAGCGCCGGTAGTTCCCGGCTGACGTAGTCGTACATCCGGTAGTGACGGTCCCACGGCGCCTGGGTGGCGTTCAGGTAGAAGCCGGCGCCCTGGCCCAGGTCGAAAGCCTCGTCGTCCGCCGCTTCCGCGCCGCGCGGGCTGGTGTCCGGCGCGACGATGGCCAATCCCAGTTCCGCGGCGACGCGTTGAGCGCCGGCTTTTTGCATGAAGTTCTCATCGGTGCAGGTCAGGCCGGACAGCCAGTACAGCACCGGCACGCGCCGGTTGGCTCCGGCTTGCGGCGGCAGGTAGACGGCGAAGCGCATCCGACAGCCCAGCGTCTCCGAATCGTGCAGATACTGCCGGTGCCAGCCGCCAAATGATTTGTTGGCGCTGATGTTTTCCAGGTTCACGCGCGTCTCCGGCTCAGTAGTGGATCACGGAACGAATGCTCTTGCCCTCGTGCATCAAGTCGAAGGCTTCGTTGACGCGCTCCAGAGGCATGGTGTGGGTGATGAAGTCGTCCAGACGGAATTCGCCCTTCAGATAACGCTCCACATAGTCTGGCAGTTCGCTGCGGCCGCGCACGCCGCCAAAGGCGGAGCCGCGCCATACTCGGCCAGTGACCAGCTGGAACGGGCGAGTGGAGATTTCCTGCCCGGCCCCGGCCACGCCGATGATCACCGATTCGCCCCAGCCTTTGTGGCAGCATTCCAGCGCCGCGCGCATCACCTTGACGTTGCCTATGCATTCGAAGGAGAAATCAACGCCGCCGTCGGTTATCTCCACGATCACGTCTTGGATGGGCTTGTCGAAATCATTGGGGTTGACGCAATCGCTGGCGCCCAGCTTCTTCGCCAGTTCGAACTTGCTCTCATTGATGTCGATGCCGATGATGCGGCCGGCGCCGGCCATGCGCGCGCCGATGATGGCGGACAGGCCGATGCCGCCCAAACCGAAGATGGCCACGCTGTCGCCGGCCTTGACCTTGGCTGTGTTGATCACGGCGCCCATGCCGGTGGTGACGCCGCAGCCCAGCAGGCACACTTCTTCCAGCGGCGCGGCCGGATTGACCTTGGCCAGAGAGATTTCCGGCAGCACTGTGTATTCGGCGAAGGTGGAGGTGCCCATATAGTGGTAGATGGGCTTGCCGTCTTTGGAGAAACGGGTGCTGCCGTCCGGCATCAGGCCCTTGCCCTGGGTGGCGCGGATCTTCTGGCACAGATTGGTTTTGCCGGACAGACAGAATTTGCATTCGCGGCATTCCGGGGTGTAGAGGGGAATCACGTGGTCGCCCACCGCCACGCTGCTGACGCCGGGGCCGACGGATTCTACGATGCCGCCGCCTTCATGGCCCAGGATGCAGGGAAACACGCCTTCCGGGTCTTCGCCGGACAGGGTGAAGGCGTCAGTGTGGCACACGCCGGTAGCCACCATTTTCACCCGCACCTCGCCAGCGCGAGGCGGCTGCACTTCCACTTCTTCAATGCTCAGCGGCTGACCGGCGGCCCAGGCCACGGCGGCCTTGCACTTGATGATGTCCTGGCTCATGAGCCCTCCTTGGTGTTGGATCGACGCCGTCGGCGGTTTTTGGCCGTCGGCGGCAAAACTTCAATTGTATTTCTCGTGTTTGAATAGATAATCGTGGCAATTGGTAAATGATTTTCTCCGAGGTGGAATAATGTTGGGTTGGGAAGGCATTTGCGAATTCGTCAGCGTGGCGGAACAGGGCAGTTTCACCAAGGCGGCGCAGGCGTTGGGGATTTCCGTCGCTCAGGTCAGCCGTCAGGTCACGCAGCTGGAGCAGCGGCTGGGCGCCAAATTGCTGTATCGAACCACCCGCCATCAGGCGCTGACCGAGATCGGCGCGTTGTATCTGCGCCACTGTCGGCAGTTATTGGATTCGCTGGCGGAGGCGGAGCAGGCGATTTCGCGTCATCAGGCGCAGCCGCAGGGCAAGCTCAAACTCACCGCGCCGCTGGCTTATGGCGAAAGCCATATCGCGCCGTTGTTGACTCGATTTCTACAACGCCACCCGCAGCTGGAGGCCAGCCTGAACTTGTCCAACCAAGTGCTGGATCTGGTGCAGGACGGTTACGATCTGGCGATCCGCATCGGCCATTTGAGCGATTCCACGCTGATAGCGCGAAGGCTGGCCTCGCGTCGCCATCATGTCTGCGCCGCGCCGGCCTATCTGGAGGGCTGCGGCATCCCCTTGGAGCCGGCGGACCTGGAGCGTCACAACTGCCTGTCTTTGGGGGGCGAGCACTGGCATCTGCTGGAAGGCGGCCGCAGGCGGCAGGTGAGGATCAAGGGCAGCTTGCGTTGCAACAGCGGCCACGCCTTGGCGCACGCGGCGCGCTTGGGCCTGGGGTTGGCGCAATTGCCGGATTATTACGTCGCCCGCTTTTTGAGCAGCGGAGAGCTGATCGAGGTGCTGGCCGACTACCGCGAGCCGGAAGAGGGCATCTGGGCCTTGACGCCGCACAACCGCCAGCTGTCGCCCAAGGTCCGGCTGCTGATGGACTTCCTGGCGGACTCCCTGACCGACGATCCGCTGGCCTTGCCGGAATAGCAGGCCGCTTTCGCGGTTGCCAAGCCCGGACGTAGTGGCAATAATCGCGCATTCGATTTTAGGCGAGAGCGTGGAAATGTTGGCGATTGGCGAATGCAGGGTGGAGCGCTTGGTGGTGCACCGGGTGGGCAACGCCGCGCGCGGCGAGGGCGCGCGCTTGTCCGAACGGACCAGCTCCGTGGACGAGGAAGTGTCCTCCTTGTTGTTGGGCGGCTATTTGAAGAACATCGTGTCGGATAAGCGCCAGCATCAGTTTTTCCACGAGTCCGATCTTAATCTGAACGAGATTTACCACTATACCCGCCAGTTTTTCCGCGGAGAGCTGGACTTCCTGGCGGTGTCCCAGCGCATCGCCAAGCATCTGTACGCGCGTTCGCAGCACCCTAACATCAATGCCGGCGACCTGTTGGTGATTTTGTTTTCCGGCCTCAACGACGGAGACCGCGAGCTGCGTGCGCTAGGGGTGTTCAAATCCGAGATCCGCGATGATTTCCTCACCGTGGTGGAGTCCGGCGACGTATTCGACATCAGCCACGCGTCCGGCATCAACCCGCGTTTGATCGACAAGGGCGCGTTGATTTTGGAGCATGGCCCCACGGTGTACGCGGTGGACCGGCTCAGCCGCGAGGCCAAGTTCTGGCTGGACGATTTTCTGAAAGCCATGCGGGTGCCGGACAAGGCATCCAGCAGCAAAATGATGGCCAGCGTGGTGGAGCAGTTGTCGGAGGAGATAGAGGACCCGCTGCAACAGGCGCGCTTCAAGGACGAGTTCCTCAACCTGGTGAGCCGCGAGGAAGACGTGTCGGCCAAGCAACTGGCCAGCGCCGCCGAAAAGTTCGTCCCGCGCGAACAGGTGGATCAGGCCATGGGCTCCGCCGCGGAGTCTTATGGTTTCGCGCTGGACGAGGAGGCTAAATTGCCGGCCAAGGGGATGGCGCGGCAGTTGGAAAAAACCTTGTCCAAGTACGGCGTCGGCCACGGCATCAGCGTGCTGCTGCCCAGCGGCATTACCTTGAAGAACATCCAGTCGCAAAATGACGGCGAAGGCGAATTGACCCTGACCCTGCGCCTCAACAAACGCGGCTGATCGCCAGCCGCGCTTGTGTCTTGCCGCGCCGGTAGCGTGACCGGCGCGAAATCTTTTGTCGTGTTTCCGCATCAAGCAGGGGGCGGGCTAATCGCCTTGCCCTGCTTAGAACCTGTTCACGATCTGCGGCGATACGGCGTTAAAAACAAGCTCAAAATGCTCATGTACCACTTGACCATTCCGCTTTTTCGCTCGTTTTCTCCTTGTTTCGCTCGTGCTCGCGAGATCGTGAACAGCTTAGGCTTGCAGCGCCAGCGTGCCGCTGCGGCCGGGAATCTCTCCCATCACCACGCGGCCGGCGGGCAGCGCGGCCGTGTCCAGGCTGCTGAACAGCTCGATGCAGCTGCACAACTGATAACCCTGGGCTTTCCAGCCCACCAGCAAGTGCTCAAAGGTATAGCCCAGGCGCAAGCCTTCCAGTTCGGCGTGCAGCGTGTACACATGGCCGGTGGCCGGGGCTTCCTCCGTCAGCGCCAGGATGTGGTGATGAACATTGTCGGCGGTAAGTCCGTCCAGGCCGATCAGCTCGTCCAGCGTAGGCAGCGTGGTGGGCAATTGCGGCACGCCCAGCGGCTGGCCGGCGGCGTCCACCGGCTGGAACGGGTGAGTGCCGCGGCCGTCGGACGCATACAGCATGCCTAGCTCGCGCTCATAGGCCAGCGCCGCGTCGTTGATCTGCCAGCCGGCAGCGCCGTGGGTGCGCGCCGGTTCGCCGAAGATCTGTTCGAAGCGTTCGGCCGCCTTGCGCATTTCGGCGCGGGTCCAGGCGGCGTCCTTGCCGGCGACATAGTCCTGCCACTTGATGTGGTCCCAAGTGTGGATGCCGACTTCGAAGCCCTGTGCGCGCACTTCGCGCATCAGCTCGGCTTCGCGCTTGCCGATGTCAGGGCCGGGCAGCACGGTGCCGTACAGCAGGGTGCGGATGCCGTAGTGTTCCACCACCGAGGTGCGCGACACCTTGGACAGGAAGCCGGGGCGGAACACCCGTTTGATCGCGCGGCCGGTATGGTCCGGGCCCAGGCTGAACAAGAAGGTGGCCTTGGCGTGGTGCTGCTGCAGCATGTGCATCAGCCGCGGCACGCCGTCGCGGGTGCCGCGCCAGGTGTCGACGTCGATTTTAAGAGCGAGTTTTCTCATGAAGGATCTCTGGAGCCGGCGCCAGGCCGTGGATCTTGGGGCGGCGCCGGGAACCGCTTACTGGGACAGGTCGCGGCTGGCGGCCACTTGGTCGCGGTAGTAGTCGTAGATGCCGCGCAGCGCGTCGGCCATGGTCACGCTTGGTTTCCAGTCCAGGTCCGTCATGGTGTTGTCGATCTTGGGCACGCGGTTCTGCACGTCCTGATAGCCCTTGCCGTAGTAAGCGCCGGACGTGGTTTCCTCGATCTTCACCTTGTCGGCGTTCAGTTGGTATTCCGGGTAGACGCGGGCCAGGTCCAGCATCATCGAGGACAGTTCGCGGATGGAATAGTTGTTGGCCGGGTTGCCGATGTTGTAGATCTGACCGGAGGCCTTGCCGTCTTTGTTCTCGATGATCTTCATCAGCGCGCTGATGCCGTCGTCCACATAGGTGAAGGCGCGTTTTTGATGGCCGCCGTCCACCAGCTTGATGGTCTCGCCGCGCACGATGTGGCCCAGGAACTGGGTGATCACGCGGCTGGAGCCTTCCTTCGGGGTATTGATGTTGTCCAGTCCGCCGCCGATCCAGTTGAACGGACGGAACAGCGTGTAGTTCAGGCCTTCTTGCATGCCGTAGGCGTGGATCACGCGGTCCATCAGCTGCTTGGAGCAGGAGTAGATCCAGCGCGGCTTGTTGATCGGGCCGCAGATCAACTCGGAGTTCTCCGGATCGAACTCTTCGTCATGACACATGCCGTAGACTTCCGAGGTGGACGGGAACACCAGGTGTTTCTTGTACTGCACGCACTGGCGCACGATGGGCAGGTTGGCTTCGAAGTCCAGCTCGAACACGCGCAGCGGGTTGTTCACATAGGTGGACGGAGTGGCGATGGCCACCAGCGGCAGCACCACGTCGCATTTCTTCACGTGGTACTCGATCCACTCCTTGTTGATGGTGATATCGCCTTCGAAGAAGTGGAAGCGCGGGTGGTCTTTCCATTCGGCCACGCGGTCATCGTGCATGTCCATGCCGTAGATGTGCCAGTCGGTGGTTTCGATGATGCGCTTGGTCAGGTGGTGGCCAATAAAGCCGTTGACGCCGAGGATCAGTACTTTTTTCATTGAGATTTCCTTCATCGTCCCCTGGAGGGGGACTGTGATTTGCATGTGTATTCCGTGAGCGCGCCGCTTCAGGCCAGCGTCAGCGTCTGTGTTGTCGTCGGATCCAGCGCCGCGCCGTCCAGCGTGGCGGATAGTACCTTCAAGCGGCCGCCGTCCACGGCGTCCAGCCACAGCGCGCCGTTTTCTGAGTGTAGCCGGGCGGTTTGCAATTGCTGACCGTGGCCGCCTGCGCGCAGGGTTTTCCAGATCACCAGCCGGCCGCCGTCGATGTCGGCGAAGGCGCCCGGGAACGGATGGGTCAGCGCGCGCACGAAGTTGTGCAGATCGGCGGCGCCGGCTTGCGGGTCAATGCGGCCGTCCTCCGGTTTGCGGCCGCCGAAATAGCCGCCTTGGCTCAAATCCTGTTGGCGGAATTCGGCCTTGCCGGCAAGCAGAGCCGGCAGACTGCGGGCCAGCACCATTTCCGCGGCCACGGTGACCTTGGCGAACACTTCGTCGGCATTATCATCCGGCAAGATGGGCACCGCCATCTGATCGACGAGGGGGCCGTTGTCCGGCTTGACGTTCATCACGTGCAGGGTGGCGCCGGTTTCGGTTTCGCCGTGAATGATGGCCCAGTTGATCGGCACCCGGCCGCGGTATTTGGGCAGCAGCGAGCCATGCATATTGAAGGCGCCGCGCGCCGGGCATTCCAGCAGCGGGGCTTTGAGCATGTGACGGTAATAGAAAGAGAACAGGAAGTCCGGCCGCGCCGCTTGCACTTGGGCCAGCACTTCCGGCGTATTCGGGTCGTCCGGGGTGATCACCGGTATGCCGTAGTCGCGGGCCACCTGCTCCACGCTGGCGAACCAGATGTTTTCATTGGGGTTGTCACGGTGGGTGACCACCAGCGCCACATCCACGCCGCCGCCGATCAGCGCTCTCAGGCAGCGCACGCCGACATTGTGATAAGCGAAGACCACGGCTTTCATGGTTTGTCCTTTTGCTCCAGCACCGCGCCGATCACATAGCGCGGTCTATCCCGCACTTCTTGGTAGATGCGGCCGATGTATTCGCCGAGCAGGCCGATGCCGAACAGCGCGATGCCGATCAGCAGGAAGGCGATGGCGAACAGAGTGAACAATCCGCCCACTTCCGGGCCGACGATGAAGCGCCGCAGCACCAGGTAGACCACCAGCACGCCGGAGCCGGCGGAGACCAGCATGCCCAGCAGCGAGAACAGCTGCAGCGGCACGATGGAGAAACCGGTCATCAGGTCGAAGTTCAGACGGATCAGGCTGTACAGCGAGTACTTGGATTCGCCGGCGAAGCGCTCTTCATGGCCGACGGTGACTTCGGTCGGGTTCTGCGCAAACTGATAAGCCAGCGCCGGGATGAAGGTGTGCAGCTCGTTGCACTGATTGATGGTGTCGATGATGCGGCGGCTGTAGGCGCGCATCATGCAACCCTGATCGGTCATCTTGATGCGGGTCAGCTTCTCGCGCAGGCGGTTCATCGCGCGGCTGGCCAGGTGGCGCCACAGGCTGTCGTTGCGCTGGCGGCGGATGGAGCCGACGTAGTCGTGGCCCTTGTCCATTTCAGCCAGCAGCAGCTTGATGTCCTCCGGCGGGTTTTGCAGGTCGGCGTCCAGCGTCACCACCCGATCGCCGCGGCTGTATTCGAAGCCGGCCAGAATGGCGCGGTGCTGGCCGAAGTTGCCGTTGAACAGCACCACTCGGGTCACGTCCGGCCGCAGGTCGAACTGCGCGGCGAGCATGGCCGGGCTTTTATCGCGGCTGCCGTCGTTGACGAAGACGATTTCATAACGCACGCCCAGCGCGTCCAGCGCGGGGTAGAGGCGGTCGAACAGCGCCGGCAGCACGTCCTGCTCGTTGTATACCGGGATGACGACGGAAAGATCGATTACGCTTTTCATAGATGTTTTATACGCTCAGCACGGGCTTCAGCACGCCGCTCACGGCGGCGCACACGCGTTCCACGTCCTCGTCGGCCATGGCCGGGAACAGCGGCAGGGTGACGGTGCGGCGGCCGATGTCTTCCGCCACCGGGAAATCTCCCGGCTGGAAGCCCATCTCGCGGAACAAGGTGAACAAATGCATGGCGGGGTAGTGCACGCCCACGCCTATGCCCAGGTCTTTCATCCGGGCGATGAATTCGCCGCGGTCCATGCTCATTCGGTCCAGCGGCAACAGCGGCTGGAACATATGCCAATTGCTCTGGGCCATGTCTTCTAGCGGCAGTTCGCAGCCCAGCTGGCGGTCGAAATGGCGGAAATACAGCGCCGCCAGCTCGCGGCGGCGGGCGTTGAACCCCTCCAGCCGCGGCAACTGGCCCAGGCCGATGGCGGCGGCGATATCGGTCATATTGGCCTTGCCGCCCAGCACGTCCACGTCCATGCCGCCGTCGGCGTGGCGGGTCACGCCCTGTAGCCGAAGCTTCTCGAACAGACGGGCTTCGTCCTCGTCGTTCAGCACTAGGCAGCCGCCTTCGCCGCTGGTCATGTTCTTGTTGGCGTGGAAGCTGAAGGACACCAAATCGCCAAAGCTGCCGATGCGGCGGCCGCGCCAGTTGGCGCCCATGGACTGGGCGGCGTCCTCGATCACGCGCAGACGGTGGCGCTTGGCGATGTCGTAGAGGCGGTCGCGGTCCACCGGCAGGCCGGCCAGGTCCACCGGGATGATGGCGCGGGTGCGCGGGGTGATCGCCGCTTCCGCCAGGTTCAGGTCGATGTTGCGGCTGGCGCGGTCGGCGTCGACGAATACTGGTTTGGCGCCCACTTTCAGAATCACGTTGGCGGTGGCCACCCAGCTCAGCGGGCAGGTAATCACCTCGTCGCCGGGGCCGACGCCGGCCACTTGCAAGGCCATTTCCAGCGCGGCGGTGGCGGATGCCACCACCCGTACCGGACGGCCGCCGACATGGGCGGACAGCTCGGCTTCCAGTTGACGGGATTTGGGACCGGTGGTGATCCAGCCGGAACGGAGCACCTCGCCGACGGCGGCGATGGTGGCTTCGTCGATGTCCGGGCGGGTGAAGGGCAGGAAATCCATTTGAGCCTTTCTGCTTAGCTGCGGGCGACCAGCACCACGCCGATGATGATGACGCCGATGCCGATCAGTTTCTGAGCGCTCAGCGCTTCGCCGAACAGCCAATAGGCCAGCAGCGCGTTGACCACGTAGCCGATGGACAGCATAGGGTAAGCGATGCTGACCTCCACTCGCGACAGCGCCATGATCCATACCACCACGCTGACGACATAGCAGGACAGGCCCCCGACGATGGGCAGATTGGTGGCCAGCGACCAGCCTATCGGCAGTACGTTGGAGGCGGAAAAGTCAAAGTGGCCGATCTGGCGCACGCCGGCCTTCAAGCATAGCTGGGCGGCGGCGTTGAGCAGCACGCCGAGCAGAATCAGGCCGAATTCGATCAACTTCATAGTAGAGCGGGTCCAAAGGTTGGCTGTTTCACGGCTTGGCCACCACCAGGCGGCGCGGATCTTGGTAGACCACCCGCATCGGCAGGCCCTGGGCTTGCAGTTCCTGATAAGTGGCGGGGTCGGTCATCGCCAGCGCGCGCGGGGCGGCGTTCCAGGCGGCGACGAATTGTTCCAGTCGCGGCATCCAGCGCTGCGGCTCCTGGCTCTCGCCGAATTCAAACTCATCGACAAACTGCACCAGGGTGACCGGGCGGCCCAGATAGAACGGGAAAGTCTGGTCGTAATAACGGACCGAGAACACCGGCGTGTCCGCATTGAGATAAGGCTGGATCTGGCGGACGATTTCCTTGCTGCCCTTCAGCCGGCCATAGCTGTCGTGGCCGGCGGCGGCGACGCTGACGGCCAGCAAGCTGCCGAAAGCCAGCCAGCACAGAGCGGCCAGCTTGCGTTCGCGGCTCAGCAAGCGCCGGGCGACGGCGGCGCAGACCAGGAACAGCAAGGCGGCGGCGGCGACGAAATGGGCGAAGCCGTGCAGCACATCAAGCGGGATGTCCTCGGACGCGAAACGATCAACAAAGGGGTAGAGCGCAAGCGCGGCCAGCCACAGCAGCAGCGTCGGCAGCAGGTGCTTCTTCAGCGCGGCGGAGGGCATGCGCTGCAGCGTGGGCGCCAGCAGCAGGGCCAACGCCGGGAACATCGGGAGGATGTAGGACGGCAGCTTGGAACTGGATTTGCTGAAGAAGGCGAAGATGAAGACCGACCAGATCAGCAGCAGGCGGCCGACGCGCAGCCGCGCTCCCGGTTCGCGCCAGCCGTCGCGGCACAGCGCCGGCAGCAGGCTGGTCCAGGGCAGCAGGCCCAGCAGCAGATAGGGAACGAAATACCACGGCGCGCCGGTGCGTTTGTGTTCGGTGGTGAGGAAGCGCTCCAGGTGCTCGCGGATGAAGAAGAAGTGAGCGAAGTCCGGGTTGCGCTGGGACACCAGGATGAACCAGGGCGCGGTCAGCAGCAGGAACAAGGCCAGGCCGCTCAGCCAGTGCATGCGTTTCCAGAAGCCCCATTGCCAATTGAGCAGGCTGTACAGCACCAGCGTGGCGCCGGGGATCAACAGGCCGATCAAGCCCTTGCTCAGCGTGGCGGCGGCCATCGCCGCCCAGGTGACCCACATCCAGTGACGGGTCGCGCGCGCGTCGGCGCTGTCGTGTTGCGCCAGCAGGAAGCCGCACAGCGCCACGGTGAGAAAGAAGCTCACCCCCATGTCCAGCGACAGGAAATGGCTGTTGGCGACAATCCAGGCGCAGCTGCCGGCGGTCAGCGCCGCGTAGCGCCCGGCGTCTACGCCCCAGAGCCGGCGCGCGGTGAAACCGCACATCGCCACGGACAGAAAGCCGGTCAGGCCCGGCCAGAAGCGGGCGGCGAACTCGTTGACGCCGAAGGCGGCGAAGCTCAGCGCGCCCATCCAGTATTGCAGCGCCGGTTTTTCGAAGTAGAGCAGGCCGTTCAGCCGCGGCGTGATCCAGTCGCCGCTGTGCAGCATGAACAGCGACAGCGTCGCGTAGCGGCCTTCGTCGGCGTGAATCAGCCCGCGGTAGCCGAGGGAGCCGAACCAGACGACGGCGAACAGCAGCCACAGCGCCGGCTCCTGCCAGGGGCGGGCGGCGCGGCTGGAGAGCCCAGCCGAAAAATGGGGTTGATTCATGCGGAACGGATGGTCATGGGATTGTTATGGGCAGCTGCGCAAGGATACCCGATTTCGTCGTCCTTGTGATTGGCTAAACTCATGTGAGGGCAGGAGAAAGCGGCGGTATCCGGTTCGGTCGCGGCTCTCAGGCCAGCCAGTCTCGCGGGGCCAGAAAGCGCTCGGTCAGCGCCGCTTCCGGGCTGCCCGGCTCCGGCTGGTAATCGTATTCCCAGCGCGCCAGCGGCGGCATCGACATCAGGATGGATTCGGTGCGGCCTCCGGACTGTAGGCCAAACAGGGTGCCGCGGTCCCAGACCAGGTTGAATTCGACATAGCGGCCGCGGCGATAAAGCTGGAACTGGCGCTCGCGGTGGCCCCAGCTATCGCCCTTGCGGCGTTCGACGATGGGCAAGTAAGCGTTGATGAAGCCGTTGCCCACCGCCTGCATGAAGCGGAAACAGGAATCGAAGCCCCAGGCGTTCAGGTCGTCGAAGAACAGGCCGCCGACGCCGCGCGCCTCTTGGCGATGTTTCAGGTAGAAGTACTCGTCGCACCAGCGCTTGTAGTCCGGGTACACCTGTTCGCCGAAGGGCTGGCATAAATCGCGGGCCACGCGGTGCCAGTGCACCACGTCGGCTTCCACCGCATAGAACGGAGTCAGATCGAAACCGCCGCCGAACCACCATACCGGCGCCTCGCCGTCCTTTTCCGCAATAAAGAAGCGGACATTGGCGTGGCTGGTGGGAATGTGCGGGTTTTCCGGGTGGATCACCAGCGACACGCCCATGGCCTGAAAGCCGCGGCCGGCCAGCTCCGGCCGGTGGGCGGTGGCGGAGGCGGGCAGCGCGTCGCCGTAGACGTGGGAGAAATTGACCCCGGCCTGTTCGAACAAGGCCCCCTTGGCCAAGACCCGGCTGCGTCCGCCGCCGCCGCCCGGCCGTTGCCAAGCGTCCTCGACGAATTGAGCGCCGCCGTCCGCCTGCTCCAGCGCCGCGCAGATGCGGTCTTGCAGATCCAAGAGAAAGGCTTTGACATCATTGACGCGCGGCTGGCTCATCGCAGTATCCTGAAGGCTTGAAATGGGCTGCATTGTAGCAGACGGGGCGGCGCGCGCAGGCGCGACCCGCCGGAGCCTTGAACACGGGAGACGCGTATCGTGATTGATCTGTATACCTGGGGCACGCCCAATGGGCGCAAGATTTCCATCATGCTGGAAGAGCTGGAGTTGCCGTACGCCGTGCACACGGTGGACATCGGCAAGGGCGAGCAGTTTGCCGAATCCTTTCTGGCCATCAGCCCCAACAACAAGATCCCGGCCATCGTGGACAGCGACGGGCCGGACGGGCGGCCGCTGGCGATGTTCGAGTCCGGCGCCATTCTGCAATATCTGGCGGAAAAGCATGGCCGTTTGTTGCCGGCTGCGGGCGCGGCGCGCTACGAGGCGCTGCAATGGCTGATGTTCCAGATGGGCGGCTTTGGGCCGATGCTGGGGCAGGCTCACCATTTCCTGCGCTACGCGCCGGAAAGTCTGCCTTACGCGCAGAAGCGATACCACGACGAGGCTTTGCGTCTGTACGGGGTGCTGGACCGGCAGTTGGAAGGGCGAGATTACGTCGCCGGCGAGTATAGCGTCGCCGACATCGCGCTTTATCCATGGGCGGCGCGTCACGAATGGCATCAGGTGGATCTGACGGCTTTTCCCCGGGTATGGGACTGGTTCCAGCGGCTGAGCGTCCGCCCGGCGGTGCGGCGCGGCATGGCGGTGCCGGCGGCCTGAAACGCAAAACCAGCCGCGAACGCAGGGGCCGCGGCTGGCGAGTGTAGGCAAGACGCGCGATCAGAAGTGGTAGCTGATGCCGGCCTTCAGCACGCTGGTGCCGGAGGTCTTGATCAAGCTCTGGCCCGCCATTTGGAAGTCATTGCCGGCGATGTATTCGTATTCGCCACGCAGCGACAGGTTTTTGTGTAGCTGATACTGCGCGCCGAAACCAAGACCTAAGCGGGTGTCGTTGAAAGTCTTGTTGCCAACTTGGTCGATCTTGAGCTTGGTATGGACATTGTTCAGGCTGGCCTTGCCGAAGACTTCCAAATCCTGGGTCACCGGCAGAATGCCCAACACGGCAATGCGTTCGGCCTTGGTGGCGACCGACACATCGCCGCGGCTGCCTCCGAACATGGGCACCGACGGTGCGATGGAGCCGTTGGCCTTGGATTTGCCGAAATCGGCGTAGGACAGTTCGGTTGCCAGGTATTGGTTGAAACGGTAGCCCGCGCCCAGTTCCCATACAGTGCCGGCGGCCTTGGCGTCTTTCAGAATGATGTTGCGGTTGCCGGACTCCAGCTTGGAGAAGTTATAACCGGTGTTGCCGAAGACGTAGAAGCCGGGATCGGCTGCATGCGCGGACAGAGCTGCCAGGCTCAACACGGAAGTGGTGATTAGTTTTTTCATTTTTGAGACTATTTGCTTTGTTGATAACGGCAATATTGTGCGAATAAGAAGCAATTCAGTCTGTTGAGCTTGTAAGCGCTCTTTGTGTGCAGGGTGAAGGGCTTGTGTAACGATCTGTAACAAAATAGGGCGGGCGCCTGAAAGAAAAGATGCCCGCCGAAGCCGGCGGGCACGCAAAGTCACACAAAGGGAAGAGAACGGAACCGTTGCAAGACCGGCTGGGGGCCGATCCGGCTCGTGCAAACAGTTTGCTTCAGCTGGTCCTGGCCTTCCATTGTTGCTGTGTTCTGGCTTGATGACGGTTGGTGACGAGCCGGCTTAGAAGTTTGCTCAGCTGTTAAATTCAACTTTCAGTTGTGATCGCTTGCAACTTTAATTCAGGCTGATAAAGCCGATGCGATTGCGCGGGCAAGAAAAAAGGCAAGCAGGAAGCTTGCCTTGATTGCGAGTGCGCGGCGTTCAGGCGGCGGCGAACAGGGCCCAACCGTTTTGCTCGGCGGCGGTGGCCGGCGCTTGAGCGCGCTGGTTGAAAAACTTCAGGCTGCGCTTGAGCACTTCGCCGCGCTCATTGTCCACCATCACCATATGGTAGCTGTTGGACAAAGGCATGAAATCGACCTTGCCGCCCAAGTGGCGTTGCAGGTGATGGGCGGAGCGCGGGCTGGTGATGTCGTCCTCGTCGGCATGCACGATCAGCGTCGGGCAAGTGATCTGCTCCAGCCGCGACATCAACTGGCGACGCAGTCCATCCACTTGGCGGATGCAGGCCAACGGGATGTAGGCGTAGTGGAAGCGCTCGCCGCGTTCGAAGCGCTGCTGGATCGCTTTGCGGATGCGGGCGTTCTTGATGCCGAAAGGTTCGACCTCCGGCACGCGCATTTTCTTGGCGAGGCCGGGAATGCGGTAGACGATGTGGCGGGCCCAAGTCAGCTTGGGCAGGCTCCAGCCGTCGAGGAACAGCGGCGGCGCGTACAGCGCGAGGCCGTCCTTGTGGTTTTCCAGCCGCGCCACTTCCAGCGCCACCAGGCCGCCCAGGCAAACGCCGGCCAGATGCACTACCTTGTGGCGCGTTTTCAGCTCCAGGTATTCCTTGCGTATGGTTTCCACCCAGTCCTGCCAGCGGACGGACAGCAGATCTTCCGGCTCGCCGCCATGTCCCGGCAGCAGCGGGGTGTGCGTGACGATGTCAGCCTCCTCCAGCGTGCGTCCAAGCGCGCCAAGGTCGTATGCGCTGCCGCCCAGACCGTGTACCAGCAGGGCGGCCGGTCGTGAAGAAACCATGGAAAATACCCGAATCCAAGTTGAGATGCTGGCATTATCCAGGGGCTGCGGTCCTGGGTCTGTTGGCTTCCTGTCCCCGCTTTGTGACGGACCGTGACCCAATTCAGATTATTTAACAAACTGCGGCTTTACTTTTTGCCGGCTCTGGAGGCGGCGTTCCGGCATCTTTATCGGGAGGGTTTAGGGGCTGTTCAAAGTCTCGCGAGCTAGGGCGAGACAAGGCGAAAACAGCTGAGAATGCTGAGTGTGCCAGCGGTACACGCGCATTTCGAATGCGCTACCACCTTGTCATGCCTCATGGCGCGCCGCAGATCGTAAACCGTGCTATTGCTGCGGCTGCATGATGCACAGCGTAAAGCGCGCGCCGCCTAGTTCGCTGGCGGCCACGCTGGCTTGGCCGCCGTGGTGTTCAGTGATCAGTTTGACGAAGGACAGGCCCAAACCGTAGCCGCCGGTGGCCCGGTCGCGGCTGCGGTCCAGACGCAGGAAGGGTTCGAATACCTTGTCGCGTTCAGCCTCGGGGATGCCGCAGCCGTCGTCATCTACATGGATCAGCAACTGGCCGGCGGCGTTGTGACACACCGTCAGCCGTACTTGAGCGTTGGCGTATTTGAAGGCGTTGAGCAAGAGGTTGCGGCTGGCCACGTACATCAGTTTGCGGTCGAAGGCACCATTGCCCAGCGCGCAGTCCAGCTCCAGCTTGATGCCGGGCGGTTTCAGCGGCGTGACCAGATCGACCAGATCGTCGAACCAGTCGTAAAGGTCAACCGTTTCCCAGTGCAAGGGCACTTCGTTGCGGTTGAGCTTGGCGAACTCCATGCTGGTATTGAACAGTTCTTCCAATTCCTGCATATCGCGCTCCATGCCTTCACGGTAGCGCTTCCACTCCTTTTCGTCCTCTTCCTCCTCCAGCATGGTCAGGCCGAAGCGCAGCCGCGCGATCGGAGTGCGGATTTCGTGGGCGATGGCGTGCGACAGCGCCTGGCGCGTTTCCATCTGCCGCTCCAGCCGTGCCGCCATGCTGTTGAAGGCGCGCGACAAGGGCGCCAGCAGCCGGCTCTTGGAGGGTTGTGCACGGGCGCTGAAATCCCCGTCGGCGAAAATCTCCGCCTTGAGGCGCACTTCCAGCAAGTCCTTCCAGAGCGGGCGCAGGCTGAAATAGATCAGTGTGCCCAGCGTGGAGCCGGTCAGCAAAATCCACAGCAGCAGGATTTCCATGTCCTCGCTGATCCAGCTGCTATTGCTGGGCGGCGCCTCCAAGGGGCCCAGCAGCAGCAGGCGCGGATCATGGGGCAGCGGCACGTAGAGCAATTGGTTGTCGAAGTCTAGATAGGGACGGCCGCTCAGCAGCGCGGCGTGGCCTTCCGGTTCGAAATCGTCGGGAGGATGGGCGATCAGCTTGACAGGGTAGCTGAAGGCGCGGGCGATATCGGCGAGTTTGCGGTCCCAATCCTGGTGTGGCGTTTGTTCCAGCTGCTGGCGGATCAGGGTCACGGTGCCGTTCATGAATTGAAGCTTGCTGTCGCGGTCGCTGTTTTCGTACAGCTTGGTGACCATGAAGCCAAAGCCGATGATGATGATCAGCTCAGCCAGCATGGTGGCGAAGAAGTAGCGGGCAAACAGGGTGCCCAGCGACGGCTTGAGCCAGCCGCGAAGACGACGCGCGCTCATGCCTTATTCCCAGTCGCTGCGAGAGAACAGATAGCCTTTGCCGCGAACGGTCTTGATCCGGGCCGGTGCGTCCGGATTGTCGCCCAGCTTGCGGCGCAGCCGCGAAATGCGTGCGTCTATCGAGCGGTCCAGCCCGTCGAAGCCTATCCCGCGCAACTCGCTCATGATGTCGTCGCGCGACAGCACCTGGCCGGCGTGGGAGGACAGCAGCCACAGCAGGTCGAATTCGGCGGTGGTCAGGTCGATCAAGTCCCCGCTCAGCGTCGCCTCGCGCGTGGCTTGGCTGATGCAGAACTGGCCGAAGGTGAAGCTGTCGTCGCCGCCGTTATCGCCATCGGTCTGAGCGCCGGGGCCGCCGCGGCGCAGCAGCGCGCGCACCCGCGCCAGCAGGCGGCGCGGTTCCACCGGCTTGGCCAGATAATCGTCGGCGCCCAGTTCCAGGCCCAGGATTTCGTCCACGTCCTCGTCCCGCGCGGTCATCATCAAAACCCTGCCGTTATAGCGCGGACGGATTTCACGGCAGACGTCGAAGCCTTCCTTGCCTGGCAGCATGATGTCCAGGATCACCAGGTCCGGCTTTTCTTCCAGGATGATGGCCGGCGCGGTGTCGCCGCGGCCGTGCTGGGAGATGCGATAGCCGTGCTTGCTCAGATAGGCGCCTATCAATTCGGCTAGTCTCACGTCGTCTTCGACAATGAGAATATAGGGGGTATCGCTGTTCATGTCCTTCGACGGGATTCTGTGGTTCAAATCAAAATATTAGCACGCGGGGTTCGCCGGCGACTTTAGCATTATCGTGACTGCTATTCGTCATAAATTATCGATAGTTTCTACAAATGACATGGCGTGCTTGATTTTCCGGAACTATCAATCCAGAATCGGTCAGGCAAAAAAAGCCGGCCGTGGCCGCTGTCGTCGCCAGGGACCGGGGAATTAAAACGGGATAAAGAGAATAGGAACTTGCCATATGCAACAGATAAGAGAATGGGCCGTGTGGCTGGCCGTCGCCCTGGCCGGCGCAGCGGCCTTCGCCGTAGTGGCCCTCAATCGCGGCGAACCGGTCAACGCTGTTTGGCTGATTGTGGCGGCGGTGTCGGTCTACTCCATCGCCTATCGCTTTTACGGCCGCTTCATCGCCCACAAAGTGCTGGAACTGGACGCCCGCCGGCTGACCCCGGCGGAAAAATACAATGACGGCCTGGATTACGTGCCCACCAATAAATGGGTGCTGTTCGGCCACCACTTCGCCGCCATCGCCGGCGCGGGGCCGCTGGTGGGGCCGGTGCTGGCCGCGCAGATGGGCTATCTGCCGGGCACGCTGTGGATTTTGGTGGGGGTGATGCTGGCCGGCGCGGTGCAGGACTTCCTGATTCTGTTCTTGTCGGTGCGCCGCGACGGCAAATCGCTGGGTGAGATCATCCGCACCGAATTGGGGGCGATTCCCGGCGTTATCGCCTCCATCGGCATTCTGATGATCATGGTGATCCTGCTGGCGGTGCTGGCTTTGGTGGTGGTCAAGGCGCTGACCGGCAGCCCCTGGGGCACCTTCACCATTGCGGCCACGATACCGATCGCCCTGTTCATGGGCGTCTACACCCGCTATATCCGGCCGGGCAAAATCGGCGAGATTTCCGTCATCGGCTTTATCCTGCTGATGCTGGCCATCGTTTACGGCGGCGACATCGCCAAGAACGAAACCCTGGCGCCGCTGTTTACCCTGAGCGGCACCACGTTGGCCTGGACTCTGATCGGCTACGGCTTCATCGCCTCTGTGCTGCCGGTGTGGCTGCTGCTGGCGCCGCGAGATTATCTGTCCACCTTCCTGAAAATCGGCACCATCGTCGGCCTGGCCATCGGCATCATGATCGTGGCGCCCAATATGCACATGCCTGCGGTGACCAAGTTCATCGACGGCAGCGGTCCGGTGTTCTCCGGCAATCTGTTCCCCTTCCTGTTCATTACCATCGCCTGTGGCGCGGTGTCCGGCTTCCATGCGTTGGTGGCCTCCGGCACCACGCCCAAGATGCTGGAGAACGAAACCCACGCGCGCATGATCGGCTACGGTTCCATGTTGATGGAAAGCTTCGTCGCCATCATGGCCTTGATTGCCGCCTGCGTGTTGGACCCGGGCGTCTACTTCGCGATGAACAGCCCGGCGGCGGTGATAGGCAAGACCGCGGAGGAAGCCGCCCAGGTGATTTCCAGCTGGGGCTTCGTCATCACGCCGGATATGCTGACCCAGATGGCCAAGGACGTGGGCGAGAGCACCATTCTGTCCCGCGCCGGCGGCGCGCCGACCTTGGCGGTGGGCATGGCGCACATTCTGTCCAATGTGATTGGCGGGCCGGCGATGATGGCCTTCTGGTATCACTTCGCCATCCTGTTTGAAGCCTTGTTCATTCTGACCACCATCGACGCGGGCACTCGCGTGCTGCGCTTCATGATCCAGGACCTGTTGGGCCTGGTCGTCAAGCCCATGGCCAACACCGAATCCTGGACCGCCAACTTGATCGCCACGGGCCTCGCGGTGACCGGCTGGGGCTATTTCCTGTATCAGGGCGTGGTGGATCCGTTGGGCGGCATCAACACCTTGTGGCCGCTGTTCGGCATCGCCAACCAGATGCTGGCCGGCATCGCGCTGATCCTGGCCACCGCGGTGCTGATCAAAATGCAGAAAACCCGCTACATCTGGGTCACCGCCCTGCCTACGTTGTGGCTGCTGGTGGTGACGCTGACCGCTGGCTGGCAGAAGCTGTTCCACGCCAGCCCCAAAATCAGCTTCCTGGCGCACGCCGACAAGTTCTCCGCCGCCGCGGCCAAGGGCGAGCTTCTGGCGCCGGCCAAGAATATGGCGCAAATGCATCAGATCATCTTCAATGACTATGTGGACGCCACTTTGACGGCGCTGTTCATGGCGGTGGTGATCGCCATGCTGGTGTTCGCGTTGAACGTGATGCGCAAGTCGCT
The DNA here is from genome assembly GCF_052805975.1 of Chromobacterium sp. W521. NCBI lineage: Bacteria > Pseudomonadati > Pseudomonadota > Betaproteobacteria > Neisseriales > Chromobacteriaceae > Chromobacterium > Chromobacterium sp. W521. The sequence continues at coordinate 275,199 of NZ_JBRBAF010000002.1, forward strand.
GGCGGTGAAGTGGTCCACCGCCAAAGAGGTGCCGGCGGTGTTCCGTGAGGAGGGCGCGTAATGAACAAGCTATGGCAGCAATGGGCGAAAACCGCCCGGTTGATGGTGGGCGTCAAGGATTACGACGCTTACGTCGCCAGCCGCCGCCGTTTCAATCCCAACGCGGAGGTGATGAGCCGGGAGGCCTTTTTTCGCCGCTGTCAGGACGAACGCTATGGCGGCAAGAGCATGAAGAAGTGTCCGTGCTGAGTCCTGATGGTTCGGCATAGTTGAACGCCCGGCTTGGCCGGGCGTTTTTCATTGCGTGAGAGGCTGCGCGGTTTGCACGCCGTGCGTTTTATATTTGTAAATGACTATGGGATTGTTTTTCGATTTTCACATCCAAAATGGTTTGGATTTTAGGTGTTTTTCTGTCCTTGGGTTATTCTGTACGGCCTTTCCACTAGCCCGGATGCGTATGCGAAATGCGCGCCGTTGATGGACGATATGAGCGATTCCACGTTTGCAACCCCGATCCTTGACCGCCTGCTGGAGGGCGGAGTAATTGACCAGGCGCTTTACCAGACGGCGCGCGAAAAGCTGCGCGAGCAGGGCGTGGAGCCTTTCTCCACCTTGGGGGGCGGCTTGGACTGGTTGGAAGAGGAAGAGGTGCTGAGCCTGGAGCAAATGATTGAAATCGAAACCAAGGCGGATGCGGATGAAGGTTTTGCTTCCAATGCGGTGCGCAGGCAAGCGGTGGATGAGTACAACCAGGATTGGGAACTGGAGTTGGCCCTGCTCCAGCAGCAACGGACCACTTCATGGCGCGGAAAGTTGGCTTGGGGGCTGGGTGGCGCGGCGTTGCTTGGCGCGGCAGGCTGGTATTTCCTGACGCCGCCGTTGGTGCCGAGATGCGAAGCATCGGTGGTGAAGAAAAGCATACATAAGTCTTTGTGGTCGGCGCAGGCGCACCTGATGTCCCGAAAACCCAGTGCGAGCGCGCCGATAGCGGGCAATTTAGGGAGCCTCAAGCTGGAACAGGTCAAGGAGCTGGGCTACATCAAGACGGAGCGCGCACGCGGTTGCGTGGCCATGTTGGTTATAAATGAGCAACGCGCGCCCATTGCGTACGAGGTAAAGGGGAAGGGCGAGGATATCTTCGTGATGGGGGGCGACGAGCGTTTGCTGCGCACACGCTACGCTCAGTTGAATTCTGATGGGGCGCTGGCGGAATTGGGCAAGCCTTTGGGGCGGGAGGGCGTGAGGCAGGCGCTGCAACAAGGGGTGCTGGACTTTAGCAAGCTGGGTGGTTCGGCGGCCGACGCATTGGCCCGTATGCAAGGAGCGGCTGGCCAGCCGGAAGTAGCCCTAGGCGAAGTATTGCCTTTGAACGATTGCGTACAAGGTGCGGGCGGCGTTTGGAGCTGCAAGCTGATGGTGCAATATCGCGACCCGTTCATGGTTGCGATCGGCAAGGAGGACCGCTTGCTGCTGGAAGGGGAGTTTGGTTTTGTTCGGGACGGGAAAGACTGGCGCCCGGCTGATAACTTCAAGAAGCAGTTTGCCGCAGCCTTGGTGCAAAGCCGGCTGATGGTTATGAAGGGTTTGTCGCGCGAGCAGGTATCGGGCAATGAGTGAATCTCAAGGCGGCTGAAGAGAGACGACGCCTAGGCATGTCCGCAATGCAACCCCACTGCCACCGCCCGGCGTAAACCGGGCGGTTTTGTTTTGGCTTACACAGTGTTTAGTGCAGCAGATGGCTGACGCCGAAGTTGATCAGGCCGCCGCCGACGATCAGCCAGCCAAACAGGATGGAAGCCAGCAGCATCGGTTTGGCGCCGGCCTGGCGGATGGCGGAGAAGTGGGTGGTGATGCCCAGCGCGCCCATCGCGGCGGCCAGCAGCAGGTTGTCCAGCGAGACGATGGCGCCGACCCACGCGGCAGGCAGCAGGTTGAAGGAGTTGAAGGCGGCCACGGCCAGGAAGGCAACGGCGAACCAGGGGATGGCAATGCCGCTCTTTTGTTGACGGCTGCCGTGCGGCTTGGCGGCCAGCCAGCTGGACAAGGCGATCAAAAACGGCGCCAACATCATTACGCGTATCATCTTGGTGATCACCGCGGTGGTCATCGCCGCCTCGCTGACCGATTTGCCGGCGGCAACGGCTTGCGCCACTTCATGGATGGTGGAGCCCGCGAACACGCCGTAGTTGAACTCGGAAATGCCCAGATGGCTAGTCCATTGATACAGCATCGGCCACAGGAACATCGCCACGGTGCCAAACACCACCACGGTAGCGACGGCTACAGCCACTTTTTCCGCATGAGCCTTGATCACCGGTTCCGTGGCCAGAATCGCGGCCGCGCCGCAGATGGAACTGCCGGCGCCGATCAGGATCACGCTTTGCTCGTCCATGCCCAAGTATTTGCGGCCGATGCGGAAAGCCAACAGAAAGGTGGTGCATAGCACCAAGGTATCGATCAATACGCCGGCAAAGCCTACTGCGGCGATGTCCTGAAATGTGAGTTTGAAGCCGAAAAAGATGATGCCCAGTCGCAGCAGCTTTTGCTTGGAGAACTGGATGCCGTGGTGGCTGGCGCCGGCAAAGTAGCGGTAGACGGTGTTGCCTATCAGCATGCCGCCCAGAATGGCGATGGTGAGCGCGGAGAAGCCCAGGTGTTTCATCGCAGGCAAATCCGCTGCGTACAGCGAAGCCACGGCGACGGCGATGGCCAACGCCAGGCCCGGCATGATTTGGCGAAGGTTTGTCATAAGTAAATGCCTGTTTGGTCTATGGCGGATGGAGCTAACGATACGCCCCTCGTTTTCAGTAGAGAAACGGATAAAATAGATATATATCAGTAGTAAAATCGATATTAAGGAGGGGGTATGGGCTTGAAGCTGACCCTGCGCGAACTGGAGGTCTTTGTCGCGGTGGCCGAATACGGCACCGTCACCCAGGCGGCTAGCCATGTCGCCCTGACGCAGTCCGCGGCCAGCCAGGCGTTGGACAAGCTGGAAACCGGCCTCGATGTGCGTCTGTTCGACCGGATCGGCAAGCGGCTGAGCCTGAACGAGCACGGCCGGCTACTGTGGCCCAAGGCGCGGGCGATGCTGGATGCGGCCCAAGACATGCAAAGCCTGTTCAACGCCGGGGCGATGTCTTTGAAGATAGGCGCCAGCAGCACGGTGGCCAACTATTTATTGCCGCAGCAACTGGCGGCCTTCCGCGCCGCCTGGCCGCTGGCGCGGCTGGAGTTGGACGTGGCCAATACCCGCGACATCGTCGATGCGGTAGCGGCGCTGCGTGTGGATTTCGGTTTCATCGAAGGGCCTTGCCACCACCCGGACTTGATTGCTCAGCCCTGGCGTCAGGACGAACTGGTGGTGTTCTCCGCCGCCGATCATCCCTTGGCGCGAGGCGAAGCGGCGCGCCAGGACCTGGCTAAGGCCGAATGGATTCTGCGCGAAACCGGCTCCGGCACGCGCGAGGAAGTGGACCGTTTGCTGTTGCCGCACCTGGCCATGCTCAACGTGAGCATGGAGTTGGGCCATTCCGAGGCGATCAAGCACGCTGTGGCGGCCGGCCTCGGCGTCAGCTGCCTGTCGCGGAGGGTGGTGGCCGATCTGTTGCAGACCGGCGCGGTGGTGGAAGTGAGAGCCGGTTTGCCGGCGCTGACGCGTACGCTGTACCAAGTGCAGCACCGCGACAAGACGCTGACCCGCGGCATGGCCGCGTTCCAGAACATGACGATGGCGGCGCTGCTGGCCTGAATGAAAACACGCCGGACAGCTTGGCTGTCCGGCGAGGATGGATGACGGGACTTAATGCGCGCCGCTGTCGCCGCCGGAGGCGGTGAACGGCGGCTTGGCGAACCACACCAGGCCGATCAGCAGTACGAACAGCACGCCGGACAGCCAGAAAATCTCGTTGGCCGCCATGATGTAACCCTGCTTGGTGATCTGCAGCGAGGTCAGCGCCGCCTGCTGCCCGGAGGACAGGCCGGCCATGTCCAGCAGCCGGAACCAGGCGTTGGAGGCCTGATCGTAGAGGCTGACATGCTCGGTCAGGCGCGCGTGGTGCATCGCCTCGCGGCGGTCCCACATCGTGGTGGTGATCGAGGTGCCGATGCTGCCGGCCAGAATCCGCAGGAAGTTGGACAGGCTGGACGCGCTGGCGATCTGGCTCGGGTGCAGGCCGGATAGCGTGATGGTGGTCAGCGGCATGAAGAAGCAGGCCACGCCTATGCCCTGCACCACCTGTGGCCACACCACGTAGGCGAAGTCCATCTGGGGGTTGAAGGTACTGCGCCAGAAGAAGCAGACGGCGTACACGCTGAAGCTCACCGTCACCACCCAGCGCATGTCCAGCCGCTGCGCGTACTTGCCGATGATGGGAGACAGCACCACCGGGATCAGCCCGATGGGCGCCGCGGCCAGGCCGGCCCAGGTGGCGGTGTAGCCCATCTGGGTCTGCAGCATCAAGGGCAGCAGCACCACGGTGCCGAAGTAGAGCATGAAGCCCAGACTGATGGCGACGGTGCCGACGGTGAAGTTGCGTTGTTTGAACAGGCCGAGGTCGACGATGGGATGCTTCTCTCCAAGCTCCCAGATCACCAGATAAACCAGCGCCAGCACCGCGATCACCGCAAGTGTGATCACCTCGGTGGAGTTGAACCAATCCAGCTCCTTGCCGCGGTCCAGCACCATTTGCAGCGCGCCCACGCCGACGACCAGCAGGGCTAGACCGATGCGGTCGATCGGCAGATCGACGGTTTCGGTTTCGCGCGGCTTGAGGATGCGCCAGGAAATGAAGGCCGCCGCCAGTCCCACCGGCACGTTGATGAAGAAGATCCAGCCCCAGTGCCAGTTGTCGCTGATCACCCCGCCCAGAATCGGGCCGAACACCGGCGCGACGATCACCGTCATCGCCCATAGCGCCAGCGCCATGCCTTTCTTCTCCGGCGGATAGCAGGACAACAGCAGGCTCTGCGACAGCGGAATCATCGGGCCGGCCACCGCGCCTTGCAGCACGCGGAAGAAAATCAGCATTTCCAGGCTGCTGGACATGCCGCACAGCCAGGAGGTGAGCACGAACAGCAGGGTGGAGGCGGTGAACAGCTTCACCTCGCCCAGGCGTTTGGCCAGCCAGCCGGTCAGCGGCACCGCGATGGCGTTGGCCACCCCGAAGGAGGTGATCACCCAGGTGCCCTGGCTGGTGGCCGCGCCCAGGTTGCCCGAGATGGTGGGCAGCGCCACGTTGGCGATGGTGGTGTCCAGCACTTGCATGAACACCGACATCGACAGCGCCAGCGTGATCCAGACCAGCTTGGAGCCGGTCAATGGTGGATGATTCATGGTCCGGCCCCCTTATTCGGCCTTGCCTTCACCCGCGTTGGCCGCCAGCAGCGTCCGCACCAGTTCGTCGGCCTGTTTCAGGTCCGGTAACTGGCCGGAGACGTCCTGGTGGGCGACGAAGGGCTGGGCTTCGGCCACGGCCTTGCCGTCGGTGCTGGAGGTGTCCACCACCACGTCCATCGACAAGCCGACGCGCAGCGGGTGCGATTGCAGGTCTTTCGGGTCCAGCTGGATGCGCACCGGTACGCGTTGCACCACCTTGATCCAGTTGCCGGTGGCGTTCTGCGCCGGCAGCAGCGAGAAAGCGCTGCCGGTGCCGGCGGATAGGCCCACCACTTTGCCGTGGTACACGATCTTGCCGCCGTAGAGGTCGGATTTCAGCTCCACCGGCTGGCCGATACGGATCTTGGCCAGTTGGCCTTCCTTAAAGTTGGCGTCCACCCACAGGTTTTGCAGCGGGATCACCGACATCAGCGGGGTGCCGGCGGCCAGGCGCTGGCCCACCTGCACATTGCGGCGGGCGACGGCGCCGTCCAATGGCGCTTTGATTTCGGTGCGCTGCAGCGCGAGCCAGGCTTCTTTCAGCCGGCTGGCGGCGGCCTTGACCGCGGGCTGCTGCGCCAGCGCGTCCTTGCCCAGCAGCGCGGCGCTGGCTTTTTGCTGTTCGCGCGCGGCGTCCAGCGCGGCCTTGGCGCCGGCGACGGCGTCGTTGGCGTGGCTCAACTCTTCCGCCGACAGCGCGTCGGTGCCGGCCAGCTGTTTGCGGCGCTTCAGATCGGCGTCGGCGCGGGCCAGTTCGGTTTCGCGCAGCGTGACTTGAGCGGCCAGTTGCTGGGTGTTGCTCATCAACTGCCGAGTCTGGCGCACGACTTGAGCGAATTCATTGCGGGCGCGGTCGAAGTTGAGCTGCGCGTCGTTCTTGTCCAGGCTGACCAGCAATTGGCCGGCCTTGACGTGCTGGGTGTCGTCCACCAGGACTTTGGCGACGGTGCCGCCCACTTCCGGGGTGACTTGCACCAGATGGCCGCTGACATAAGCGTCGTCGGTGCTTTCCTGGTGGCTGAGCACCAGCGTCCAGTACGCCCCATAGCCGATGGCGATGGCGGCGAATAGGGTGGTGGCGACGATCAGATTGCGTTTGCGGCCTTGCGCGGTTTTGGTTTTCTTGTCCATGGATGCGTTCTCAGTGGGTGGCGGGCGCAGCGTTGAAGCCGCCGCCCAATGCGGTGTTCAGGGAAACCCAGGCCAGTTTGCGGCCGGCTTCGGCGTCGATGCGCGCCGATTGTTGCGCCAGTGCGCTGTCTTGGGCGTCCAGCAGGTTCAGTTTGTTGATGATGCCGGTCTTGAAGCGGGCGGCGGCGGAGTCGGCGGCGCGACGGCTGCTGTCTTGTGCTTGGCGGGCCTGTTCCAGCTGCTTGCCGCTTTGTTGCCAGCCGCTGACGGAGTCGGCGGCGTCGCGGAGCGCGTCCAGTACGGTCTGGTTGTAGCTGTGCACGGCGATGTCGTAGCCGGCCCGCTGTTTGCCCAAATTGGCCTGGATCGCGCCGGAGTGGAAGAGGGGCAGGCTGATCGCCGGCATGAAGCCCCAGAAGGTGGAGTCGCCGTTCATCAACTTGTTGAATTCCAGCGAGGTCTGGCCGGCGAAGGCGGTCAGCTTGATATTGGGATAGAACTCGGCGCGCGCGGCTTTGACCGCGCCGGCGGTGGCTTCCACCCGCGCGCGTTGGGCGGCGATGTCCGGGCGCTTGCCCAGCAGGTCGGTGTTCAGTCCGTCGGCGTCCATGGCCGGCACCGTCAGCGTCTTGCCGGGCTGCAAGTCACGCAAGGCTTCCGGGCCTTGGCCGGTCAGCGCCGCCAGCGCGTGACGGGCGCGGTCGCTGTCCTGAGTCAGCGCGCTTTGCTGCTGGCGCAGGCGATGCAGCGAGACTTCGTTGCCGCGCTGGTTATCGCCCGGCAGCAGGCCGGCGTTGATGCGGGCCTGGGTTAGCGTCTGGCGGCTTTCTGCCAGTTGGATGCGCTTGGCCAGCACCGCGCTTTGCGCCTGCAGCCGTTGCAACTGGGTGTATTGGGCGATGACGGCTTGTGTCAGCGTCAGCCGGGTTTGCGCGCCTTCGAAGGCGATGGCTTGCTGCTGGCCGACGGCTTCGTCGATCTGGCCGCGGTGCTTGCCCCAGAAGTCGAACTCCCAGCTGCCCATCAGCATCGCGGTGTAGGCGTTGACGTAGTCGCGCGAGATCGGCGCCGGGAACTCGTAATGCAGCTGTGTCATATTGGCGCTGAAATCGAGTTTGGGGCCGCTATTGCCTTCGACGATGCCGACTGCGGCGCGCGCTTGGCGCAGCCGGGCCTCGGCCAGTTTCAGCGAGGGCGCGTCCTGCAGGGCCTTGGCCACCAGCTGGCTCAGCGCGGCGTCGTTCAGTTGCGTCCACCAATCATTGGCGATCCGTTCGCCCTGGCCATCGGTCAGCCGTAATTGTTCGGCTTTGAGCTCAGATGCGGGGACGTTGTCAGGGCCGAAGCTCGCGCAGCCGCCCAACAGGGCGCTGAGCAGCAGGGCGCTGACGCCGTGCTGCCATTGAGTCTTTTTCACCTTGTGGGACTCCCGTGTTCACTTGCTGTATTAGCAATTGGTAAAGTGATTGATGATGTGATAGTCACGCAAGTTATTATAAGGACGAAAAAAAGCCGGTTTCCCAGCTTCAACCGCCCAAGCTGCAGAGCAGCTTGCGCAATAAGCGTTCGAACTCCTGTTTTTCCGCGGCGTCGAAATCCGACCACAACTCGCGGTGGCATTCGCGGGAAACGGGCAGCAGGGATTCCACGAGTTGAACGCCGCCCGGCGTCAACTCCAGCAGGATCTTGCGCCGGTCTTCCGCGCTGGGAGAACGAGCCGCCCAACCGTTTTTGACTAGTTCGTCGGCAATGCGCGTGGCGTTGGTGCGCGATGAATCCAGCGTGTCGCTGATTTCAGACGGATAGAGCGCTTGTTGCGGACAGGCGTATAGCGCCAGCAGGGCCATCCACACCGTCTCGTTGAGGCCGTGATGCTTCAGCTTGTCGCACAGGTGAGCGGACAGCCGAGGCAGGATGTGGTACAGCAAGCGCGCCAGAATGACTTCCTGGCGGGGTACGCCGGGAAAACGCGCTTCGATCCGGTTTACAGCCTGCTCAAGCGTTTGAAATGACTTGGTTGGATTCATGAGCGCCATTTTAGTAACGGATGTTACTATTACGCAAGTGATAATTTTGAAGGGGATGGGACGAGTGCAGGTTGGCGGGACGTTGAATGCAAAAACGCCCAAGAGCGATTGCCTTGGGCGCTGGAGGGTGGAGCCAGCTAGGCTTAGGAAACTGTTCACGATCAGCTGCGCGTCACGGTGGACACACCTTCGAAATGCTCATGTACCGTATGTACATCCCGCTTTCTCAGCGGTTTTCGCCTTGTCTCGCCCTAGCTCGCGAGATCGTGCACAGGCTCTTAGTCCAGAAGCTGCAGCACCCGTTCCGGCGGCCGTCCCACCACGGCGCGTTCGCCGCAGACGGCGATAGGGCGCTCGATCAGCTTGGGATTGTCTATCATGGCGGTAATCAGATGTCTGGGTTCCAGCGTGATGTCGTCCAGGTAGAGTTCGGTGTATTCCTCCTCCTTCTGGCGAATCAAGTCGCGCGGCTCCATGTTCAGCAGCGTCAGCAGGCGCTCCAGTTCTTCGTAACTGGGCGGGTGCTTCAGATACTCTACGATTTCGATTTCCGCGCCGGCGTTTTCCAGCAGGCTCAGCGCCTCCCTGGATTTGGAACAGCGCGGGTTGTGATACAGGCGAATCATGCTGGTCTCTCCTTGTTATGGCTGGCGTGGAGTGGATTGATCGTGGCACGAAATCGAAGCCGGCGCCAGCGGCGCGCGCTTGAAAAGCGCGATATGAGGCTATGACGTTTTATTTACATCAGTCCGGTTTGGCAAGTGCAGGCCTAACCGTTAACATGCATTGACTCTCATTGTTATTTATCCGCCATGCATCCCTCCACACGCAGCCACTTCGGGCTGGCAATCCTGCTGGCGGCCCTGTCCACGCTGGGGCCGTTTTCGATCGACACTTTCCTGCCGGCGATGAGCGCGATCGGGCAAAGCTTGGCTGTCTCGCCACTGCAGATGCAGCAGGCGCTGACAGTATATTTATTGTCTTACGCGGTGATGATGCTGTGGCACGGCTCGATCTCGGACGCGGTGGGACGCCGCCCGGTGGTGCTGGTCACCACCTTGTTGTTCAGCCTGGCGTCGATAGGATGCGCCTTCGCCGACAGCCTGGGCCAACTGCTGTTGTTCCGGGCGCTGCAAGGCTTCTGCGGCGGCGCTGGCTTGGTGGTGGGGCGCGCCATCATCCGCGACAAGCTGGACGGCGCCGATGCCCAGCGGCTGATGTCGCAGGTCACCATGTTGTTTTCGCTGTCGCCTGCCATCGCGCCGGTGGTGGGCGGCTGGTTGTTCGGCGCCTTTGGCTGGCACTCCATCTTCGTGTTCATGGCGTTGATTGGCCTGGCGCTCTTCCTGATGAGCTGGTTCGCCTTGCCGGAAACCCATCATGAGTCCGCGCGCCAGCCCTTGAAAATCAAATACCTGTTGGCCAATTACTGGCAGGTGGGGCGTAAGCGCGAGTTCCAGCTACTGACTGCGGCGGTATCATTCAATTTCGCTGGGTTCTTCCTGTACATCCCATCGGCGCCGGTCTTTTTGATGCAGCATTTGCATCTGGGTCCGGGGCAGTTCCTGTGGATGTTTGGCCCAGCGGTGTCCGGCATCATGTTCGGCGCTTACCTGTCCGGCAAGATGGCGGGGCGGGTATCGCAGAAGGATATTGTGTCTCGCGGCTATGTGGTGATGTTCATCGCCGCCGGCTGGAACTTGCTGTACAACCTGCTTGCGCCGGAGGCCGCGATGCCGTGGGCGGTGTTGCCTCTGGCGCTGTACACAACCGGCATGTCAATCGCCGCGCCATCCATCACCCTGAATCTGATGGATCAGTTCCCATCGCTTCGCGGCACCGCTTCGTCGTTGCAAGGTTTTTTCCAGACCATGATGTCCAGCGTGGTGGCGGGCTTGATCGCGCCATTGGTCTGGGGTAGCCCATTGAGCCTGGCGGCCTGCATGATGGTCATGCTGGTGTTGGGCTTCGTGTTCCGGATGGGCTATAGGCGGAAGGTAACAATGGCATCCTGAGAGCGTCGTGGTGTCTTCACGATTTAAAACCCTATAAAAAAACACCACAGCAGCGCTGTGGTGTTTTTTTTTAGTGCTCAGCTTTCTTTGAAGGCTAAGGCAAACTCGCGTAAGCGCCCGGACTGCTTGGCGGCAATCATGCGGTCACGCAGGAAGGCTAGCAGAATGCCTATTACCAGCCCCCCAAGGACGCCCATCATGATGATCTGCGCACGTTTGGGCTTGCTCTTCAGTTCCGGGATATCGGCCTTGTCCAGCACCTGGATTTGAGACGAGTCCTTGGCTTCCTCAATACGAGCCAGTTCGTATTGTTTGGAGAGCAGCTCAAAGATGGTTTCCTGGTATTTGACATCCCGTAGCCGGCGGAAATATTCAAGGCCAGACTGAGGCACTTTGCCGGTTGGCACCATCACGTCACCAGCGGTTTCTTTGCCGGTTTCCATTTTTGCCAGTTGGGTTTTTAAGCCGGCAAGTTCTTGGCTTGTACGCTGGTACAACGGGTTCTGCTCGGTTGCATAGCTGCGCATAGCTTCCAACTGTACTTCTTTAGCCGCGATACTCGCTTTGAGTTGGGTAACCGTACTCATGATTGCGGAGACCTGTCCTTCCGGTTGAATCATGCCGGTACGTTCCTGGGTTTGGCGCAGCGCGGTTTCCGCTTCGGCAAGTTGTGCTTTGGTTTGCTTGAGTTGGTTTTCAAAGAACAGGCGCCGTTTGGCCGCGTCGGTCACCGCCAGGCTTTGATTCAGCTTGATAAGCTGCTCGATATAGGCATTAGCCAGCTTGGCTGCAAACTGAGGCTCTGAGTCATCCACGCTGACAGTGATTATGCCGTCTTTACCACTAGTAATTGAGCTGGCGTTTTGCAACTCTTTGCGGGTGGCATCCAGAGAGTCTGTTTGATAGCGCTGCTTTAGTTTGAATTGCCGAATCAAATTGTCGGCAACGGTTCTGCTTTGCAGCATACCGATATAAAGATCGTTTGGATTTTTTAGTCCAGAGACGCTGCCGGCAACTCCGGCCAAGCCGCCTAACTGTCCCAGCAGGGCACTCATACCGGCGCTCTGCTGCTGTGGGGGCAAGATTTTTGCGGTTGAGGTAAACGTGGGAGGCAGGAGTAGACTGAAAAGCAGTGCAGCTCCCCCCAGGCAGGCTGTGCTGCCGATAATCCAGTATTTTTGCTGTACTAAGACTCGAATGATTTCCAGAAGATTGATCTCTTCGGAGTCGTCGTGTGGTCTGATGGAGTTCTCATTCATGGACATAATCAATTCCAGGTGTTAAGGCGGCGGATTGCTTATTTCAGGACTTTAAGACCGGCAGCACCCAAGCCGAACTGATAGAGAATCGAGGTCCACTCTTTCAAGGACTGAGTCCAACTGCTGACGACGACTTCGTCTGGTACGACGATGGTATCGCCTGGATTGATGCGTTTCCCTCCCAAGCTGGAGAACCAGCCGGCATTATTGTTGCTGGCCACGGTGCCATCCGCCCGGAGTACATAGGTGGCGGACTTATCGCCGGTCTGGGTGATGCCGCCAGCGAGATCAAGGTAGTCTTTAACCGCGCGTTGCGGGCGATAGATGAAAGCATTGCTTTGATAGACCGCGCCTAAAACATTGACGGTACCTGGTCGGCGTGGAATGGTGATGGTATCTCCATTTTGCAAGGGCAGGTCTGGTAGGTCTTTGACTTGGGCATCGGCTCCGTTGAGTTCCAGTACCACTCTGCCCTCCGCCTTGACCGTGCGCATTTTCTCGGCTAACTTGCGCTGACGCTCCACTTCCGCGGTGATGGCTGCAACATTGTCTTTGTCGGTTTGTTTGGAGAGTCTGGCTGCTGCAGTTTGTTCCAGTTCTTTCTCGAAACGGGAGGCAACCTGATCCAGCTTGATTTGCTGCTCTTTACGTATACTTTCACGCTGCAGGGCAGTGGCAAAGATATAACCATATTCGGTTACCCCACCCAAACGCATGACTAGCTCGCGCAGTGTTTCGCCTTTTTGCAGTTGAAAAGTCCCGGTTTGTTTGACTTCGCCGCTGATCCGGACAAACTCGGTTTCTTGGCGAAGGTCCACCGGCAAAGCTCCAGGAGCGAATACTCGGAAAATATCACCCGCGGCCAGCTTGAGTTGTTTCAAAGATGGCGCGTTGATGTTGCTGGTATCCGGGGTCGCCTGCCATTGCAAGGCAAATTGGTTATCCGTATTTTTCTCCAGCCGCCATGCCTTGTTTTCCGCGGCGGACTCCAGGCCGCCAGCCCAACGCAACAAGTCCGCGGCGCTTTCTCCGGTGGAAAACTCATAAATCGCGGGGTGTTTGACGTCGCCTAGCAGAGCCGTTCTCTTACCGGCAGGGGAGATGCGAACGACATCTCCATCACGTAGGGTCAGGTCGGTGGATTTGTCGCCATCAACCAGAATCTTGTACAAGTCGAGAGTGCCGACTAGTTTGCCATCGCGCATCAATTGGATGTTGCGCATCGAGCCATTGTCGTTGGGGCCGCCGGAGGCGAACAGCGCATTCAGTAATGTGCTCATTCCGCTCAGGGTATAACTCCCTGGCGCCTGAGCATTGCCGACCACATAAACTTGTACTGCTCGCGCTTGCAGCAGACTGGCGCTGAGCTCGAAGTTGTTGAAAACGCGAGAAACGCTTTTCTTGAGAGTGTCTTGCAAGTCCTTGAACTTGATGCCGGCAACGGCTACCGAGCCGACACGGGGCAGGTAGACTGTGCCGTTGCGTTCCACGGTCAAGGTCAGGTCAATGTCGACCATTCCCCAGCCCTTGACCTGAATTTGATCTCCCGCCCCGATGATGTAATCTGGATTGACCTGAGCCGCATCGGTGGGTGCAAACGTCGATGGCGGGTTGTTGAACAGATCGCTGCCAAAAATGGGCAAGGTTTTACCTGTTGCCACCCGGACAAACTCAACAAATGGGCTTAGTTGCTGCTCTTCTTGTTTGCGCGCCTGAACGGGCCGCATTTGGTTTGCTTGTCCAAAACGCGTAGATTGATTCGGGAAGGGGGGCTGGTTGGCAATATTGGGCATGCCGAATGAGGGGTCACTGTCATAGCCCTGCATCATCGTTTCCGAAAAGCCGGCGGCGGCAGATTTGCTATTTGGAGCTGCGTGGGCTGAGGCAGCACCGAAGGCGAAGATGCCAGCAATCAGGCTGATGGAAATGCCGCTTGAAATATTTTTGAAGTTTTTCATTGCTTATAAGGCCATATTCAATAGTTATTCAGTTTAATGATTTCGAAACTTGGATACCGGCTTGATTGGGCCCAATCATCATCGTGGTGCGGTACCGGGACTCATCTCGCTGAGCCTGCCATAGCCAGGCGCCGGAGGCATAACCGATCAGGCTGCCTGCGGCGACATCCGATAACCAATGTTCTTTGCCGGCAACCCGGCCGAGCGCGCCAATTGCAGCCAAACCGTAGAGCCAAGGCTGGTCATATTCTTTGGCAAAGGGGGTGACGGTTCCAAATAGCGCGGCAGCATGGTTGGATGTGAAGCTGCTCTGGAAGCGGGCGGCATCGGCGCTTTGCTTTCGCCATGGATTATCACTGCTATCGGGGCGGGCTCTATTGACCAAGCCTTTGAATGCCATGCTGCCAGCACTTGCCAGAGCGGCGGACTCAAGGGAAATCAGGCCGGTATTGCTCAAACGCTCATCGCCGAAGGCGAAGGCGCTGCCAGCCAGGCCGATTGCCATGAGAGGAGCGGCATCACCGATATGTTTCCAGCCGCGTAGCAGGCGATGATCTTGGCGTTGGTTGATGGCCTTATTGATGGGTTTATCCAGCACCATGGCTGCCAGGGTTAGCCCCGCGGCGGTTGTCAGTGCGCTGGTCTTGTCGTCGAGGCGGGAAAATTGCCGGCCGCTATCCTCGAGACGCAGGCGTATCGCAGGCCAGGGCTGGAAGGTCGGCAATGGTGGATTGACCGCAGGAAGGTTCTGCTCATCGGAGCGCTCCGCAAAATTGCCAAGGCCGTCATACATTTCCACATCACGACGAGGATCGCTGAGAATGTCGTAAAGATCGCCAGGGGACATGACCATTTGGCCAACGTCCCGAGTCCATGGCGACAAGGAAAAATTACCAACAGCTTGAGTGTCCAAGGTCAGCATGCTGTTCAGCGGGATGGATATGAACAGGCCCTTATCTTTATAAGGTGAACTTGGCGTGCCCGGGGAGGTGATGTCGTTGCCATTGGTGCTGGTATACCAAGCGCCAATTTCTATGCCAGAGTGGAAGCGGCGTTTTACCTCGAGACGTGCCCCCATGTCTTTGGCCAGAAAACGCCCGGCGCGGACGGTGGCGGTCACATTCATCGGCAACCGGTAATGCAGGGCGGCGAGAGCGGTTACGGTTTGATAATCGCGCTTGCCGAACCAGCCTTTGACGTCGCGCTGCTGTAGCGCATCGACAGTGAGGTCTACCGCCCAGTGCCGGGTCTCCGGGAAATACAAGACTTGACCGCCTGCGCCACGGAACATTTCCTCATAAATACCAGCAGAGGCCCGCGCATAGGTATTGGCGCCAAATGTCAGGTATTGGTTGAGCATCAGGCGATCAAGCTTGGGGGTATTGGTTTTTTTGTAATCGGCTACGTCGGAGCGCACATGAGGCAATAAGCTATTCGATGCTTGTTTAACGCCAGAAACCGTATTGTATAGGTTGGTGCTCAAGGCGCTGTTCAGATATAGGCCGCTGCCCAGTCTTTTGGTATAGGTCGCCGCCGCTGCGATCTCATAACGAAACGCCCCACTGGGATCGTTAAAATAGACGCCTGTTTTTGGCACAAGACGGAAGCGGTTGGCCTCATTGTCTTCCGCATTGATCTGGACAATATCGCCGTCTTTGCCTGCCATGACTTCCAGGCTGACGCCATCTCGAATGGTAGAGGCCAATTGCTCGGCCGAACGCTCCACCAGTTCAGCATCCCTGCCCGGCTTGATCGAGACGCTTTCCAAGAAAGTCTGCCGATCGACTTTGCCCAGCAAGTAATTGTTCAGCACCGTCAAATTAAAGAAACTATAGGTGACGATAGGCTGCTCCAGCTTGGTGTATACGACGCGGATATTGCGCGTTTCTATTGGAGCAAAATAAAGGGCGGTACGCACCGCGCGACCAACAGCGCGGCCTACATTGGAAATACGGCTATTAGTGAGCTCCAGCAACAGCTCATCACCTTGAACACTGATGCGGATATTCTTGAAATCCTGACGGCTGAGCGCAGATACTAAGCGATGGCCATAGCTGGTATCGTTTTGCCACTGGCTAAGCGTAGGCCGGATCGGCACTTCCAGGCTGCCTGAGAAGTAGGCGGGTTCAGAAATCTTGGGAACAAATTCCCGCTCATTGAGAGGAATTTCAATGGAGGCATTCAGGCTGGTATGGGTATTTTGCTTGGCAAGCTGTAGTCCCAGCCAACCCCAACGGTATTCTATGCCAACTGCCGAGCCCTTTTTTCTTTGGCTGGCAAAGGTATCTTCTGCACGAAAATCTTTTGGGTAATTATTGGCGTCGTATTCGGCTACTAGTGACCAATTCGGATAGCTTTGAGGGGTCCACCGAGCCCCGCCAAAGGGGCCTTCAATACGTCCTGAAGCAAATCCAATCGAGGCCTCTAAATTAGGTAGAATATGTTTACTGGCGACAATGTAGTTGCCCCGCCATAAAGCTGTGCCAAATATGTCTGTGCGCCCATAGGATAGGGCTGGCCATGTCGAGGTTTCAGAGAATATCTTCCACTTTGTATCTATGGCCTTGTCTTTGTAGCTGCCATAACCTCCGCCATACTGCTGATTGTCGAAACCAGCAATACCAGATATAGAGACGTAGCGACCAGAAACTTCCAGGAATGGTAAAATGGTGGCGGAGGTCCAGAGAGTGTCATAGGGCTTGTCCGTGCTAAAACCAAAGCTCAGAGAACCATCGCGGCCAACATCGGCGGATGGCATATTGATGTAGCCAAGCTGACCATTGAGGCTTGGTTGAGCTAAAGCGAGTGGCACGCAATAATAATATGCGCCGCCAATTAAAACCCATTTGATTATCCCGCTGCGCAAAGAAAGTGAAATTGACACAATATTTTTGAATTATTTGAATTTTCTATGGTGCTATGAGGGTGTGATGTTTCGGGGCGCCACATAGCTCAAAATTATAATGGAATACAGAATAAAGCATCAGGCAGTTATCTTTATTTGTTGAAGATAAGCTGCCTGATTAATACAGCTAAGTCCACCTGGCCTAAGCAATCATCAGGCCAAATGGTTGAGCTGTTAGTGATGAGTGGTCGCGGAGTGGCTGGTCGACGAGTCGCTATTGCTCGAGACAGCTACGGCAGCTGCTACAGCGGCGCCGATAGCAGCAATAGTGCCAACGCTCAAGCCAGCAATGCCAGCAGTGGTGCCGGCGGCGCCAGCGGCGGCTGCGGAGGTGGTACCGGCAGCGCTAGAGCCCGCGGCGGAGGTGGCAGCGGCTTCTTCCGCTGCGAATACCGGAGCGGAAAGTGCGCCAGCCAAAGCGATCAGCATGATTTTTTTCAACATGATGAAGTCCTTATATGTTCGAAAGTTGGACACAAGAATATTTGCAAGATACTACAGCCTGCATCATAAGACAGTATATTGTCTTTAGCAAAGTGAATGCTGTATGACGAGCGCTATTTGACGGATTAACTATGGTTTATGTCCAAAAGTGCAGACGAGTTCTATGGGTGCTGAGAACGGCCTGAAAAACCTGCGGCTCTTTAGTGTAGGTCATCTCGCCCGCTGTCGGGAAATGCAGATCTTGCAGACGTGACACCCAGAAGCGCAGCGCGGCGGCGCGCAGCATCAGCGGCCAGGCCTTTTTCTCTTCCGGTGTGAGCTTGCGCTCAGACTGGTAGCCGGAAAGCAGTGCGGCGGCGCGATCATCGTCTATGTTGTGATCATCGTTGCGTGCCCAGTCGTTGACCGCGATGGCCAGGTCGTAGAGTAGCACGTCGTTGCAAGCGTAGTAGAAGTCGATGAAGCCGGCTATGCGGTCGCCGTCCAATAGCACATTGTCGCGGAACAAGTCGGCGTGGATCACGCCCGAGGGCAGGTGATCGAAGCGGTGGCTGTCCTGGAACTGCACCTCCTCGCGAAGCAAGGCGGCGGCGTCTTCGTCCATGCGGGGGTAAACCATGCGGGCGGTTTCGCTCCACCAGCGCGGGCCGCGGGGATTGGCCATCTTGCCGGGGAAGGTGGCGCCGGCGATATGCATTTGCGCCAGCATCTCGCCGACGGCGCGACATTGCGCCGGGGTGGGCTGCGCGACGTCGGCGCCGTCCAGGCAACTGACCAGGCAGGCCGGTTTGCCGGCCAGCATCGAGGCGAACTGGTCTGTATTGTCGGCTACCGGCGCCGGGCAGGCTACGCCGTGGCGCGCCAAGTGGCTCATCAGCGTCAGGTAATAGGGCAGTTCCTGCAGTTTCAGCGCTTCGAACAGCGTCAGCACGTAGCGGCCATGCGTGGTGGTGACGAAGTAGTTGGTATTGGTGATGCCGGAGGCGATGCCCTGCAAGTCCAGCAGCTGGCCCAAGGTGTAACGCTTGAGCCATTCCTGCATCTGGTCATGGCTGACCGTGGTGTAAACAGACATGGTTGCCCTCTCAGAACCGGATCAGCACCCAGCGCGGGATGATGATGCGGTTGGCGGGATCGATCTGTTTCATGGAGCCGGAGCCGTTATCGTCCATCAGGTAGTAGGGCACGCCGTGCGACGGTGTCACCTTGACCATGTACAAATGGCCGTTGAGCCGGTATTCCTCGATCTTGTCTTCGCCCTTCTGAATGATGCGCACCTCAGGTTCCGCGGTGGCGGCGTTTTGTTCGCTGATCGCCGGCGGCGGCGGCACCGGAGTCTTGGCGGGAGGGGGCGTATCGGCCCAGGCGGCTGTCAATGGCAGCAGGGCGAGGGCGGCGAGCAGGCGGCGCATGGCGTGGTCCTTGATTGTCATCAGTTTTAAAGATGCAGCAGTTGTTCGCGCTCTTCGGGCAGCGCTTCAAAACCGCGGGTTTCGTAATGTTTGAAGATAGTTTCGACGATTTGCCGAGGATCGTCGATCAGTTGGATCAGATTCATGTCGTCGGGGTTGATCATGCCCTCGCTGATCAAGCGGTCTTTGACCCAGTCCAGCAGGCCTTCCCAGAACTCCCTGCAGCACAGAATGATCGGAATCTTGCGGCTCTTGCCGGTCTGGATCAGCGTCAGCGCCTCGAACATTTCGTCCAGCGTGCCGAAGCCGCCCGGCATCACCACGTAGGCGATGGCGTGTTTGACGAACATGACCTTGCGGCTGAAGAAGTGGTTGAACTTGATGCTCAGGTCTTGGTATTCATTGGGTTTCTGTTCATGCGGCAGCACGATATTCAGCGCCACGGACGGGCTTCTGCCGTAGAATGCTCCCTTATTGGCGGCTTCCATGATGCCGGGGCCGCCCCCGGAAACGACGGAGAAGCCCGAGTCCGACAGCAGGCGCGCGACTTCTTCGGTCAATTTGTAATACTTGTGGTCGCGCGGCGTGCGCGCGCTGCCAAAAATGCTCACCGCCGGCATGATGCCTTGCAAGGCTTCCGCCGAATCGACAAACTCCGACATGATCTTCATCACATGCCAGGCTTCGCGGGAACGGAAACGCTGCATCATTGCGTGACGATCGCTGGTTTGCGGTAATTTATCGGACAAGCTCATATTCTGCCTCTTTTTATGAAAACACTGTTATTGATCGACGGCTCTTCTTATTTGTACCGCGCCTTTCACGCGATGCCCGATTTGCGCTCTCCGGATGGCCGCCCGGTAGGGGCTGTCTACGGCATGGTGAACATGCTCAGGCGGCTGGAGAAGGAAGTGCAGTTCGATTATAGCGCCTGCGTTTTCGACGCCAAAGGCAAGACGTTTCGCGACGACCTTTACCCCGAATACAAGGCCAATCGCCCGTCGATGCCGGAGGAACTCGCCTCCCAGATTACGGCGGTCCATGAGGTGGTGCAAGCCTCGGGCTGGCCGATGCTGGTAGTGCCGGGGGTGGAAGCCGACGACGTGATCGGCACGCTGGCGCGAGCCGGCGCGGCCGCCGGCATGAGGGTAATCATCTCCACCGGCGACAAGGACATGGCGCAATTGGTGGACGGCCTGGTGTCCATCGTCAATACCATGACCAATGAAACCTTCGACCGCGACGGGGTCAAGGACAAGTTCGGCGTGCCGCCGGAATTGATCGTCGACTACCTGACCCTGATCGGCGACAAGGTGGACAATGTGCCGGGCGTCGACAAGTGCGGTCCCAAGACGGCGGTCAAGTGGCTGGAGCAGTACGGCAGTCTGGACGCCATCATCGCACAGGCGGAAGAGGTGGGCGGCAAGGTGGGCGAGAACCTGCGCGCGGTGCTGGACTGGTTGCCCAAGGGCCGCGAGCTGATCACCATCAAGTGCGATGTCGATCTGAACGCGGACATGCCTTACGGCCTGGACAGCTTGCAGCATGGGGTCAAGGACAAGCCGCGGCTGGCCGAGTTATATCAGGGATTGGGATTCCGTACTTTCTACCGCGAGGTGACCGAGGGTGAAGACATGCCCGCGGTGGCGCAAACCACCGCCGGGGCCCAGGGGGACGACCTGTTCGCCATTGAAGTCGCGCAAGACAGCCCGGCTCTGCCGGAGGCGGTGGCGGAGCGACGTTATGAAACCATTCTGGTCGCTGAGCAACTGGATGCCTGGCTGGCCAAGCTGGCGGTGGCGGACGTGGTATCGCTGGACACCGAGACCACGAGTCTGGACCAGATGCAGGCGCGTATTATCGGCATCAGTTTCTCGGTGCGTTCCGGCGAGGCCGCCTATTTGCCGTTGGGGCATCACTATGCCGGGGCGCCTGAGCAATTGGATCTGGAGCAAAGCCTGGCCAAGCTCAAACCTTGGCTGGAAGACGCCAACAGGAAAAAATGCGGCCAGAACCTGAAGTACGACCGTCATGTATTCGCCAATCACGACATTCGCCTGGCGGGCGTGATCGACGATTCCCTGCTGGCCTCCTATGTGGTGGAAAGCCATGAGCGCCACAATATGGACGATCTGGCGCGCCGTCACCTGGGCGAATCCACGGTCAGCTACGAGGAGATTTGCGGCAAAGGCGCCAAGCAGATCGGCTTCGGCGAGGTGGACGTGGACACTGCGTCCAACTACGCGGCCGAGGACGCCGACATCACGCTGCGCTTGAATCAATACTTCTCCGGCCTGCTGACAGGACGCTTGCGCGAGGTCTACCGCGACATCGAGCTGCCGGTGGCCGAGGTATTGTTTACGATGGAACGACATGGGGTGTTGATAGACCGCGACCGGCTAGCGGCGCAAAGCCACCAATTGGGCACAGAAATGCTGCGGCTGGAGAGCCAGGCTTATGAATTGGCCGGCCAGCCGTTTAATCTGAACTCGCCCAAACAGTTGCAGGAAATCCTGTTCGGCAAGTTGGCCATTCCCACCAAGGGCGTGAAGAAGACTCCGTCCGGCGGTTATTCCACTGATGAGTCGGTATTGGAGGCCTTGGCGCTGGACCACCCCCTGCCCAAGTGCATTCTGGAATATCGCGGCCTGGCCAAGCTCAAGTCCACCTACACTGACAAATTGCCGCTGCTGATCAATGCTGCCACCGGCCGAGTGCATACTAATTACGCCCAAGCGGTAGCGATCACCGGACGCTTGGCCAGCTCGGACCCCAATCTTCAGAACATTCCAGTGCGCACACCGGAAGGGCGTCGCGTGCGGGAGGCTTTCATCGCGCCGCCGGGGCATGTGATTGTCAGCGCCGACTATTCGCAGATTGAGCTACGCATCATGGCGCATTTGTCCGACGACGCCGGCATGTTGCAAGCCTTCGCCAGCGGAGAGGACATCCACCGCGCCACTGCCGCCGAGGTGTTCGGCGTGGAATTGTCCCAAGTCAGCCCTGATCAGCGGCGGGCCGCCAAGGCGATCAATTTCGGCCTGATCTACGGCATGAGCGCGTTTGGCCTGGCCGCGCAGCTGGACATAGAGCGCAGCGCCGCCCAGCAATACATCGATCGTTACTTCATGCGCTATCCGGGCGTGGCAGAGTATATGCAGACCACGCGCGAAACCGCGCGCGAGCGAGGTTATGTTGAAACCGTGTTTGGCCGTCGCTTGTATCTGCCGGAAATCAAGCTCTCGAATCAGGCGCGCCGCGCTGGCGCCGAGCGCGCGGCGATCAATGCGCCGATGCAGGGTACGGCGGCGGATCTGATCAAACTGGCGATGATAGCGGTGCAGAACTGGCTGCAGGACGACGCCATGGGCAGCAAACTGATCATGCAGGTGCACGACGAGCTGGTGCTGGAAGTACCGGAAGCCGAGTTGGAGCGGGTTAAGCGGCGTTTGCCTGAGATCATGGCCGGCGT
Source organism: Chromobacterium sp. W521 (assembly GCF_052805975.1). NCBI lineage: Bacteria > Pseudomonadati > Pseudomonadota > Betaproteobacteria > Neisseriales > Chromobacteriaceae > Chromobacterium > Chromobacterium sp. W521. The sequence continues at coordinate 297,199 of NZ_JBRBAF010000002.1, forward strand.
GGCCAAGCTCAAGGTGCCGCTATTGGCGGAGGTGGGCGCGGGGGAAAGTTGGGAAAGCGCGCACTGAGCGAGATTTGCATCGTAATCTGAAAGCCAGCCGGGTAGGCTGGCTTTTTTCATGCTCATGTCGTTTTGTTGGCCCTGGCCTAAATGCCTGGCTGGTCTGGCGTTTTCGGGAACAAGATCGGTTCCGTTAGCCTCGCTTTGCTCAATATATTGTCCAGACTCCCAATGATACGGGGCCTGACATGCGAACTCAGATCGGTTTCACCCTGATTGAGGCCATGACGGTTCTGGCGATCATGTTGCTGTGTTTGGCGATCGCCGCGCCGGGACTGAGCCGTTTGTTGTTGACGCAGCAATTGCGCAGCCACGCCCAAGCCATGGCCAATCTCTTGCACTTTGCCCGCAGCGAGGCGCTGCGTAGCAACCGTCCGGTATACGTGTGCGCGGCCAACCTGAAGCGGAACCTGCAATTGCAAGGCTGTGCCAAGCAGCGGCAGGTGTGGGACCGTGGCGCCCTGGTTTACGCGGATAAGGAGGGCGGCGTCCAAGCGGGTTACGACAGTCAGGAGCGCTTGCATTTGCTGGTGTTCGCCGTGGGCAAGGTGCGAATGCGCGCGGAGCGGGACCAGTTGCAATTCATGCCGGACGGACGGCTGGCGCGCGGGCAGGGTGCTCGCCTGGTGCTGGAAAGCCCGCGCGCGGGTCTGTGTTTGATTCTGACGGTCAGCGGCTATGGCCGTGCGGAAGTCGGCAAGGCGGATCATGCTTGCCCGGCCTGAGTCCGCCTTGCGCGGCGGCGCTTTGCTGGAAACCATGCTGGCCTTGTTCGTTGTCATGGTTTCAATGTTGGCGCTGTCCTCTGTGCAGCTACGTGCCCTGCTGCATGGCCGCGACGCCTTGTTGAGAGCGGAGGTGATCGCGGCAGCGCTGGAGCTGGGCGAAGCGGCGCTGTTGTGGCCGGAGACGGAAGAGGCGCAGGCGGCTGCGCAACAGCAGGCGGATTGGTCGCGCTTGCGGCTGCGGCTGGAAGGTTTTGGGGGAAACGCCATTGAGGCGCGGCAGTGCCGCGGCGCGTTGAATGCGATGGCGGAGTTGTGTGAGCAGCAGGGCGATGTCGTCTATGTGCGGTTGACTTGGGACGAGAGGGCGGGCGGAGATGGCCCCGGTCGTTTTGCTCGTCGTTACGTGCTGGCATTGGAAGCGCCTTAGCCGTGGCGGCCGGTGTGCGTGACCAGGGTTTTTCCCTGGTGGAGATGATGGTGGCGATGAGCCTGGGCCTGCTGGTGTTGGCGTTGGCCTTGCAAGGCGCGTTGACGATGCAGGGTAGCCTGCGAGCGCTCGAGAGCCGTTTGCGGCGACACCAGGACGGGCAGTTTGCGCTGGCGCAACTGGCGGAGAGCTGGCGCAGGCATGGACGCTTCGCGTGCGCGCAAGCTGCGGAGTCGCCGGGGCGCGGGTTCGAGGCGCCGGAAGGCATGCGCTTTCGCTACGGCGTCGGCGCTGCGGCGGTATCGGTGACGGAGGAGGCGACGCAGACCATGTTGCGTTGGCACAGCGAGGCGGATTGGGAAGAAGCGGCGTTGGCCAGTTGCTCTAGTCTGAGGCTGTTGACGCAGGGTGAACCGGGCTTGCAATGGCGGCGGGAGTCCGGCGCGCATGTGCTGGCCTGGCAGGGGGACGCTGCGGCGGGGCCGTTGCGCGGCGCGGATAGCGCCTCCTTGGAGGTATTGGCCATCGCTTCGCAGCGTTACGTCCTGCGTAGGGAGGGCGACGGCGATGCCTTATGGCTGGAGGAAAACCGGCCCGGCCGCGCGGCGGAGCCGCCGCAATTGCTGGCAACGGGCGTGGCGGCGTTGCGGCAGCGCTTTGGCGTTCGCCATGCCTGTCGGCCGCTGGAGCTGACCTGGCGGGAACAAGCGGATCAACTCAGCGTTGAGGATTGGATGCGTTTGTCGCGGGTGGAGCTGTCGCTTGAGATTCAGTCGGATGGCCGCCGGCAGGGATGGACCACCGTGGTGGCGTTGACGCCGGCCCTGCCGTGCGCATTGGAGCCGAGCGGATGAGAGGCTCCCGGCCGCACGGCGCCGTGTTGTGGCTGATCCTGCCGCTGCTCAGCCTGTTGACGGTGCTGGCCATGGGAACCGCCCGTTCAGTGGCGGTGGAACAGCGCGCCACGCGCAATCTGGCGGAACAGCGGGCGCTGCGGCTGGCGGCGCTGCAGGCCTTGCGGGCGGCGGAGCGGCGAGTTTTGGACTTGAATCTCCGCTTTGAGGATGGCTTGGCGGGCGAAAGCGGCATTCCCTGGCACGGCGACGCCCGCGGCTTGGGTTGGTTCATGCCGGACTGTCTGTCCACCGTTGACGGCGTCGGTTACGGTTTGTGTTCGACCGAGCCAGATTTATGGCGGCGCAGCGTGCAGATCAACGGCGCGCGGTGGCCGCTACTGCATCCTTGCGGACCCAGTCGTCCGCTTGAGCTGACGCCGGGCCGTCCGCCGACATCGTGCTTGCCGGCGCGGGTACGAGTTGGACAGCGTTGGAGCCCGCCGCGCTATGTGCTGGAGTTGCTCAATCCTACATTTCGGTTCGTCGGCGTCGATGGTCGTCTGTTCCGGATCAGTGTGCGGGTTTGGGGCGAAAGCGAGCGTAGCGCGCTGACTGTGCAAAGTTGGTTCTGGGCCGGAGCGGGCGATCAGGCCGGCCGCGGCGGGCGCTTGAACTGGCGGCAATTGGAGGAGGAATGAGGGCGCAAGCCGGGATGACCTTGCTGGAGTTGCTGGCGGCGATGGCGGTGACGGCCATCCTGGCCGCGATGGCCTGGCCGGCTTATCAGCAGCAGATATTGCGCGGGCAGTTGGCTGAGGCGCGCGCGGCCTTGTTGGAGAATCTCCATTTCGTCCAGCGCTGGCATTTGGAAAACCGTTCACAGTCCGGGTCGTGGCCGCCGTTGCCGAGGCCGAGCACGAGCGAGTTTGAAATCAGGCTGGGCAGCGCCAGTCTGGCGGCGGACCGCGCCGGACAAGCCAGTTTCCGTTTGTTGGCCAGGCCCAGGGCGGGGCACCGTTTGGCCGGCCGTTTGCAGTTGAGCCTGGATCAGGACGGCAATCTATCGCAGTGCGGACCGGATGAGTCCGGCCCGCAGTTATGCGTGGCCTGGGGAGATTGAGCGTCGTCGGCCGCGGCTTATCGCTCTATATCGCGGCAGCCCTGAGCCAGTACGCGGCCGCCACGGGTAGTCAAACGCGCTTGCTCGTCCAGCCGCGACCAGATCAATTGTTGGCTTACGTAACGCTCGCCTTGAGCGACCTTGGCCGAGGTCAGCCGATAGCGGTGGTTATTCCAGCTGAGGCGGATAGCGGCGTCGCTCTGCTGGAGTGGATACTCCACCACCACCATTTTGCTGCCGTTGCAGTGGTATTTGACGGTTTGCATGGTCGTGTCGGCGGAGGCCGACGCGGCGGAGGCGCAGGATGCGCTCAGCAGCGTTGCGCCGAGCAACGCTGATTTCCATGCCTTCATGCTCCCTCCTTTTCCCTCCATGGGGCGACTTTCAGCAACAACACCATGCCGGGCAGCGCCAGCGCGGTGCACAACAGGAAAAAATGGGTCCAGCCTATGGCGTCGATGATATAGCCGGTAGAGGCGTTGGCCAGGGTACGGGGCACCGCGGCCAGGCTGGTGAACAAGGCGAATTGGGTGGCGGTGTAGGCCGGGTGGGTGCTTTTGGCGATGAAGGCGACGAAGGCGGCGGTGCCGAGACCGACGCCCAGCGCTTCGAAGCCGATGACCACGGCCAGCATGCTCAGTTCATGCGCGCCGATGGAGGCGAAACGTCCATAGCTAGCCAGCCAGGCGAAGCCCAGAATGGACAGTACCTGAACCACGCCGAAGGCCCACAGCGCCCGGTTGATGCCCAGTTTGATCATCCACAGACCGCCGAGCAGGCCGCCTATCACCGCCGGCCACAGCGCGGCGTGCTTGGCCACCAGCCCGATCTGGGACTTGGCGTAACCCATGTCCAAGTAGAACGGCGTGGCCAGCGAGGTGGCCATGCTGTCGCCTAGCTTGTACAGGAAGATGAAGCCCAGAATCCAGGCGGCGCCTTGCCAGCCCTGGCGGGTGATGAACTCATGGAAGGGCTCCACCACGGCTTCTCGCAGCGTTTTGGGCGCTTGGCCCGCCAGTTTGGGCTCGCTGACTTTTAGCGTCATCAGTACGCCCGGAATCATGAACAAGGCGGTGATCAAGAAGACGCGGTCCCAGGGGATGTAATCCGCCAGGATCAAGGACAGCGAGCCGGGCACCAGGCCGGCCAGCCGGTAGGCGTTGATGTGCACGGTGTTGCCGAGCCCCAGTTCGTTGTCGCTGAGAATTTCGCGGCGATAGGCGTCCAGCACGATGTCCTGGCTGGCGGAGAAGAAGGCCACGCCCACCGCCAGCGCGGCGATGCTCCAGATGTGCTGGCCCGGGTTGAACAGGCCGAAGCCTGCCATGGTGACGATGAGCGCCAGTTGGGTCAGCAGCATCCAGCCGCGGCGGCGGCCCAGCAGCGGCGGCACGTAGCGGTCCATCAACGGGGACCACAGGAATTTCCAGGTATAGGGCAAGCCGATCAGCGCGAACAAGCCGATGGCCTTGAGGTCGACGCCTTCGCTGCGCAGCCAGGCGGGCAGCAGGTTGATCAGGGTGTACAGCGGAAGACCGGATGCGAAGCCGGTGAAGACGCAGATCAGCATCGTGCGCGAGAAGACGTCGCGCCGCCAGTCGATGGTTGTGTTGCTCATGGGCAGGCCAGTTTCTACGGATCGCGCGGCGGGACCGGCCCGCCGCTTGTTGTTATTGGCGCGCCACCCGGTAGAACGCCAGGCTGCCGCGCAAGTTGGGCATGAAAGTCACCCGTTTGACCCCATTCATCACCACGCGTTCCACCACGCGCAGCCGATTCTTGGCGCACAGCGCTTCAAAGTCGCCGAGCATGCACCAGTGAATGTTGGGCGTATCGTACCACTGGTAGGGGATGGTGTCGGAAACCGGCATGTGGCCCTGCAGGATTTGCCAGCGGTTTTCCCAGAAGCCAAAGTTGGGAAAAGTGACGATGGCTTCGCGGCCTACTCGCAGCATTTCGTTGAGAATCTGCTCGGTTTCGCGCATTGCCTGTATGGTTTGCGACAGCACTACGTGGTCGAAGGCGTCGCTGTCGAATTCGGCCAAGCCGGTTTCCAGGTCGCCTTGCAGCGCGTTGACGCCGGAGGCTACGCATTTGACGACATTGCTCACATCCAGGTCCACGCCGTAACCCACCACTTGTTTGTTGCGGCCCAGCCAGGACAGCAGCGCGCCGTCGCCGCAGCCTAGATCCAGAACCCGGCTGCCGGGCGTGATCCAGTCGGCGATCAGGCGCAGGTCGGCGCGCAGCGGCGCCGTGGTTTGCGGGGCGTTCATGCTTGCACCTCCCGCGCCATGCGGTCGAGGTAGGCGCGCATCAATTGGACATAGGGTTCGTCGGTCATCAAAAAGGCGTCGTGGCCGTGTACGGACTCGATTTCGGCATAAGACACCGGCCGGTTGGCGGCCACCAGCGCCTTGACGGTTTCGCGCGATCGCTCCGGCGAAAAGCGCCAGTCGCTAGTGAAGCTGGCTACCAGGAATTGGGCGCTGGCCTTTTTCAGCGCAGCGACCAGGTCTCCGCCAAAGCTCTTGGCCGGGTCGAAGTAATCCAGCGCCTTGGTCATCAGCAGGTAGGTATTGGCGTCGAAGGCGTCGGAGAATTTGTCGCCCTGATAACGCAGATAGGATTCGATCTCGAACTCCACGTCGTAGCCGAAGCGATAGTCTCCGGAACGCAGCATGCGGCCGAATTTCGCGCCCATGCCGTCGTCGGATAGATAGGTGATGTGACCGAGCATGCGCGCCAGCCGCAGGCCGCGCCGCGGCAGCGCATTATGGGCGTAGAAGTCGCCGCCGTGGAATTCGGGGTCGGTGATGATGGCTTGGCGCGCCACGTCGTTGAAGGCGATGTTCTGAGCCGACAGCTTGGGGGCGGATGCGATCACCAGCGCGTGGGCAATGCGCTCCGGGTAGTCGATGCTCCATTGCAGGGCCTGCATGCCGCCCAGGCTGCCGCCTATCACCGCCGCCCAGCGTTCTATGCCCAATCGGTCCGCCAAGCGCGACTGGCTGTAGACCCAGTCGGACACGGTGACGACGGGAAAGGCGGAGCCCCAGGGCTGGCCGGTGGCGGGATTGACGCTGGAGGGGCCGGTGCTGCCATGACACCCTCCCAGATTATTGACGCCGACCACGAAGAAGCGGCGGGTGTCGATGGGCTTGCCGGGACCAACCATATTGTCCCACCAGCCGGCGGCCTTATCGTCCGCCTGGTAGCGGCCGGCTACATGATGGTGGCCGGACAGGGCGTGACAGATCAGGATGGCGTTGCTCTTGGCGGCATTGAGTTCGCCATAGGTCTCGAAGCGCAGCTGGTAGCCTTGCAGTATGGCGCCGCTATTGAGCGGCAAGGGGGTATCGAACACGGCGGTTTGAGCCGTAACGATGCCGACGGAGTCGTGGGAGTCGGACATGATGACTTGAGTGCCTCTTTTGCTATTTTCGGCATGCGCGGCGTTGGCCATGCTCATGCTGTCGCTCCACCGGCGGCCGGTCTGTGCCGGCCATTCTCGTCGCGGAGCCTCCTGTAGGCTACAGTCAGGACTTTAGCATGTCTTGAGCCGCCGGCGACAGCGTCTTGCCAGCCGCGGCGGCGCGCCGGATAATCGGGCGACTTTCCTTCTCTGGCCCGCCATGTTCGGTCGTCTCTTCAAGTTCTTCGTGCTGTGCGGCGTGCTGCTGATGTTGGCCCGCTGGCTGCTCAACCGTCGCCAGCGGCAGAGCCTGCACGAGCTGTTCAGCACGCTGGCCCTGGCGTTGCTAGTCAGCGCGGGGCTGTTCTCGGTGCTGTATCTATTGGGCTGGCACCGTCTTTAAGACCTGTTTACGATCTGCCTCGCGTCGTGAAACCTAGCTCGGTAAGCGCACTTTCAAAATGCTCATGTAGCGTGTGTACACTCCGCTTTTTCAGCCGTTTTCGCCTTGTTTCGTTCTTGCTCGCCAGGCTTTGAACTGCTTTACAGAGAGCCATTGCGCCCATCCTTGATCCCGCTCAGCGCCTCTTGCCCGCTCGCTGGCTAGACTGCCCGGCTTTGGGCGTTGTTTGGCAATGGACCTGACCCGGCATCTGCATACCTTTGGTTATTATCTGAGGCGCCGTTTTGGCGAGCCGGTGCATAAATTATCGCTGGCGGGCAACTTCACCTGTCCCAACCGCGACGGCACCTTGGGGCGCGGCGGCTGTACCTTTTGCAATGTGCGCAGCTTCGGCCGCGATCCGGCGGCCTTGTCGATCAGCGAGCAATTGGCGCGGGAGAAAATCAAGACTGACCGCGCGCGCCGTTATCTGGCTTATTTCCAGGCTTATACCAGTACCTACGCCGAAACCGAGCAACTGCGCCGCTTGTACGACGAGGCGCTGGCCGGCGCCGATGTGGTGGGTTTGTGCGTGGGTACCCGGCCGGACTGCGTGCCGGACGCCGCGCTGGCCTTGCTGGCGGAATACCAGCAGCAAGGCGGCGAGGTATGGCTGGAACTAGGACTGCAGACCGCTCACGACCGGACCCAGGCCCTGATCCGGCGTGGCCACGGCTTGGCTGAGTATCGCGATGCGGTGCGGCGAGCGCATGGCCACGGGCTCAAGGTGTGCACTCATTTGATCGCCGGCCTGCCCGGAGAGGACGCGGCCGCTGTCCATGCCTCGCTGAACGCGGTGTTGGACATCGGCGTGGAAGGATTGAAGTTGCATCCGCTGATGGTGGTGCGCGGTTCGCGGATGGCGGCGCAATACCGGCGGGGCGAAGTGGCGCCGTGGAGCTTGGACGATTACGCGGAAGCGGCGGCCAGCCTGATCCGCCATACCCCGCCGCAAGTGGTGTACCACCGAGTGTCGGCCACCGCGCAGGCGCCAACCCTGATCGCGCCGGACTGGTGCGGCCCGCGCTGGGCCGCCTTGCAGGCGATAGGCCGGCTTCTGGCGCGTGACGGCGGCCAGGGCAGCGCTTTGGGGCGGGCCTGGCGGGCGGATGAGGAGCCACTTGCGTAAATTATCTGCGTGAACGATTGTCAGATTCAGGAGCCGCTCCCGACTCATGGGGGTAGAGAGACCGGAGACACCGCCATGCTGATCAAGAAACCCGCCGATATTTCCTCGTCGGACATCACGCCGGAAGGCGTATATCTGAACCGCCGCCATTTCATGCTGGGCAGCGCGGGCCTGCTGCTGTCCGCTGAGACTTTGGCGGCGCTGGCCGCCAAGAAAAGCCCGCTGTCGACCTTGGCCGGCAACGACAAGGCCAATAGCCTGAAAGAGATTACCGGCTACAACAATTTCTATGAATTCGGCACCGACAAGGCCGATCCGGCGGCAAACGCCGGCAGTCTGAAAACCCGACCCTGGAATGTGTTGGTGGACGGGGAGGTGGCCAAGCCGCGCAGCTTCGGCATCGAGCAGCTGTTGAAATTTCCGCTGGAGGAGCGGATTTACCGGCTACGTTGCGTTGAAGGCTGGAGCATGGTGATTCCCTGGGTGGGTTTTCCGCTGGCCAGCCTGCTTAAACAGATGAATCCGACCTCGCGCGCCAAATACGTGGCCTTCGAAACCCTGCAGCGGCCGGCGGAAATGCAAGGCCAGCGCGGCCGGGTGCTGGACTGGCCCTATCGGGAGGGTCTGCGTATCGACGAAGCGATGCATCCGCTGACCATTCTGGCCGTCGGCCTCTATAACGATGTCTTGCCCAATCAGAACGGCGCCCCCATCCGCTTGGTGGTGCCGTGGAAATACGGCTTCAAGAGCATCAAATCCATCGTACGCATCCATTTGCAGGAAACCGTGCCGGCCACCAGCTGGAATCTGGCGAATGCGCGCGAGTATGGTTTCTATTCCAATGTGAATCCGGAAGTGGATCACCCGCGCTGGAGCCAGGCCAGCGAGCGCCGCATCGGCGAATTCTTCAAGCGCAAGACGTTGATGTTCAACGGCTACGGAGAGCAGGTGGCGGGTTTGTACCGCGGCCTGGATCTGCGCAAGAACTATTGATGGAGCGGGGATGACGACTTTGCGCCTTAAATCCGCTGCCGCCCGTCCTGCCGACCGCGTGTTGGCCGGGTTCAAATGTCTGTTGTTTGTGGCCTGTCTGTTGCCGCTGGCGCGCGCCGCTTGGATCGTGTTGTCCGGAGAAGCGGTGAATCCGGTGGAGTTCATCACTCGTTCCACCGGCACCTGGACCCTGGTTTGGTTGCTGGCGACGCTGGCGATGACGCCGTTGCGGCGCTTTGGCGTCGGCGGCTGGCCGCTTAAGTGCCGGCGCATGCTGGGCCTGTTCGCCTTTTTCTATCTGAGCCTGCATTTCCTGACCTATCTATGGCTGGATCAGTTTTTTGATTGGGCCGGCATCGTCAGGGATATCTACAAACGCCCCTTCATCACCGTCGGCTTTGCCGCGCTGTTGTTGATGACGCCGCTGGCACTGACCTCGACCCAAGGTTGGATGCGCAGGCTCAAGCGCAATTGGGGCCGGCTGCATCGGCTGGTGTACCCGACGGCGCTGCTGGCGGTGGTGCATTACTGGTGGCTGGTGAAGAAGGACTGGAGCCAGCCCTTGATCTACGCCGCGGTGCTGGCCCTGCTGCTTGGGCTGAGGCTGTGGTGGCGTTGGCGTCGGCCGAGTGGCGTTTGATCTCGGGCAAGCTCGCTGCCGACATCGGCGAGGTGGCGCGGATTGGGGTTTGCCTCGCGGCGTGCAAACTTCTACAGTGGCGTTTTGTTTTTTCAGGCTGTGAAGATCATGTCCAAGGGAAAGGCCCCGGTCACTCAGGCGATCCGGGTATTGCGCGAGCATCATGTCAGCTTTAGCGAGCATGTGTACAAGTACGAGGAAAAGGGCGGCACCACGGTGTCGGCGCGAGAGTTGGGCGTGGACGAGCACTGCGTGATCAAGACCTTGATCATGGAGGACGAGAACAAGCGATCGTTGATCGTGCTAATGCACGGGGACCGCGAAGTGGGCACTGGCATGCTGGCCAAGCAGATCGGCGTCAAGAAGGTGCATCCCTGCGATCCCAAGACTGCGGACAAGCACAGCGGCTACCAAGTGGGCGGCACCAGCCCGTTCGGCACCCGCCATGAGATGCCGGTGTATATGGAAGCCAGCATCTTGGAGTTGGAGCGCATCTATATCAACGGCGGCAAGCGCGGCTTCCTGATCGGCATCGATCCCAAGGACGCCGAGCGGGTGCTGAAACCGACTCTAGTCAACGCAGCGGCTTGAGTTCGGGGAAGTTGCGCTGGTAGATGGCGCGAAGGCTGCCGTCGGCCTGCATTGCTTGCAAGGCTTGATCGATTGCCGGCCGCAGCTTGGCGATGTTTGGGTAGCTGCGTGAATACATCAGGGACAGCGCGGTGGCTTTGTCCAGCGGCGTGGGAATGTAGGCGAAGTCGCGCTCATGGCCAGTGGCCTGGGTGCGGATCAGGAATAGGCCGCGCTCCAGCGTCAGCGGCGCCAGGTCCAGGTGGCCGGCGCGCAACAGCCTGATCGCGTTTTCCTCGTCGTTGGTGTTCAGCGTATTCAAGTGGTATTGCTTGAACAGCGGCTGGTACCAATAACCCAGCTGCACGCCGATGCGGTAGGCGTGCAAATCTGCCAGGCTGCGGAAGTCGGCGGGGGGATGGGCGAGCCGGGGCTTGTAATAGAAGAAGTAGCTGCTGCTGTGGATTAGCGGCGGGGAAAAGTCGAAACTGAGCGCGCGTTCCGGCGTCGGCCGATAGGGAAAGGCCGCCGCGGCGCGGCCGGCCTTGATTTCGGCTTCCGCGCGAGGCCAGCTCATATAGTGAAAACGTGCGATATAGCCGGCGCGCCGGCAAGCTTGGCGCACCATGTCGGCGAAGACGCCGTCGGCGGTGAAGCTGCGCGACACATAGGGCGGCCACTCGCCCGTAGCGAAGTCTATCGCCGGTGTTTCGGCGCGGGCGGGCGCGGCCAGGCAATAGAGAACAAGCAGCAGCGGACGCCACATGGCGCGACTCCAGGATCAGGGTGGGAGCATGCTTTGTTATCGCACAGCGCCCACCTCGTCGCCAGCGGGACGGCTACCACCACCAGAACATGAAGCCCCAGGCGGCGTCCACCAAGGCCAGCGCCGCCAACAATGGCATCAAGGCGAGCGCCAGGCGCGGGCCGGAGCTCCAGCGCGCGAGAATGGCGCGCCCCAGCCACAGCGACCACAGATTGGCTCCGGCCAGCAAGGCCAGCCGCGCGTCGTTGGCCCAGAACATCGGCACCCCTTCCGCCTTCAGCAGCGTCACCGTCAGCGCGGACAGGCCAAGGAACACGCCGCAACCGGCCAGCGGGATCAGGCTTTGGGCCAGGTGGTGCAGCCGTTGAGTCCGCCAAGGGCCGGCGATGCGCACGCCGGCGGCCAGGCAGAGCAACAGGCCGCTGCCCAGCGCCAGGGCGGTGGCCAGCACGTAGCTGATTAACGCCGCGCCATCCAGCCAGGAGAACACGTCGTTGTGCTGCGGATAATGAGTCAGCAGCCACCACGGCGCCTCGGTATCCAGCGGCCACAGGATGTCATGATCCACCAGCCATTCCGCCGCCGCCTGTTTCATGGCCACGAACCAAGGGCTCATGGTCCAGTGGAAGGCGCCCATCGCCACCCCCAGCAAGCCATAGACAATCAAGGCGGTTTGCCAGCCATCGGCCTCTTTGGCTGCGACCTTGACCACTTCTTCTGTGGGCGAGCGCAGGCTCAGCTCGATGGCGTCGCGATGGCCGCTGCAGCGGCCGCACATATGGCAGCCGCTGCCGCCTTGCATATGGCGCAGCGGTTGCAGCGGCGCGCAATCCACCGCCTGTATCGGGATGGTTTTGCCTTGCTGCGAGGCTTTCCAGGCGGCTTCGTCCACTCGGTAATACATTGGCGCCAGCTTGGACAGCAGGCCGAACACGCCGTTGACCGGGCACAGGTGGCGACACCAGGCGCGTTTGCCGCGGGTATAGATGAAGCCGACGATCACCGCGGCCACGGTGGAGCCGCCTAGCACCAGCAAGGCGGCCTTAGGGTATTGGTAGACGCTGACCAGTTGGCCATAGATGGTGGTCAGAGCGAAGGCGACGAAGGGCCAGCCGCCCCAGCGCATCCAGCGCGGGATAGGGCGGCCCAGGCCTTTTTGGGCAGCCCACTCGGACAAAGCGCCTTCCGGGCAGAGAACACCGCACCACAGCCGGCCGAACAACACCATGGACAACAGCACGAACGGCCACCAAATGCCCCAGAACACGAATTGGGCGAAGATGGTCAGATTGTTCCAGATCCGGGCGCTGTCTTCCGGCAAGTCCAAGCAGGCCGGCACGATCAGCAGCGCGGCGTAGACCAGCACCACGCCCCATTGCAGCGCGCGCAGCAGGCCGGCGTGATCCCGCAGCCACAAGCCGACGGCGGCCATGAAACCCTGGGCCGTCGGCTGGCGACAGGAACCGCCGGCGCGCGCGGCGACGTCGGCGGAATGGGGAAGCGGCGGGCGGGCGGATTTCATACGGCCAGCGTCTGCTTGCGGTTGCGCCACTGGAACAGCGCCCAGATCGTCGCCCAGAACAGCGCGTAGGCGATCAGGCTCATCAGGGCGGGGTGGGCGCGGTAGCCCGTGAGCGAGGCGATGACGCCGCCGGCCGGGCTCATGTCGTCAAGCAGCGAGGAACTGTCCCACAGCGGGTCGACCAGCGCCGGCAGAATGTCCATCGAGATCAACTTTTCCACGCCGCTGAGGAAGAGCGAAGCGCCCAACAGCAGCAGCATGATTTCGGTGATGCGGAAGAACAAGCGCCAGGACAGATATTTGCCGCCCAGCTGCAATAGATAGAAGGTTAGGAAGGCCAGGCCCAGGCCTATTATGGCGGCAAAGCTCATGCTGGCCAGCGTGGAGCCGTCGGCCTCGGCCAACATGCCGTAGAGGAAGACCACGGTTTCGCTGCCTTCGCGGGCGATGGCGATGGCGGCCAGCAGGGTGACGCCCCACCAGTTGGCATTGCTGGCGTTTTCGCGCAGGCCGGCCTCCAGTTCTTTCTTCAGCGTGCGGCCATGCTCGCGCATCCACAGCACCATGTGCACGATCAGCGCCGCGGCGGTGAACACCATCACGGTCTGGAAGATGTCCTGAGCGCCGGCCATCAGGCTGCTGGCGGCGAACAGGGCCACGGCCAGGCCGACGGCGGCGAGCAGGCCCAGCGCCACGCCGGCCCACAAATAGCGTTTGCCGGCGGCGCCGGCCGGGTTCTGGTTCATCCAGGCATTGAGGATGCCCACGACCAGCAAGGCTTCGACGCTTTCGCGCCAGACGATGAATAGGACTTGTCCCATGAGGTCTACTCCTGAATACGGCTTACACAGCGGATGGGCCGCGTTTACTTGGCGACGATGACGCCTTGGCCGGTCTTCATGTGAAATTCGTCAAAAAACTTGTATTCGCCGGGGGACAGCGGCTGGAAAACCAGGAAGGACTCCGCGCCGGGGCCGAGCACCTTTTCCTTGCGCAGCGGCGTGCTTTCGAATTCGGCCGGGGTCTTGCCGGCATTGATCACTTCAACCTTGAACTTCTTGCCGGCGGGGACCACCAGGCGGGCGGGTGTGAACACGCCGTCCTTCATCACCAGTTTGAACACCGGCATGTCGTCGGCTATGGCCGACATGGACAACAGGCAGGCCGCGGCGGCGGCCAGGGTCAAGGGCGCGAACTTCATCGGAATGGGTCTCCGGATTGAAAACAGCGCAGGCGAAGGCATGCGCTGTCTTATTTTAACGCATGAGAATGGCTTGCGTTTACATTCTCATTCGCATTAATCCTGTTTTTGCAAGAACAACGGGATTAATAGCCGCCTTTTTTGCCGATGCCGGCATAAGTGAATTCGTAGTTCAGTTCAAAGGGCTTGAACCACGGGCCCACGCCGGTTTCCTTGTCGATGTGGCGGCCAAAGTGAGCATGCTGGTTGGCCGACGGCGGCAGGATGGTGTATTTCAGCTTGTATTTGCCCGGGCCTTGCAGCTTGATGTTGTCGCCATAGTGCGGACCGTCGTTGGCCACCATCGGCATCAGATCGCCCTTGAGCACTTCCTTGCCGCCCACCTTGCTCAGTTCATACTTCACCACCAGATAGGGCATCCATGCGCCTTCTTCGAAGCCGTTGGGATTGTTCTTGGTAGCGTGGATGTCGGCCTCCAGGTGGATGTCGGATGCCTCCGCCTTGCGCATCATGCCTTCCGGTTCCATCTTTGTCGGCTGCAGGTAGACCGCGCCGATCTCCATGCCGTTCTTCAGGGCCGGCTTGCCGATCGGGTATTCCTTGGCCATGGCGGCGGCGGAAGCGGTGAGTGCTGCGGTGGCGATAGCCAGTTGGACAAAGCGACGCATATTGTTTCCTTTTGGTTTCAATTGAATAGGGCACTGCTTGGCCCAAGCGGGCCGCTTGGCGGCGAAGGACGCCGGCCTGGCGGATAGGCGCTTTATTCTTGGTTTGCTTGGCCTGCCTAAAAATACTAATGCTAATCATTATCGTTTTCAAACGAAAATGTGTTGTCGAATGTAGCAGATGCGACGCCGGGCGGCGCTGGCCATAGGAATGGCATGCGCCGCGTTGGCGCGCTCGATTGAAAAGACCTTGGAAGCCAGCTTCGCAATGCTTATGCGTCGTTTGCGCATATTGCTTTCCCTGCTGGCTGCTTCTTGCCTAGTGCTTGTTCGCCCGTCTTTGGACGGATTAGTCGTTTTGGGCCGCCAGCAAGCTTAGCTGCCTCAGGCTTTCGTCCAAAATCAGCAACTGCAGCATCTGCTCGGCCAGATGCTCGGCCCCGTTTCGGTAGGCGGCGGCGAAGGTGTCCACCGCCGCGGCGTCGAGCTGGCCGCGGCTGAGCCGCGCCAGACGTTCGCCCAGACCATCCATGCGCGGAGCCAGGCTGGTTTTCAGCCAGCCGGACAGCGGCGGGTTGAAGCCGCGTTTCTTGCGCTGGAAGAAGTCCGCAGGCAGCGCCGGGTGAACGGCGCGGCGGAAGATCAGCTTGGCAGGCTGGGTGAAGCGCTGTTTGCCGTCCACCGCCAGCAGAGTCTGATAGAAGCGGTGGTCCACCAGCGGGGCGCGGCCCTCCAGGCCGTGGGCCATGGTGCACAGGTCGGACTTTTGCAGGATGTAGTCCGGTAGATAATTGGCGAAGTCTATGGCCAGCAAATGATGCAGACCGGCCGGCGCATTGGCCGGCGGCGGACCGATATCGTCCGGCGCGCGCCAGTGGCAGAGTCGCGAGAGCGGCCGGTTGCCTTGCAGGAACAGGCGTTGGCCGGGGGTGAAGCCGGAAAAGCGCAGCGAATAGGCGTCTTGCCAACTCATCGCCAACTCGGTGGCGAGTTTGCCGGCGCCCTTGCCGTCCAGCGAGGGCTGGATCGTCAGCGGCAGCTTGATCAGGCTGCGCCAGCGAGTGCGCAGATGCTTGTTGACGCGCTTGTAGCCAGCCAGCAGCTCATCGCCGCCGTCGCCCAAGAGCACCACTTTGACGTGGCGGCTGACTTCGCGCGCCAGGTACCACGTGGGGAAGCTGGACGGATCGGCGAAAGGCTGGTCGAGGTCGGCGACGATGCGTTCGAAATCGGCCGCCAGATTCTCCGGCATCTGCACCGCCAGATTGGCCAGCCCCATTCTTTGCGCGGAATCGGCGGCGTCGGCGGCCTCGTCCAGCTTGGATCCAGGGAAGGCGGCGGTGAAGCTGCTGAATTGCGTCAACTGTTGCAAGGCCAGCCGGCTGGCGATCACGGTGGAGTCTATGCCGCCTGACAGCAGCACGCCCAGCGGGCGGTCGGCGACGGTGCGCATCGCCACGGCGCGGTCCAGCACTTGAAGCCAGTCGCCGCCGTCCTTGGCTGGCTGCCAGTAGCGCAGTTTGCGCAGGGAGCGGGTGTCCAGGTCAAACTCCAGCCGGTGGCCGTTTTCCAGGCGCTGTATGTGGCTGAACAAGGTGGCGGGCGCCGGGATGTAGCGGTGCGCCAGATAGGCGTCGATGGCGTCGGCGGAAAAGTCGCGCCGCTGGGGCGGCAAGAAGGGCAGCACCGAGCGCACCAGCGAGCCGAAGGCGAAGTTTCCGTCCAGCAGCGAATAGACCAGCGGTTTCTCGCCCATCCTGTCGCGCGCCAGATGCACTTTGCGCTGTTTCAAATCCAGGATGGCGAAGGCGAACATGCCGCGCAGCCGCTGCAGCAGGGTTTCAATGCCCCAGGCCTGGTAGCCGCGCAGGATGAACTCGGTGTCGGAGTGCGTGGTGAAGCGCGCGCCGGCGGCTTCCAGTTCGGCCTTGTCGGCGGCCCAGTCATAGACTTCGCCGTTGTAGCAGATCCAGACCTGAGCATCCTCGCTGGCCATCGGCTGGTTGGCGATGGGGCGCGGGTCGATGATGGACAAGCGCGCGTGCAGCAGCGCGTTGTGGATGTCCCCGTCTGTCGCCGTTTGCCAGTCGGCGTTCAGCCATAATTGATTGGCAGCGTCCGGTCCGCGCCGGCCCAGCTCCGTCAACATGGCCTGGGCGGTGGCTGCGGCGGCGGGGCGTTGAGAGAAGAAACCGGCGATTCCACACATGATTTTCTGTCCGAATGGGCAACGCGCCGGGTAAGCCGCCGAGCGCAGAGCGCTCAGAACCTGCTTACGATCTACTGCGCGTCGGCGATACGGCGTTGAAAACACCTTCGAAATGCTCATGTACCGTGTGTACACTCCGCTTTCTCAGCCGTTTTCGCCTTGTCTCGCCTTAGCTCGCGAGATCGTAAACACGTTCTCAGACGGCACCGCAGGCGCGTTGGAAAAATTGAATGGCCGAAGTATCCGGGCAGGGCGGCGCCAGTGTCAAACCTTGTCGCCGCGCAGATCCGGCAGCAGTGCGGCCACCAAGCCCAGCAGCGGCAGGAAGGCGCATAGCTGATAGACGAATTCGATGCCGTGGCTGTCGGCCAGTTGGCCCAGCACCGCGGCGCCGATGCCGCCGATGCCGAAGGCGAAGCCGTAGAACATGCCTGACACCATGCCCACCCGGCCCGGCAACAGTTCCTGCGCGTAAATGATGATGGCGGGGAAGGCCGAGGCCAGCACGAAGCCGATGCCCAGCGACAGCACGCTGGTCCAGAACAGATTGACGTAGGGCAGTAGCAAGGTCAGCGGCGCGATGCCGAGGATGGAGAACCAGATCACCCGCTTGCGGCCGATGGCGTCGCCGATCGGCCCGCCGAAGATGGTGCCCAGCGCGACCGCTAACAGAAACAAGAACAGATGGAGCTGCGCGGCCTGCACGCCCAAGCCGAAGTGCTTGATTAAATAGAAGGTAAAGTAGCTGGTGATGCTGGCGGTGTAGAAGTATTTGGAGAACAGCAGCACCAGCAGGGCGAACAGCGTCAGCTTCACTCGCGCCGGCGACAACTGGGGCGGCGTTGCGATGGCGGCGGTTTTGGCCTTGCGCTGCTGATGGCTGTACCACTGGCCGATCTTGAACAATACCGCCATCGCCAACAAGGCGGCCAGGCCGAACCAGGCGATGCTGCCCTGCCCCAAGGGGATGACGATCAGCGCAGCCAGAAGCGGCCCGCTGGCGCTGCCGGCGTTGCCTCCCACCTGAAAAATGGATTGGGCCAGACCGGGACGGCCGCCGGAGGCCATGCGGGCCACCCGCGACGATTCCGGATGAAATACCGAGGAGCCTGTGCCCACCAGCGCCGCGGCCAACAACAGCAGGGGGAAGCTGCCGGCGCTGGACAGTAATAACAGGCCGCACAGGGTGGCTCCCATGCCCAGCACCAGCGAGTACGGCATCGGTTTCTTGTCGGTGTAGAGCCCCACCAGCGGCTGCAACAGCGAGGCGGTGCATTGGTAGGTCAAGGTCATCAGGCCGATTTCGGCGAAGCTGAGCTGGTAGTTGCCTTTAAGCAGCGGATAGATCGCCAGCAGCAGCGATTGCAGCATGTCGTTGAGAAAATGGGAGAAACTGATGGCGCCCAGCACACGGAAGCGAGTGCTGTCTTGATCGGGCGTGGCGGCGGTGGCGGTGGTCATGGGCTTGAGAATCATTCAGCTAGTGGGTGAATGTCATACTAGCGAGCAAAATGGCGTCCGTCCTGCCAAAATAAGGCAGTTATCTTTGCAAAAGAGGCATTGTGGCGGACTTCGACCATTTGCATGACTATGACGGCGGCGCGGCCCCGGTGGTGGGCAAGGCGCGTGACTACGCTGCCGGCGGAGTCTCGCCGCGCCACGCCCACCCCACGGCACAACTGCTGTACGCAGTGGAAGGCGTGATGATGGTGACCACCGATCAGGGCCGATGGATCGTGCCGCCGACGCGCGGCATCTGGCTGCCCATCGCCACCTGGCATCAGGTGAATATGCTGAGCAGGGTGCGGATGCGCACGGTGTATGTGCGCGGCGACGCCTTGGCCGGCTTGCCCGAAGAGTGCTGCGTGCTGGCGGTGTCGCCCTTGTTGCGCGAGCTGATTCAGGCCGCAACCGGCATTGCGGTGCCTTACCCGCCGGATAGCCGGGCGGAACGAGTGATGCGTTTGATTCTGGACGAGATCCGCAGCCTGCCGAGCTTGGCTTTGTCCTTGCCGCAGCCGGCGTCGGCGGCGCTGGACCAATTGTGTAGGCAGTTGCTCAGCCACCCCGGCGACGCGCGCGGCGTAGCCGAGTGGGCGGCGCAGGCGGCGATGGACCCGCGCACATTGCAGCGCCGCTTCCAGCGCGAGACCGGGCTGAGCTTCGGGCAGTGGCGGCGACAAGCGCGGTTGATTGCGGCTTTGGAGCGTCTGGCGCGTGGCGCCAGCGTGTTGGAGGTGGCGCTGGATCTGGGTTATACCAGCCCCAGCGCTTTCTCGACGATGTTCAAGCGCGAATTGGGCGCGTCGCCGAGCGCTTTCTTCGATGCGCAGCAGCTTTAGAACGGGGCGGCCAGCCTCAGCGCAATCTCAGCCAGCCGGCGCCCCTGCGCCAGCGCCAGCTGTTTCTCGTCGTCGCTGATGGCTTGTTCGTTGCGCACGCCTGAGACATGGCTGACGCCATAAGGCGTGCCGCCGGTGCTCGTGCGGGTCAGCGCGGTTTCCGTGTAGGGCAGGCCCACCATCAGCATGCCGTGGTGCAGCAAGGGCACCATCATGGTCAACAGGGTGGATTCCTGCCCACCGTGCAGCGAGGCGCTGCTGGTGAACACGCAGGCGGGTTTGCCGGCCAGCGCGCCTTGCATCCATTCCGGGCTGGTGCCGTCCAGAAAATATTTCACCGCCGCGGCCATATTGCCGAAGCGGGTGGGGCTGCCCAGCGCCAGGCCGATGCATTCGACGAGATCCGCGGCCTCGACATAGGGCGCGCCGGCCTCGGGGACGGCGGCCTCGGTGGCTTCGCAGACCGCGGACACCTTGGGCACGGTGCGCAGCCGGGCCTGGCAGCCGGGCACGCTTTCAATGCCGCGGGCGATCAGCCGGGCCAGTTCGCGGGTGGCGCCGTGCTGGCTGTAGTAGAGCACCAAGAGGTCTTGCATGGGTTTGGGGCCTTCTTTGTGAGATCAAAAACGATAGGTCGCGCGCCGCCGCGCAAGCGGATGCATGATAAAGCAACTCTGTGCGGCTTGCCTGATCCGCGCTTTGCCATTATTTTGCCGAGATGCAAATGAGTCGAATCGAACCGTATCTGGGCTTTGCGCGCTTTCTTGCCCGGCGCATGGGCAGTCATCGCGTCGCGCAAGTGTCCGGCAGCCTGACCTTCACCACGCTGTTGGCGTTGGTACCCTTGTTCACCATCGCCTTGACGGTGATTTCCGCGTTTCCGGTATTCTCGGATCTGAGCACCCGTTTCAAGATCATGCTGTTGTCCACGCTGGTTCCGGAGTTCGCCGGCAAGGTGATTACCGTCTATATGCGCCAGTTCGCCGACAACGCGGAGAAGTTGACCGCCGCCGGCATTGTGATGCTGGGTGTGACCGCGTTGATGCTGATGTCCACCATAGACCGTACTTTCAACGCCATCTGGGGCGTGCGCCGCGGGCGGCCGTTATTGCAGCAGAGCATGGTGTACTGGACGGTGCTGACGCTGGGGCCGCTGGTGCTGGGCGGCAGCCTGCTGGCTTGGCGCAGCCTGTTCAAGGTCAGCAAGTTCGATCACGCGCTGCCGGTATTGGCCAATATGGTGGAAGCCGGCGGGTCCATCTTGCTGACTGCTCTGGTGCTGTCGCTGTTGTACCGCATCGTGCCCAACCGTTTTGTGCCGATCAAGCACGCCAGCGTGGGCGCCTTGCTGACCGCGATCTTGCTGGAGGCCACGCGCGCCTTGTTCGGCTTCTACATCGGTCAGGTGGCCAATTACCAATTGGTGTACGGGGCCTTCGCCAGCATCCCGATTTTCCTGTTGTGGGTGTATTGCCTGTGGATGGTGGTGCTCAGCGGCGCGGTGTTCACGGCATCGTTGTCTTATTGGGAGGGCGACGCATGGCGGCGTCGCTTCGAGCCTAGGCGGCGTTTTCTCGATGCGGTGGAGGTGTTGCTGCTGCTGGACGAGGCGCAGAACCGAGGCGAACTGCTGAGCCCGGTGCAGTTGCGCAGCCAGGTGAAGGTGGGCTACGACGAGCTGGGCTGGGTGCTGGACATGTTGAGCTCCCGCGGGTTTGTTCAGAAAAGCCAGCGCGACGGCTGGGTGCTGGGCAAGAAGTTGTCGGCCATCTGCATGGTGGAGCTGTTCGAATTGTTCGTTTATCGCAGCGACAACTACCGCGACGACGATGTCGGCGCCGGCGTGGAAACCCTGTTGGGGCCGATGACGGCCGAGCTTCAGTCCGTGACGCTGGAAGATTTCGCCCGCCGCGTTGGCCGGAAATAATCGCGGTTGGCGTAGAAGGCCGGATCTTCATTGTCCGGCCACCAGCCGGGAATGCCCAGCAGCGGCAGCGGCCACAGCGAGCGCGGGGCCGGCATGAAGTCGTCGTCGTCCAGCCGTCGCGCCAACTCCGTGTCCAGATGGTGCCGCCGGCAAGCTTCGTCCCAGTGGAAGAAGGCTTCCGGCACCGCCAGCGGCAGCGCCTTGCCGCACCAGCCGATATGCGGCCGCAGGCCGACCTCGAACAGCGCGTGGCCGATGGCGTGAACGCCGATGCGACGGTCCCAATCTTGGCGATGTTCCAAAAACAGACGCTGCCATTCCATATCGTCCAGCATCCGGCTGAAAGCCGGGTCGGCGACGGCGACGATGACGCCGCATTCGTCCAACAGCGTGGCCGCGTCGCGCAGCGGGCCGCGCTTGGTCTCTCCGCGGGCGATGGCGCGCAGGTGGCGGCGGTTCAGCGCCTGTTTGCTCCGCGGCCAAGCCAGCCAGGCCAAGGCGTTGAACCAATCGTGCCAGTTGCCGCTGCGGGTGGGGATCTCTCCGGTGTGGCCGATGTGCATCTCGTAATAGGCTTCCGGCTCCAGATCGCAGGCAAAGCGCAGTGCCGGGGGCAGCGCGTTCGGGCGTTGTTGCCGGTAGCGCAGCAGCAGCAGGTCGTAGTCCTCTTGCTCCGGCCAGGAGGCGGGAGCGATCAGCTCGGCGGCGTCGCGTACGGGCCGATATAGAGGGTGGGAGAGATAGTCGGTTTGCCAGGCGCTCACGGTGGACATCTTGGAAAAAGATTCAGGCCGGCATTTTAGCGCAATAGCAGCAATTCCTCGCCGCTGATGCAGTTGCGGCCATTGTTTTTGGCCTGGTACAGCTGTTTGTCCGCCCGGCCCAGCACTTCGTCGATTTCAGTCTCGTCGGCGCGCAGCATGGCGACGCCTATGCTGACCGTGTATTGCAGAGTGCCGGTCTCGCCGTCCGGCAAACGGGCTTCCGCGACGACGCGGCGCAGGCGCTCTGCCGCCAGCAGCGCGTCTTCCATCCGCGTGTCCGGCAGCACCGCGGCGAACTCCTCGCCACCCAGGCGGCCGCAAATGTCGGTGCTGCGCAGCACGTTGCGGCAGCTTTGCGCGAAGTGGACGATGACTTCGTCGCCCTTGGCGTGCCCATGACGGTCGTTGATGTTCTTGAAGTGATCCAAATCCATCATCAGCACGGTCAAGGACAATTGATAACGCCGGTTGCGTTCGATTTCGCGGCTGGACAGCGCGATGAACTGGCGGCGGTTGCACAGGCCGGTCAGTTCATCCAGTGTGGCGAGCTGATAGAGTTTCTTTTCGTGAGCGTCGCGCTGCAGCGCGATGGCGATCAGGTGGGTGCTGCGTTGCGCCAACTGCAACTCTTCCGGCTCGGGTTGGCGCGGATCCGGGTGATAGATGGCGAAAGCGCCGAGCAGTCGGCGGTCGCTGGAGAATATGGGCGTGGACCAGCAGGCGCTCAGGCCAAAGGGCGCCACTAGTTCGCGGTAGCTGGCCCAAAGCGGGCTATTGGCAATGTCGTCGACGATGACCAGGCTTTTACGGTGGACGGCGGTGCCGCAGGAGCCGGCCTCCGGGCCCACCGGCACTTGTGCCAGCAGTTTGCGGTAGCTTGGAGGCAGGCTTTGGCCGGCCGCCAGCCCTAAGGTTTCTCCGCTGGCGTCCAGCAGCATGATGGAACAGACGCCACGGTTCAGTTGCGACTCCATCATTCGACAGATCTGGTTAAGCGTGTCTTGCAACGGCGCATTGCCGGCAATCATCTCCATCACCGCGTTTTCTTCTGCCAGCAGACGTTCGCTCTGGCGACTGTGGGTGATTTCGCGCTCCACCGCCAGAATGCTGCGCAGCTCGCCGCCCAGCCCGAATTCAGGGAACAGCCTCACCTCGAAAATAAAGCGCCGGGTGCCCATGCTCAGCTCCAGTTCGAAGCGGCGGGCCTCGCCGCCGGCGATCAGTCGCTCGCACTCCTCTGCAAAACGCGCGCGCGCGGCTTCGGGCCAGGCTTTGTCATGGACGCTGCGGCCAAGGTGCTCTTCGCGCGCCAGCGTTGAGTAGCGGCTGACGCTGCGGTTGATGAATTGGCAGCGCAGGTTCAGATCGTAGCGGGCAATGACGTCTTCCGAGTTCTCCACCAGAGTGCGGAACTCCTGTTCGCGCCGCAGCATCGCGGACTCGGCCAGCTTGCGCGCGGTGACGATCTGGCACAGCGCGTGGATATGGCTGATGCGGCCCACTTCGTCCTTGTGAAACTGGGTGCGTTGCTCCAGCCATTCCCAATGACCGTGGGCGTGACGCACGCGGAACTCCATGCCGCAGGCGCTTTCTTGTCTTTGCTCCGGGTGGCTAAGCAAGGCGGTGAACAGCGAGCGGTCCTCGGGATGAAGCAGCTCCAGCCAGCGGGAAAAAGCCATTCGCTCAGCGTCCGCCGGCAGGCCTAACAGGGCGTGCAGCGTTTGAGGCGCGCCGCGCACTGCTTGGTCGGCCAGGTCGAACTCGAGCAAACCCAGCCGCGCGTCCTGGAGGGCCTGGCGCCAGCCGCTCAGATCGCCGCCGGGGCCGTGGACGAGGGATGGTGTTTGCAAGCGCAACAAAAGATGGCCGGGGAGCGGGCAGGGCAGGGGAAAGGCCAGTAAATCGGCATGGGCCGCTAGCAGGCCGTCGCGATGGCCGGGGTGGGCCGGGTCCAGCAGCAGCGCGAGGTCGTGCCGGCTGAAACCGTAACTGGTCAGCACGCCGTCTTGGCGCGAGGGCGCCGGCGCGTAGTCGGAGACGGCGAGAAGACGGCCGGCGGCGTCGGCCAGCACGAGCGGCTGTTGGCTGTCCCGGACCTGGCGGCTGAGCGTGGCCAGCTGCCGCCGGCGTCGCCATGGCGGCAGGCCCAGCAGCGCCAACAAGGGGACGAACAACGGCCAGCCGGCGAGCCAGTCGGGCGTCGCGGCTTGCGCGTAGTCGGCCCCGAACAGGCACAGCGAGCCCGCGGCGGCGAACAGTCGACGGCGCGGACTGGCCCGGCGGCGTAAGGCTGGGTTCAAGCGGTTCTCCGAAGGCGCGGCGGCGCGCAAAGCTGCAATGATGGCACCAGGCGCCAAGCTGGGCGCTTTTCGTAATATTGATAGCATTCCCCAGCGTCGTTTTTATGCAACAAATGCAGTATGCTGCAAACATTGTTGCGGAGCTGGCCAAATGGATTACTTCCCGATCTTCCTTAAATTGCAAGGCGCGTCTTGTTTGCTGGTGGGCGGCGGCGAGGTGGCGCTGCGCAAGGCGCGGCTTTTGCTGTCCGCCGGCGCGGAACTGACGGTGGCGGCGCCAGAGTTGACGCCTGAGTTGGCCGAGATGGCGAGGCAGGGCCAACTGACGCATTTGCGCGCCTGTTTCGAGCCGGCCCAACTGAGCGGCCGGCGTCTGGTGGTGGCTGCCACCAACGAGCGCGAAGTCAACCGCCAAGTTTCCCTGTCCTGTCAGGCCTTGAATATTCCCGTCAATGTGGTGGACGACCCTGAACTGTCCAGCTACATCACCCCGGCCATTGTGGATCGTTCGCCCTTAGTGATAGCCGTGTCAACCGGAGGCGGGGTGCCGGTGCTGGCGAGGTTGATCCGCGGCCGGCTGGAAAGCCTGATTCCCAGCGGGTTTGGGCGATTGGCGCGTTTTGCCGCCGGTTTCCGCGATCGGGTCAAAGCCGGCATTCCCGATGTCGAGCGCCGTCGGGCTTTCTGGGAGTCGGTGCTGGAGGGGCCGTTGGCCGAAGCGGTGATCAACGGCGACGAGGCCGCCGCTGTGCAGGCGATGGAGCGAAGGCTGGAGGACGCCGGCGCGCAGACTGCGCAGGGTGCCGTCTATCTGGTGGGGGCGGGGCCGGGTAATCCGGATTTGCTGACTTTTCGGGCTCTGCGGCTGATGCAGCAGGCCGATGTGGTCTTGCACGACAATCTGGTGGCGCCGGAGCTGCTGGAGCTGGTGCGACGCGACGCCGAGCGCATTTACGTGGGGAAGGCCAGGGCCAACCATACGCTGCCGCAAGGCGACATCAACTTATTGATGGTGGAACTGGCGCAACAAGGCAAGCGGGTATTACGGCTCAAGGGCGGAGATCCGTTCACCTTCGGTCGCGGCGGCGAGGAGATCGAGACGCTGGCGGCGCATGGCATCGCTTTCGAGGTCGTGCCCGGCATCACTTCCGCCAGCGGCGCGGCGGCGTATGCGGGCATACCGCTGACCCATCGAGATTACGCGCAGTCGGTGACCTTCGTTACCGGCCACAAGCAGGACGGCAGCATTCACCTTGACTGGCCCGCGTTGACGCGGCCGGCTCAGACCGTAGTAGTCTACATGGGGGTGTCCACTGCTCAGGAGCTGTGCCTCGCTTTCATCAAGCATGGCAAGCCGGCTACGACGCCGGCCGCAGCGGTGGAGTGGGCGACCACTGAGCGGCAGCGAACGGTGGCGGGCACGCTGGGGGATCTGCCGGAACTGATGTCCAAGCATCATATCGCCTCGCCCGCCTTGATCATTGTCGGCGAGGTGGTGGGGTTGGCGGACAAACTGGGCTGGTACCGGACCCGAGTCTGTTGACGTATGTTTTACCGTTGCGCTGGCCGAGAAAAGCGCGCTATACAAGGCGGAAGGCCCCGGGGAAATGAGATGTCGGCAGGCCCTTGGGGAATACTGCTGATACAATGGCGGACTGACGTGTTGATCAACCTTTTTGCTTCAGTGTCCCGGCTCCGCGCCGCCGACGCTGCCAACATGAAGAATCAGGCATGGTAGGTGTATTGATAATCGCGCATGGCGACTTGGGGCGCAGTCTGGCGGATTGCGCCAGGCATATCCTGGGCCGAGAGCCGGAAAATCTGGCATTGATGGCGGTCGACAAGACCGATGACCCGGAAAGCAAGCAAGCCGAAGCCCAGTTGTTGGTGGACAGGCTGGACGCGGGAGACGGGGTGGTGATTCTGACCGATATGTATGGCGGCACGCCGTCCAATATCGCCAGCCGGCTGATCCGCCCGGGACGGGTGGAGGCGGTGGCCGGGGCGAGTCTGCCCATGGTGGTCCGAGCCTTGTGCTATAGCAGCCAGCCGTTGGAAATCGTCGTGAGCAAGGCGATCACCGGCGGCCTGGAGGGTGTGCTGTATATTATTCCGGGGGAAGGCAATGCTGCGAATTGAAGTAGAAATCATCAACAAGCTCGGCCTGCATGCCCGCGCCTCCAGCAAGTTCACTCAGCTGGCCAGCCGCTACAAAAGCGATATCTTCATCGCGCGCAACAATCGCCGGGTCAACGGCAAGAGCATCATGGGCGTGATGATGCTGGCGGCGGCCAAGGGGGCGACCGTGGAGTTGGAGGTGAGTGGGGAGGATGAGCAAGTGGCGTTGGACGCCCTGGTGGCCCTGATCAACAACCGATTCGACGAAGCCGAATAAGCCGGAGCCTAAGGACGGGACGATGAGCATCATCCTGCACGGGGTGGCCATAGGCGGCGGCATTGCCATTGGCCGCGCCCATTTGATTTCGCGCAGCATGGACGATGTCGCGCACTATCTGCTGGAAGACGAGGAAGTCCCGGCGGAGTTGGCGCGCTTTGACGAAGCCATCCGCGACACCCGCAAAGAGCTGGAAATGTTGTGGGGCAGCATTCCGGAGAACGCGCCCGCGGAGCTGGGCGCTTTCCTGTCTTTGCACATCATGCTGTTGGGCGACGTCACCATCTCGCGCGAGCCGCGCGAAATCATCGAAAAACAGCGTTGCAACGCCGAGTGGGCGTTGAAGCTGCAATGCGAGTCCTTGGTCGAGCAGTTCGACGCGATCGAGGAAGATTATCTGCGCGAACGCAAGAACGATGTGCTGCAAGTGGTGGAGCGCATCTTCAAGAACCTGGACGGCGACGTGCCGCAACTGCCGGCGCCGGAAGACCTGGTCGACGACCACATTCTGGTGGCGCATGATCTGTCGCCGGCCGATATGGTCTATTTCAAGGACTCCAACTTCGCCGCCTTCGTCACCGATGTCGGCGGGGCCACTTCGCATACCGCGATTTTGGGACGCAGCCTGGATCTGCCGTCGGTGATCGCCTTGCATCACTCGCGCGAACTGATCCGTGAAGACGAGTTGATCATCGTCGACGGCCTGCAAGGCGTGGTGATCATCAATCCTGACGATTTGGTGCTGGCTGAGTACCGCCGCCGGCTGCGCGCCTGGCGCGACGCCCGGCGCAAGCTGTCGTCTATCCGCAAGTCCAACGCCAAGACCCAGGACGGCACCGCGATCGAACTGCTGGCCAATATCGAGCTGCCGCAGGACGTGGAAGACGTGCGCAAGTCCGGCGCGGTGGGCGTGGGCCTGTTCCGCAGCGAATTCCTATTTCTGGGCCGCGACACTTTGCCGGACGAGGATGAGCAGTACGAGGCTTACCGGCATGTGGCGGAAACCATGAAGGGTTTGCCGGTGACCATCCGCACCATGGATTTAGGCGCGGACAAGAACCCGAAATGGCTGAACCACGCGGTGGCGGACAATCCGGCGCTGGGCCTGACCGGCATTCGACTGTGCCTGGCCGAGCCGCTGATGTTCCGCGCGCAATTGCGGGCGCTACTGCGCGCCTCGGTGCACGGCAAGATCAAGGTCTTGTTTCCGATGGTGAATTCGCTGCCGGAGTTGAAACAGGCGTTGGCGCAGTTTGAATACGCCAAGCAGGAGCTGCGCGAGGAGAAGATCGCCTATTCGGAAGAGATCGAAGTGGGCGCGATGATTGAAATTCCGTCGGCGGCGCTGGTGGTGGGCAGTTTTCTCAAACATATCGACTTCCTGTCGGTGGGCACCAACGATTTGATCCAGTACACGCTGGCGATCGACCGCAATGACGATTCGGTCAGTCATCTGTACGATCCTATCCATCCGGCGGTGTTGAAACTGATCCTGCACACCATCAAGGCCGGCATCAAGGGAGGCGTCCCGGTGTCGGTGTGCGGAGAGATGGCCGGCGACGCCAGGCTGACGCGTTTGCTGCTGGGCATGGGCCTGCGCAAGTTCTCCATGCATCCGGCCAACCTGCTGGCGGTCAAGCAACAGGTGCTCAATACTCACCTGGATCAGATCGCGCCGATTGCGGCGCGCATGCTTAGAACCGAAGACCCTGATAAAATCGCCGATCTTTTGCAACAACTGAATGCCGAGCCGGGCGCCTGATCCGGCTTTTTCCTTTCTTATGCTGAACGATCCCATCGACCTGAACGCCGTGCGGCGGGTGCTGGTCATCAAGCTGCGTCACCATGGCGACGTGCTGCTGACTTCGCCGCTGTTTTCCGCGCTGCAGCAGCAGGCGCCGCATCTGGAGATCGACGCGCTGGTCTACCATGACACCCGGGAAATGCTGAGCCTTCACCCGGCGATTGCGCAACTGCACACCATAGACCGCCACTGGAAAAAACTGGGGCTGCTGGGCCAGTGCCGCGCCGAGTTGGGCTTGCTGAGCCGTTTGCGAGCCCGTGGCTATGATCTGGTGATCACGCTGACCGAGCATAATCGCGGGGCCTGGCTGGCGCGCTTGCTCGCGCCGCGCTGGTCGGTGGGGCCGCAGGGCCCTTATGGGCGCTTTTTCAAGAAGAGCTTTACTCACCGCTATCTGCAGGTGCCGGGCAACCGCCGCCACACCATTGAGATCCATTTGGATGCTTTGAGGCGGATCGGCGTTTATCCGAATGAAAGCCTGCGTGAGCTGGTGCTGGTGCCGGGGCACAACGCAGAGGCCACGCTGGCGGCCAAGCTGGCCGAGCGCGGTTTGCGACCGGGCGCGTACATTCTGGTCCACCCGACCTCCCGCTGGTCGTTCAAGAGCTGGCCGGTGGAAAAAATGAGCGCGCTGATCGACGCCTTGAGCGCGCGCGGCGAGCAACTGGTGCTATCGGCCGCGCCGGGCGAGGAAGAAATGGCGATGATCGCCGACATCGAGGCACGGCTGAAGCGACCGGTGGCCAGCCTGGCCGGCGCGTTGAGCCTGAAGGAGTTGGCGGCGGCGATAGATCAGGCGCGCTTGTATATCGGCGTGGATTCGGTGCCCATGCATATCGCCTCGGCGATGAAGACGCCTTGCGTCGCCTTGTTCGGTCCGTCGGGGGATGTTGAATGGGGCCCGTGGCAGGTGCCGCACCGGGTGGTGTCGGAGCCTGTGCCCTGTCGCCCCTGCGGCAACGCCGGCTGCGGCGGAGGCTGGCAGAGCGAATGTCTGCAGCGCATCAAAGTGGACGCAGTGCTGGCGGCGGTGGACGCGGTCTTGAAGGAGAGCGCATGAAGCGGCTGGCGATTATCCGGCAGAAATACAACCCGGCGGGCGGCGCGGAACGCATTGTCAGCGCCATCGTCAAGCAATTGCAGGCCGGTGGCGAATTCAGCCCGTTGTTAATCAGCCGCAATTGGGAAAGCCTGCCGGGCGTGGACACGGTGAGGGTCAAACCATTCTATCTGGGCAGTGTTTGGCGCGACTGGAGTTTCGCCCGCGCCGCTCGCGCCGCGTGGCGGCAAGCCGGCGCCGACCTGGTGCAATCGCACGAGCGCATTCCCGGCTGCCATGTGTTTCGCGCGGGCGACGGCGTACACGCCGCCTGGCTGGACGCGCGGCTGGAAGGGGCACCCTGGTGGCGACGGCTGAGCACCTTTTGTAATCCTTACCACCATTTCATGCTGCGCACCGAGCGGGCGATGTTCCAGCATCCGGCGTTGCGGGCGGTGATTTGCAATTCGGAATTGGTGCGCGACGACGTGGTGGGCCGTTTCGGCGTGGACCCGCGGCGCTGCACAGTGATCCGCAATGGCGTGGATAGCGATTTTTTCAATCCGGCGGCGGCGCGCGAGCAGCGAGAAGCGCTGCGCGAGCGATACGGCATTCCACAGACGGCGCCGGTACTGGTCTATGTGGGCTCCGGCTTCGAGCGCAAGGGCGTGGCGCAGGCGCTGCGCGCCATCGCGCCCCATGCCGCCGTGCATTTGGTGGTGGTGGGCGGCGACAAGAAGCTGGCGCGCTATCAACGGCTGGCTACGCAATTGGGCGTATCCGAGCGGACGCACTTTACCGGTCCGCAGCGCGATGTACGCAGCCATTACGGACTGGCGGACGGTTTCATTCTGCCAACGCTGTACGAGCCGTTTGGTTCGGTGGTGATTGAAGCGATGGCCTGCGGCTTGCCGGTGTTGACCAGCACGCGTTGCGGCGGTGCCGAGTTGCTGGAGCCGGGTGTTACCGGCTGGCTGGCCGAGGCGGGGGATGCGGCCGCTTGGCAAGACAATGTGGCGGCTTGGCTGGCCGCGCGAGCGGACTGGCCGCGTAGCGGGGAGCTTGCGCGCACACGGGTGGCGGGCTTGAGCGAGAGCAATATGGTGGCACAGATGTTGGTCTTGTACCGGAATCTGTCGTCCGGCGACGGCGAGCGCGGGGCTTGCGCATGAAGGGCTGGCGATGAGGCCGGGACGTTTCCCTGGGCGTTTGCTGATTTTTGCGGCGCTGTTGTTGCGGCTGTCTTGGCAATGGCTGCGCCGCAAACCGGACCCTGAGCGAACGCGCCGGGTATTGATCCTGCATCAGTTTCTGCTGGGCGACGCCTTGATGGCGACCAGCCTGCTGGCCAAAGCGCGCGAGCGCTTCCCCAAGGCGGAGATTGTGCTGGCCTGCCCGCCGGGACAAGCGCCGCTGTATGAAACGCGACCCTATGGGATTCGACCGTTGCCGTGGCAGCCGCGTGATTTTACTTCGATCCGGCGTTTGTTCGCCGAAGAGCGTTTCGACATCGTCTACCTGATGGGCGAAAACCGGCTGAGTTTTCTGGCGCGCGCGATTGGAGCCCGCTGGATAGTGGGCTTTGCAGGGGAAGCGCCGCTTTACAAGAATTGGCTGCTGGACGAGGCGGTGCCGTACGCCGGGGAGCCTGAAGCCTGGACCGATACCGCCGCGCGCTTGATCGACGGACCCGAACCCAGGCCGTTTCGTTTACAGGATTGGCCGACATCGGCAGAGAGCCTGCCATCGTTGCCGGCCCGTTTCGTCGTGCTGCATGTTGGCGCGAGTTCGGCAACCCGCTTCTGGCCGGCATCCAGTTGGAACCGGGTCGCCGCGGCTGTCCGGGCTTGCCGGTGCGTGGTAGTGTGGTCATGCGGGCCAGGGGAGCAGCATTTGCTGTCGGCCATAGAAGTGGGGCCGGATGACCTTGTTATGGCAGGCACGCTGAGCCTGGCGCAATTGCGTGATGTTTTGAGTCGTGCCAAAGCCTGCGTATGCCCGGACACTGGCATTGCGCATCTGGCCAAAGTGGCGGGCACGCCCTTGCTGATGCTGTTTGGACCGGGCAGCGAAACCTTGTTTGGCGCGAGCCGGTTTTTCGCCGGCTTTACCTGTGTTGGCGTCGGCCCTGCATGGTTTCCTTGCCGCAATCAGCGCAGCGTGCATTATCGCGACGTGGATTGGGCTCTGCGTTGTTTTAGAAAATTTGGAAATCAGGCCGGCGAATGCCGCCAGGCGCAGTGTATGGCTGCGATACCTGTCGGGCAAGTGGCCAAGACTTTGGAAAAACTTCTGCATGAATAATCATCTGGGTTGTGAGTCGCGCTGGCATGGCCGCTTGGCCATCGGTCTGTCCTTGGCGTTTTTGACCTTGGCGAATGTGTCCCACACGATTGCGTTGCGCTATGTGATTTTGCTGGTGATGCTGATCCTAGTGGCGAAAAACCATGCCGAACTCAAAAGCTGTTGGCGCGACCAGCGTGGGCCACTGATGGCCATGGGCGCGTTCTTGCTATACGCGTTGTTTCACACCCTATTGCTTTCAATGTGGCCGGAAGCTTCCGCCGGCGAGTTCCGCAGTCAGTTATTGATGGGGGGGGTGTGGTTTGCCACGGGTCTAGCCTTGTTCCATGCGCCTCGGCGCTGGACGATTTCCGACTTGGTCATCGTCGCCGGCTGTGTATTGGCCTTGGCCGAGTTTATCCGTGGTGCGTATGTCTATCTGACTACGGGCCTGTGGCCGTTCAATAATGATGTGTTCACCACCGCCACCAAGCTGGAGTTCACCTTCTTCATGAATTTTGTGCTGGCCTTCATTGTGGCCGCGTTTTGTTTCGGGCAACGTGGGCCCCAGCCGCTCACATTCTTTCCTCGCTGGGCGCTGTGCTTGGCCGCGGCTTTGATTCTGTTTGTCAGCCTCAAAGCGGGCGCGCGCAACGGCATGATTGGTATCATTTATCTGATGCTGTCCATGCTGCTGGTTTATTCAGTGTTTGAAGGCGTGAAAATTGGGTGGGGCAAAACCCTGCTTATTGCCAGCCTGGTCTTGGCTGCCTTGGGAAGCCTTGCCGCATATGCGATCAAGCAAGACAGTCGAAATCAAATATTTTTTGAGTCGGCGACCGCGGGTTGGCATTATGCAGACACCAAAGCTTGGCTGCGTGTAGCGCCGCTACCCAAGTTGTCTAATGGTGTGATTGTGGATGGCTCTGCTTATGAGCGAGTAGCCTGGATTCATAGCGGTCTTGACCTCATCGCGGCCAAACCCATCGGCTATGGCTATAGCCGCAACGCCTTCACCAATGCTTTGACTGCGACGGGTCATCCCAATCAGGTTGGTCACAGTCACAGCGGTTTCATCGATCTGGGTGTGGGCTTGGGCGTGATTGGTATCGCGCTATGGCTGGCGTTTTGCGGCGTGCTGATCTGGACCGGGTATCGGGCCTTCTGTCTTCGGCGCGATACGCTGGGGCTGGTGTTGATGTTGGTCACTTGCGGTTTTCTTGGGCGCATGTTGCTGGAAAGCGTGAACAAGGATCATATGCTGCATATCTTCCTGTTCACCGCCGCCGCCTTGTTGGCGGAGCTGAGACAGCGTGAGAAAGACGCCGCGCATGCGTGATTGGGTGCTGTTCACCGAGTCCTCCCCCAATGTGGGTGGGCAGGAACTGCAACTGATGCAGCAGATGCGCCTGCTGGGGGAGCGCGGCTTTCGCCCGGTGCTGGCCTGCCGACCGCAGACGCGGGTGATGGAGGTCGCGCGTCAACGTGGGTTGGAGGTGTTGCCGCTGCGTTTTCGCAACAGTCTACATATGCCTTCGATCTTGGCCTTGAGCGCCTGGATGCGCCGTCATCGTCCGCGGCTGGCCATCTGCCATAGCGGCCACGACAGTAATAATCTGGCCATTGCCGCGCGGCTGATGGGCCGTGACCGGCCTTTCCTGCTTCGCTCGCGCACTTATCAATCCGGCCAGGCTTCGGCTT
The DNA here is from genome assembly GCF_052805975.1 of Chromobacterium sp. W521. Classification (NCBI taxonomy): domain Bacteria; kingdom Pseudomonadati; phylum Pseudomonadota; class Betaproteobacteria; order Neisseriales; family Chromobacteriaceae; genus Chromobacterium; species Chromobacterium sp. W521. The sequence continues at coordinate 330,477 of NZ_JBRBAF010000002.1, forward strand.
GGAGCTATAACCAGCTGATGGACGCAACCATGTTGCCCAGCGCTTATCTCAAGCGTTGTTTGCTGGAGAATCCGGCGATCCTTCCCGAAAAGCTGCACGTGGTCTATCCCGGCATCGATTTCAACGTTTTGGATCAAGCGGCCTCGTTGCCTTTGCCGGCAGAGCTGGAGCAGTGGCTGTCCCGTTCTTCCGGTCCTTTGCTGGTGCAAGCGGCGATGCTGCGCGGGGAAAAAGGGCATAGGACGGTGTTGGCCGCCTTGGATTTGCTGCGTGACAAGTGGCCGGACGCGCGTTATTTGATTGCGGGAGAAGGGCCGGAGCAGCAGGCGATCACGGAGCTGGCGCGCAGCTTGGGCTTGCAGGATAGGGTGTTGCTGGCCGGCGTGGTAAGTCCGGTGGCAGCCCTACTGGCACGCGCCGATCTGGTGTTGATGCCGTCGAGCTACGAGCCCTTGGGCATGTCTCAGATCGAGGCGCTGGGCCTGGGCGTGCCGGTGATCGCCAGCGACACCGGAGGCATTCCCGAGACCATGAGCCATGGCGAGACCGGCATGTTGGCGCCGCCGGGAGACGCCCCCGCCTGGGCCTCTGCGATTGATCTGGCGCTGAGCCAGCCGGCAATGATGAAAATTTGGGCCCAAGCCGGACGCGCCGATGTGCGTTCGCGCTTTGCGCCGGAACAAAACCTGCGGCGCATCCTGGAACTCAGCGGCCTGAGCGCGCCGGGGATGTGATGCTTTGACTGATCACCGCCCCGTGGGTGCGGGTGTTGAACGATAGGAACGAATGAAGAATTCTTTGCAAAGCAATTGGGCGATTTATCGCCGTTTGCTGGGGTATTTGAGCCGCTACTGGAAGGTCTTTCTGATCTCGCTGGTGTCGATGATGGTGGCGGCCTTGACCGAGCCGGCGTTTGCCCGCTTGATGAAGCCCTTGATCGACAACGGGTTCGTCAACCGTGATCCGCATGCGATCACCTGGGTGCCCTTGGCCATCATCGGTGTGTTCGCGGTGCGTGGCGTTACCAGCTTCATCAATGAATACACTTCCAGCTGGTTGACCGGGCACCTGGTGCAGACGCTGCGCGAACAGATGTTCGCCAAGATGCTGCGTCTGCCGGTGCAGTACTATGCCGACAATCAGTCGGGCAGACTGGTGTCGAGGATCTCCTACGACGTCAATCAGGTGACCGAGGCCGGCTTCAGCGTGATTACGGTTACGGTCAAGGACGGGGTCACCGCGATCAGCCTGCTGGCTGGGTTGTTGTATATCGATTGGCAGCTGACTCTGATCTGTCTGCTAGTGTTGCCGGTGGTGTCTTTCTGCATGCGGATAGTAGGCAAACGGCTGCGCAATCTATCGCGCGAGAATCAGCAAAATATGGCTTTATTGACCCAGGTATTGGGCGAGGGCATCAACTGTCAGCGCGTGATCAAGGTCTATGGCGGCGAAGCGCGCGAGAGTGAACGTTTTCACCTAGCGGCGGCGGCGATTCGCCGCAACGCGGTCAAGCAGAGCGCGGCAACGTCCGCCAACACCGGCGTTACTCAGCTGATGATCGCTTGCGCCTTGGCCGCCATCCTGTATTTCGCCACGCTGCGCGCTCAGGACGGCGCTTTCACCGCCGGCGATTTCATGTCCTTTTTGACGGCGATGATGTTGCTGTTCGCGCCGGTCAAGCGCATCACCGGCATTGCCCAGGCCATGCAGCGCGGCTTGGCTGCGGCGGAGTCGGTCTTCGATTTTCTCGACTTGCCGGAAGAGCCCGATCACGGCCGCACCGCATTGCCGCGCACCCGCGGCAAGTTGCAGCTGTCGGGAGTGAGCTTCGGCTATCCGGCGGCGGAGCGGCAGGTGCTGAGGAACATTAATCTGCAGGCTCAGCCTGGCGAGACCATCGCCTTGGTGGGTTCGTCCGGCAGCGGCAAAACCACTTTGGTCAGCCTGATACCGCGATTTTACGATCCGGACGGCGGCGAGATTCGTTTGGACGATGTGCGCTTGCAGGACATGCCCTTGAGCGATCTGCGTCGGCACATCGCCATGGTGAGCCAGGATGTGGTGCTGTTTAACGACAGCGTGGCGGCCAATATCGCTTACGGCGAAGCGTCGCACAGTCGCGAAGCGGTGGTGGAGGCCGCGCGCGCGGCCAATGCGCTGGAGTTCATTGAGGCGATGCCGGATGGTTTTGACACCCTGATCGGTGAAAACGGCGTGCGTCTGTCCGGCGGGCAGCGCCAGCGTTTGGCGATTGCCCGCGCCTTGTTGAAAAACGCCCCCCTGTTGATTCTGGACGAGGCGACCTCGGCCCTGGATACTCAATCCGAGAGATTGGTGCAGAGCGCGCTGGAAAATCTGATGAAGAATCGCACAACCATCGTGATCGCCCATCGTTTGTCCACGATAGAAAACGCTGATCGCATTGTGGTGATGCATCACGGGGAGATTGTCGAAGAAGGCTCGCACGCGCAGTTGCTCGCGCGAGGGGGGCTCTACGCCAAGCTGCATAGCCTGCAGTTCAAGGATGAGGATGCTGCCGCTGGCTGAGCGTTTACGGTGGTGAAAGCAAATTGGCCAAGGCGGATGCCTTGGCCGATTTGTTATGTGGACTGTGATTCAGAGCTTGGCTTCAAACAGCGGGTCTTGCGGCGCTAAGCGGCGGCCGTTCTCCTGAATGGTGTGCCAAACCGGCTGGCCTTGCACTTGCGACTGAACATCGCGCGCCAACAGGCAATAGGCTTCGCGATTGCATTCGCTGGAATAGGCCCGCAACAATGTGACTTTGGCCGGCAGATCGTCCGGATTGTCGCGCAGCGAATCTTTCAGCACCCGAACCGCATCGCGGGTACGGCCGTAGGCGAGGAAAACTTCCGCCTCGCCCACCGGATCGATGCCGCGCTGGCACGGCTTGGTGTAACGTATTTTCTTCCAAAAGAATTGCAGGGCGTAATATCCCGCCATCAGTCCAAAACTGGCGGCAAACGCGCTCAACGCTACCATGTGGCTTCTCCCCTTCCGCTTTGCAACGACTTGGCCTCGCCGGCGGCTCCCCGATATTGTGCGCTCTGGCTTCAAGCTTTGCGCGGGGCTGTCCTGCCGGCCTTCTCCATCTCCGGTAGATTCATTATTCTGATGAAGCGGCGCAAGCGGCAATCCGTAGAAATCCTTACCGGATCTGTACCGATGCCGTTTGAGCGTTAACTATTTCTGTCCAGTATTTTCTCGAGTATTGCAGAAGGCAGGCCGGCCTGAATAGTGGCGCGTCCCAGTTGTTGCAATAGCACAAATCGGATGGTGCCCGCTTCCACCTTCTTGTCGTGGCTCATCAACTCCAGCCAGCGCGCCAGCGGCATTCGCGGGCTTTTGACCGGGAGGCCGGCGGCGGCCACCAGGCCGCGCACGCGTTCGACGTCCGAGGAGGATAGCCAGCCCAGTTCGGCGGAGGCGGCGGCAGCCAGCACCATGCCGGCGCCGATGGCTTCGCCATGCAGCCAGGCGCCGTAACCCAGGCCGGCTTCGATGGCGTGGCCAAAGGTGTGGCCCAGGTTGAGCAGGGCGCGCACGCCTTGCTCCTTTTCATCCTGGCCGACGATGTCGGCTTTCATCTCGCAGCTGCGCTTGACCGCATGCTGCAGCGCATCGGGGTCGCGTGCGCGCAGGCGCGGCATGTTTTCCTCCAGCCAGCCTAGGAAGACTGCGTCGCCAAGCAGGCCGTACTTGATCACCTCGGCGAGGCCGGCGGACAACTCGCGCTCCGGCAGCGTGTCCAGCAGCGACATGTCGGCGATCACCGCTTTGGGCTGGTAGAACGCGCCTATCATGTTCTTGCCCTGCGGATGATTGATCGCGGTCTTGCCGCCGACAGAGGAGTCGACTTGCGCCAGCAGAGTGGTGGGGATCTGGATGAAGGGCGCGCCGCGTTGATAGCAGGCGGCGGCGAAGCCGGTCATGTCGCCGACGACGCCACCGCCCAGCGCGATCAAGGTGGTCTTGCGTTCGGCGTTGCGGGACAGCAACGCGTCGAAGATCAGGTTCAGCGTGCTCCAGTCCTTGTGCTGCTCGCCATCCGGAAGCACAACACTGAAGGAATCGATCCGGTGCCGGGCCAGCGCTTGTTGCAGCCGGGGGAGATACAGCGGCGCCACGGTCTCGTTGCTGACGATGGCGACCTTGGGCAAGGGCAGGTGGGGAAGCAGCAACTCGACCTGTTCCAGCAAGTCCCGGCCAATGTGAATCGGGTAACGGGTGTCGGGCAGGATCAGGTCGAGGGTAATCACAATCAGCTTCCTTGTTCGGGGCGGTGTTTGGGGGGGAGGCCGGAGAGCTGCTCCATCAGGCGGGCAACCAACAGGCTGACATTCTGCTGCGTGGTGTCGACGACGATGTCGGCAACTTCGCGGTATAAGGGGTCACGTTCCTGAAACAGGCTTTCCAGCTTGCCCCTGGGGTCGGCGATCTGCAGTAATGGACGGTTTTTGTCGTGCAGGGTGCGGGCCAGCAAATCGTCTATGGTGGCGCGCAGATAGATCACGGTGCCGTGAGCGGCCAGGCAGGCGCGGTTTTGCGGACGGATGATGGCGCCGCCGCCCGTGGCCAGAACGATGTTGTCCAGGCGGGCGAGGTCGGCGATGACCGAGGTTTCCCGGTCTCGGAAGCGCAGCTCGCCTTCGATGTCGAAGATGGTCGCGACGCGCACGCCGGTCCTGGCCTCGATCTCGTGGTCAGAGTCGTAAAAGGTTTTGTCGGTGCGCCGCGCCAAAGCTCGGCCAACCGTGGTCTTGCCCGCGCCCATCAAGCCGACCAGAAAAAAATTGCCTGCCGGTTTCTCCATGGCAGGCATTGTAGCCGAGCTTGGCCGCTCTGTCTTTCGGCGTTGCAGCAGCGCCTGGGGCGCTGCCGAGGCCGGGGTTTTACTGATTATTGCCGCTTAGGTCCTCTACCACGCGCGGTGTGATGAAGACCAGCAATTCAGTGCGGTTGTCGTACTTCTGCGAACTGCGGAACAGGGCGCCCAGGAAGGGAATATCGCCTAGCAGCGGCACTTTGTTGACGACGTCGTTGATCTGCTGCTGGTAAATGCCGCCGATGACCACCGTGCCGCCGTTCTCCACCAGCACCTGAGTGTTGACCTTCTTGGTGTCCAGCGCCGGTGTGCCGCCCACGGTCAGCGTTGGGCTGACGCTATCCTTGTTGACCTTGATGTCCAGCATCACGTGGTTGTCCGGCGTGATTTGCGGCTTGACGTTCAGGCTGAGCACCGCTTTCTTGAACGAGGTGGAGGTCGCGCCGCTGGACGAGGCCTCCTGATAGGGGATCTCCGTGCCTTGCTCAATGGTGGCTTCCTGCCGGTCTGCAGTCATGATGCGCGGACTGGAAATCACCCGTCCCTTGTTTTCGGTTTGCAGCGCCTGTAATTCCAGGCCGATGATGGCGGACTTGCCCACGCTATAGAGCGCAGTCAGCGAGCCCGCAGGATTGGTGATTGGCAGATTGACGCCGGGAGCAATGACATAGGGTGTTTGCGCGGCGCCGCCCACGATGCCAAGGCGGCCATTGGCGTTGGTGATGGCGTTGCCGAGCCCGCCGCCGGAAATAATGCCGGTGCTGCCTACGCGGTCGAAGGACAGTTTGACGCCCAGATTGCGGCTCCAGTTGTCGGTCGCCTCGACGATGCGCGCCTCGATCAGAACCTGTTTCACCGGCACATCGGTCTTGCCTATGATGTCGCGAATCTTGTCTATGGTGCTGCCGGTGTCGTTGATGATCAGCGTATTGGTTTTGGGATCGATCAGCGCGCTGCCGCGCTCGGTTAGGATGCTTTCCTTCTTGCCGGTAGTGTTCGTGCCATCCAGCACCTTTTTGAAATCCTCCGCCGAGCGGTAGCGCAGCACGAAGGTTTCCGAGCGCACCGGTTCCAGCGTGGCCAGTTGCTGCCTGGCTTCCTGTACCTGTTTGTCGCGCGCCAGCAACTCTTCGCGCGGCGCGATCTGAATGATGTTGCCGGCGCGGCGCTGGTCCAGGCCCTTGGTTTGCAGGATCAGGTCCAGCGCTTGATCCCAGGGTACGTCTTTCAGCCGCAGCGTGATATTGCCGCTGACCGAGTCGCTGGTGACGATGTTGAGGCCGGTGAATTCAGCGATCACCTGCAAGACGGTACGCACTTCGATGTTCTGGAAGTTCAGGGACAGCTTGTCGCCCTTGTACTGCGGTTTCTGATTGCTGTCGGCGTTGGCCGCGGACTCCGGCGCCGGCCGGCGGATTTCGACGACCAGCTGGCCGTCGGTCTGGTAGGAGGAGAAGTCCCAGTCGCCTTGCGGTTGAATCTGGATGCGGCTGTTGCCGCCCTGATTGCGGGCGTCGATCTTGGACACCGGGGTGCCGAAGTCGGACACATCCAGGCGTCGCTGGTTCTGCCTGTCCAGTTGAGTGCCCAGCACGTCCACCAGCAATTGTTTGCCTTCGCGGCGGATATCGACCGGGGTATTGGCGGACGGCAGCTTGATCTCCACCCGGCCTTCGCCGTTCTTGCCGCGGCGGAAGTCCAGCGCCAGCGGCTGAGCGCTGGCGATCTGGGCCTGATTTGGGCGCGCGGCGGTTTGCGGGTTTGCCGCGGGGCGCTCCACCGGCGTGGCGGCTTGCGCGGCGTTGCCCAGATTGGGATTCAGCGTGACCCGCAGCGTGTTGCCGGCTACGCTGCTGCTGTACAGCGCGTTGCGGTTCAGGCTCAGCACCAGCCGGGAGCGGCCGTTGGCTTCCACCGCCACCGCCGATTTAACCAGCGGGCCGCCGAAGTCTTGCTGCGGCTTGGCCATCTTGACGCTGGCGCCCGCAAAGTCGAAGGCGATGCGCGGAGGGTTGGCGATGGCGAAGCTGTTGGGCTGGACGGCGGGGCCGTCAAAGCTGACTTGCAGCACCTGTTGGTCGCCGTCGCCGTTGGCCAGCTGGATCGCGGTGATCGCCGGGCCGGCGTCGGCGAAACTGAACAGCAGGGACAGGCCCAGCCCGGACAACAGTTTGATGGAGTGCTTGCTCATTTGTTTTGCCCTTGTTCGTCCAGGTACATGCTGGTGTTGCGCTGCACCCATTCTCCGTTCAAATCTTCCACGGTTTCAGTCAACTGGATGTCCGTGTCGCCGACTTTCTTGATCTGGCCGAAATTGGGCCCGACGAAATTACCGGCCTGAACGCGGTAAATCGCGCCTTCCGGCGTGCGTACCAGGCCGTAGTTGGCGCCGCCGCGACGGATGACGCCAACAATCTTCAACTTGTCCAGATCGTAGTTTTCCAGAGCTTCGCGCGGCCGCTTCATGTCCGGCGCGTTTGCCAGGTTCTGGTTCTTGGCCGCGGCGAGTTTCTGCGAGTTGAAGGGGTCTAGCAGGTCAAAGGCCTGATAGGCGAACGGCCGGTAGGGCTGAGCCTGAGGCAAAGGCTCGATCTGGCCGCGCAGGCCCTGGGTGTTGGTTTGCATCCACTGGCGCAGATCGTCGGTATCGCTGCTGCCGCAGGCGGCGAGCAGCAAGGGCAGTAAGCAAGCGAGAGTTCTTGTCATGGGTTTTGCGGCTCACTTGTTGGCGGGGGCCGGCTGTATGGCCCGCTCCTCGGGCTCCAGCGCTCGGAAGGTCTTGGCGGTGGCGTCCATGGTCAGGCGCGCGCCCTTGGCGTCCGGCGTCAGGCTGATATCGGCGATGGTGACGATGCGGGACAGCTGTGCCACATCGCTGACGAAGGCGGCCAAGTCGTTATAACTGCCGGTCAGGCGAATGGTGATCGGCACTTCCGCCATCTCGGCCGTCTTGATTTCCGGATTGGGCCGGAACAGTTCGAACTGTAGTCCGCGGCCGATGCCGGCTTGGTTGATCTCGGTCAACAGCGTGTCCATGTTGGATTTGGTCGGCAGTTGCTTGAGCAGGGCGCCGAAGGAAGCGTCGATCTCCTTCAATTGCTGTTGCAGCGCATCCAGGTTGACCGCTTGGCGTTTCTTGTCGACGTATGTCTGTTTGAGCTGTTCTTCCTGCTGCTTGGCGCCGTTGAGGCGGTCCAGCTCATCGCTGAGAACAAAGAAATAACCGAGGCCCACGAAGCAGGCGACCAGCAGCGCCAGCGCGATGACCTGGCCCTGCAGCGGCCAATTGGCGATGTCCTTGGGGTCTAGCGTGCGCAATTCGTCCAGCGTCATGGTTTGGCTCCGTGGGCTGCGGCGGGCTGGCCGGTTTTGGGCGGGGCGGCTTCGCGCAGGCTGCAGTTCAGGGTGAATTCGTTGGCGCGTTGGCCATTGACGCTAGAGGCTTTGACTTCCACCAGTACCGGCGCGTCAAAAACACTGGATTGCGCCAGGCTGCGCATATAGTTGGAAACCCGAGCGCCAGACAGCGCATAGCCGGACAGCGTGAACTGGTTGCCGGTCTGCTTGAAGCTTTTCAGGTAGACGCCGTCCGGGGTTTGGCGGACGAGTTGGTCAAAAACATGCACGCCCTCGTTGCGGCCCTGTTCCAGCCGCTCCACCAGTTGCTTGCGCGACAGCAGATCGTCGCGTTGCTTTTTCAAGGTGCCGATATTCTTGATCTGGCTGTCCAGCTTGGAGATTTCGCCTTGCAGGAAATCGTTGCGCTGTTGTTGATGGGACAGGCGGCCGCCGATGATCAGATAGCTGAGCACCACCAAGGCCAGCGAGGCCACCAGCGTAAGTCCCAGCATTACTTGGAAGCGCAGCCGGTGCGCTGCTTTTTTCTGTTCGCGGTGCGGGAGGAGGTTGATGCGAATCATCAGTCGAACCTCCGCATGGCCAAGCCACAGGCCACCAGCAGCGCCGGCGCGTCCATCAGCAGTTCCTTCAGACGGATATGGCTGGATTGCACCATGGTGCTGAACGGGTTGGCGATCATGGTGCTGATCTGGGTACGGCCGGCCACCGCGTCGTCCAGGCCCGGCAGCATGCTGCAGCCGCCAGCCAACAGGATGTAGTCGACGCGCAGGTATTGCGACACGCTGACCGTGGTGTAGAAGAACTGCAGCGCGCGCTGTATCTCCTGCGCCAGCGAGTCGACGAAAGGATGCATCAGTTCGGACTCATAGCCGTCCGGCAGGCTCATCCCGCGTTTGCCGCTTTCCGCTTCTTCGTAGCTGATGCCGTAGCGGCGCTGGATGTCGCGCGACAATTGCTGGCCGCCGAACACCTGCTCGCGGTAATAAACTTGCTGGTTGTTGCGGATGACGTTGCAGTGGATGCGGGTGGCGCCGATGTCGAACAGGGCGAAGGTCTGGTTCATGCCCTGTTCCGGCAACTGCTGCTCGACTTGTTCAAAGGCCGTCATCATGGCGAAGGACTCGACGTCCACCACCTGAGCGCGCAGGCCAGCCATCTCCACCACCGCCACGCGCTCTTCCACTTTTTCCTTGCGGGCGGCGCAAAGCAGCACTTCCAGATCGTCTATGCTGGACGGCGCCGGCCCCAGCACCTGATGGTCCAGGTTCACCTCTTCCAGCGGGAAGGGAATGCTTTGATTGGCTTCGGATTCGATCAATTCAGCCAAGTTGTCGGTCTGGCTGACCGGCACCAGCAGCTTCTTATAAATCGCCATCGACGTGGGAATGGCGATGGCGACATGGCGGGTGGGGCTGCCCAGCCGCTTCCAGGCGCGGCGCAGGGTTTCCGCTATGCCTTCGATGTCCACCAGATTGCCGTCGCTGATGGCGTCTTTGGGCAAGATTTCAATCACATAGCGCTCAACCTGGCAATTTTTACCCGAGCGGGATAGCTCCACCAATTTGATGGCGGTGCTGCTGATATCCAGTCCCAGCATTGGAACATTTTTAGCCTTCCCCAATCCAAGTTGTTCTAGCCAGGGAGGGGCGGATTTGAGTTTGTCGATAAGCATCAGGTGCCTCGATTGGTCCTATGCGACAGTTTTTTGGCCTGTCGCTGCCATTGTTTGTCTTGCCTGCTTTCACAAGACGTTATAATCCGGTTTCCAGTGAAAGCCCATTGTAAATATGCTAAGACGAATCCTCGCAATACTTGCAGGTCTGTTTCTAGGTGGAGCCGTATTGGTTGCTGGCGCAGGCGCCATTGCAATCATCATAACCTACCCGCGCTTGCCGAGTCTTGATGTACTGACGGACTATCGTCCGAAAATTCCCCTTCGCGTATATTCCGCCGACAATCAACTGATAGGCGAATTCGGCGAAGAGCGTCGTTCCTTCTCCCGAATCCACGAAGTGCCGCAGTTAATGAAGCAAGCGGTGATGGCGGCAGAGGACGAGCGTTTCTACCAGCACAGCGGCGTTGATTACGTTGGCGTGGTGCGCGCGGCAGTTGGCAATCTGGTGTCCGGACACGCCCGTTCCGGCGCCAGCACCATCACCATGCAGGTGGCAAAGAACTTCTTTCTGTCCAGCGAGAAAACCTTTACCCGCAAGTTCAACGAAGCGCTGCTGGCCTTCAAGATCGAACACACGCTGACCAAGGACCAGATCCTGGAGCTGTACTTCAACCAGATCTATCTGGGGCAGCGCGCCTACGGCTTCTCCGCCGCGGCGCAGGCCTATTACGGCAAGCCGCTGGCGGACTTGTCCGTGGCGGAAATGGCGATGCTGGCCGGCCTGCCCAAGGCGCCGTCCGCCTACAACCCCATCGTCAACCCGGACCGCGCCCGTCTGCGCCAGCAATACGTGCTGCGCCGGATGCGCGAGCTCAACTTCATCACTCAGGAACAATACGACGCCGCCTTGGCGGAGCCGATGAAGCTGGCCAGCCAGAGCGCGGACAGCAGCAGCCAGCCGGCACAGTATGTGGCGGAAATGGTGCGCCAGGCGATGTATGAGCGCTATCGCGAATCGGCGTATACCGAAGGCTTCAAGGTTTACACCACGCTGGACAGCCGCCACCAGAAATGGGCGTACGACGCCTTGCGCGCCGGCCTGGTGGATTACGACCGCAAAATGGGCTACCGCGGCCCAGAGAGCACAGTGGAACTGTCCGGCGCCGAAGGCGAGCAGCAGACCGAGGCGCTGGATGACGCCATTAGCGAACTGCGCGACAGCGGCGACATGCTGCCGGCCATCGTCTTGTCCGCCAGCCCGGCGGAAGTGCGCGCCTATATGCGCGGCGGCAAGGTGGCGGTGATCAAGGGCAACGGCCTGGACTTCGCCCGCCGTGCCCTGGGCGGCAAGGTCAGCGCCGCGCAGCAGATCCGCCGCGGTTCGGTCATCCGCATCCGCGCGCATGAAAAAGGCTATTGGGAAATCGTGCAGATGCCGGAAGTGGAGGGCGCCTTCGTGTCCATGGACACCCGCACCGGCGCGATCCGCTCGCTGGTGGGCGGTTTCGATTTCAACCGCCGCAGCTTCAACCATGTGACCCAGGCCTGGCGTCAGCCCGGCTCCACCTTCAAGCCCTTTATTTACTCCGCCGGCATCGAACGCGGCCTGACACCGTCTACGATGATCAACGACGCGCCGCTGTCGGTGGTGGGCGCGGACGGTCAGCGCTGGGAGCCCAAGAACGACAACGGCAAATTCGCCGGCATGATCACCATGCGCAGCGGCCTGACCCAGTCCAAAAACCTGGTGTCCGTGCGGGTGCTGATGGCCACCGGCACCGATTACGCCCAGCAATACATCCAGCGTTTCGGCTTTGCCGCCAAGCAGCATCCGGCCTACCTGACCATGGCGCTGGGCGCCGGCGCGGTGACGCCGCTGCAAATGGTGGAGGGCTACTCGGTGTTCGCCAATGGCGGCTACCGCAGCAAGGGCTATTTCATCGACCGTATCGAAGACCAGTCCGGCCGCGTGCTGGCCAAGACCGTGCCCACTGTCGCAGGCCAGAACGCGCCGCAGGCCATAGACCCGCGCAACGCCTTCATCATGAGCTCCATGCTCAAGGACGTGGTGCGCTACGGCACCGGCTACCGCGCGATGAGCCTGGGCCGCACCGATCTGGCCGGCAAAACCGGCACCACCTCGGATTGGAAAGACGCCTGGTTCGTTGGCTACAACCCCAATCTGGTGGCCGCCGCCTGGGTGGGCTTTGATCAGCCGCGCTCGTTGGGCCGCTACGGTTACGGCGGCACCGCGGCGCTGCCGGTGTGGATCAATTACATGGCCAATGCGCTCAAGGGGCAGCCGGAAGTGGACATGCCGGTACCGGCAGGCATTGTGGTCAAGGCGGGCGCCGGCCAGCGCGGCGGTGACGAGTACTACTATGAAGAGTTCCAGAAGACCAATCCGGAACTGAAGGTGGACAACCACGGCGCAGTGCCGGGCGCGGGCGGCGACGCCAGCGGCGGCGCCAGCGAGACGCAGGACAAGCCTGCCGCGCAGGATGCGGTGGAGAACGTCAAGGACCAGTTGTTCTAGAAACGTGCTCCATTCAATGTGCACAGCCCCGCCTCCAGGCGGGGCTTTTGCATGGGCGGCTAGCTCAGATCACGCCTTGCGCCAGCATCGCCGCCGCCACCTTGCCGAAGGCCGCCACATTGGCGCCGCGTGCGTAGTCTACAGCGCCGTCCGGCTGGCCGCCGTGCCGCACGCAGGCCTCGTGAATCTCCTCCATGATACGACGTAGCCTGGCGTCCACCTCCTGCGCGCTCCAGGGCAAGTGGGTGGCGTTCTGGCTCATTTCCAGGCCGGACACCGCAACGCCGCCGGCGTTGGAGGCCTTGCCGGGGGCGTACAGCGCGCCGGCCCGCTGAAAGCGCTGCGCCGCTTGGGCGGAGCAGGGCATATTGGCCCCTTCCGCCACGCAGAAGCAGCCATTGGCCAACAAGGCTTCCGCATCGTCGGCGTCCAGCTCGTTTTGCGTGGCGCAGGGCAGCGCGATATCGCAGCGCAAGCGCCATGGGCGCTGTCCAAGGAGAAAGTCCAGGCTGTGGTTGGCGGCGAAAGCGGCCAGCCGGCCGCGGCGTTGGTGCTTGTGTTCGACCAATGCCGCCAGCAAGTCCGGGCTGAGGCCATCCGGCAGGCTGAGCGTGCCTTCCGAATCCGACAGGCTGATTACCCGGACGCCCAGCGCCAGCAGTTTTTCCGCCGCGTACAGCGCGACGTTGCCTGAACCGGACAAGGCGGCACGCTGGCCGGCCAGCGTCTGTCCGCGCGTGGCCAGCATGCGCTCGACGAAATACGCCAGGCCGTAGCCGGTGGCCTCCGGCCGCATCAGGCTGCCGCCGTAGCTGGGCCCTTTGCCGGTGAACACGCCTGAAAACTGATTGCTCAAGCGCTTGTGTTGGCCGAACAGATAGCCGATCTCGCGCGCGCCGACGCCAATGTCGCCGGCCGGCACATCGGTTTCCGCGCCGATATGGCGGAACAGCTCGCTAGCGAAGGCTTGGCAGAAGCGCATCACCTCGCCCTCGCTCTTGCCCTTGGGGTCGAAGTCCGCGCCGCCTTTGGCGCCGCCCAGAGGCAGGCCGGTCAAGGCGTTCTTGAAGGTTTGTTCGAAAGCCAGGAATTTCAGCGTGCCCAGCGTCACCGAGGGATGAAAGCGCAGGCCGCCCTTGTACGGCCCCAGCGCGCTGTTCATCTGCACCCGGTAGCCTCGATTGACCTGGACATGGCCGTGATCGTCCACCCAGGACACGCGGAACAGGATGACGCGCTCCGGCTCCAGCAGCCGCTCCAGCAAGCCGTGGTCGAAGAAGTGCGGATGGCTACCCAGGAAGTCGTCCAGGCCGTGCAGCACTTCCGCCGCGGCCTGGTGGAATTCGATTTGTTCCGGGTCGCGCAGGCGAACCCGGTCCAATAAAGTTTGCAGAGCATGATGCATGGACAAGACCTTTGGTGTGGCGGGCCGAGCGGGTGAGCCGGCCCTGTGTTGTCATGGGTCGTGTAAAGAGCGGTCCGCAGCGCCGGAGCTTGATATGAGTTGTGAGCGAGGAGTCCGGCGAAGCGGTGGTATGTCTGCCTGGCCGCGGGTGGCGGGCAAGCTTGCCGCAGGGCGGCGGGGGCGAGCGGGTCCGATCGGACGCGGGGCCGTGAGCCGCGTCGCTCGGGGTGGCCGGACGACGCGGGAATCCCCAGTGTAACCGATATCCCCGTTGCTCTCCCCCCGGCCTGGTCGTCATGACGGGCCGCTTCCCATCGGTATATTTTCCTTGGGGTGCAAACTTGGCGCTTGGGGGCGGTCTATCTCTCTTTGCAAACTATCCGGAGGAGTCGGCCCCATGCTGCAGAATTACTTTCCCATCCTGTTATTCATCGTTGTCGGACTGCTGGTGGGAGTGGTGCCGCTGCTGATGGGCAAGTTGTTGGGGCCCAACCGGCCGGATCCGGAAAAACTATCGCCGTATGAATGCGGCTTCGAGGCCTTCGAAGACGCGCGCATGCGCTTCGATGTCCGCTACTACCTGGTGGCCATCTTGTTCATTCTGTTCGATCTGGAAGTCGCCTTCATGATTCCCTGGGCCGTGACGCTGAAGGAGCTGGGCGGTTTTGGATTGGGCGCGATGGCGGTGTTTCTGGGCGTGCTGGTCGTCGGCTTCATCTATGAATGGAAGAAGGGCGCCCTGCAGTGGGACTGAGGATAGGCTGAGCCAGCGCTCTCGCACCCGCGCCCGCATTGCCGGCGCGGGTTTGTTTTTGGGGACGCGCCTCAGGATAAGACGCGCCGGCCGGCGCGATGTAGTTCAGGCGGGCGTTAAAAACGCTTTCAGAATGCTCATGCACCACCTGTACGTTCCGCTTCTTCAACCGTTTTCGTCTTGTTTCACCTTGGCTCGCGAGATCGTAAACACGTTCTTAGCGCCAAGGCCCAGTCCTGCGCGCGGATCGCCGTTTCACAGGAGGCGAACGCGTGCCGCAAGCGCGGTGTTGCTCAACAAGGATGTCGATGGCGCTCATGACCTGTACTCGTGGGATGGGGGCGCAGTATGGCCGCGGCGGCGGCTGAATGACCCGGATCAAGAAATTCCAAACCATGACTCAGTCCCGGCGCAGCGCTCGCCGGGTGGAAAGAGCGGGGCGGCGGCGTCTAGATCGGAGAAGGGAAATGGGGCGGATCATGGCGCCATCCTTGCGGTTGGCGGTGGCGGATGGCGCCGAGTAGGCCGCCGGACTGCTGGAAATCGTTGATTCGAATCAATGCTCCCGGAATGCCCGAATCCGTACAGTTCGGCCCGAGTACCGCGCCGGCGGTGCAAGCATTCGAGGAGGACATGATGAGCGCGAGCTTCACCAAATCGACCGCCCGCAATATTTTTTACGGCGGCTCGGTTTTCTTTTTTCTGTTGTTTCTGGGGCTGACCCTGGACACCACCCTGGCCTTGCCCAGCCATAACGCCAAGGCTCAACTCACAGAGCAGGCGGTGCGCGGCAAGAAAATCTGGGAGACGCGCAGTTGCGGCGGCTGCCACACCCTGCTGGGCGAAGGCGCCTACTTTGGGCCGGAGCTGGGCAACGTCTACGTGCGCCGCGGCCCGGAATTCATCAAGGGCTGGATGCAGGCGATGCCGACCAACGCGCCGGGCCGCCGCCAGATGCCTCAATTCCATCTGAACCCGGCCGAGCTGGACGACCTGGTGGCCTTCCTGAAATACGCGTCGCGGATCAACACCAATAACTGGCCGCCCAATATCGAGGGCTGATCCCGTCCCATCCCTTTCCCTTGGAGAACACAATGAGCAACGCTACCGTGGCCACGCCGCCGCACGGCGCGGCCGC
The DNA here is from genome assembly GCF_052805975.1 of Chromobacterium sp. W521. Lineage (NCBI taxonomy): Bacteria > Pseudomonadati > Pseudomonadota > Betaproteobacteria > Neisseriales > Chromobacteriaceae > Chromobacterium > Chromobacterium sp. W521. The sequence goes on from NZ_JBRBAF010000002.1 coordinate 346,128, forward strand.
CGCCGTCGCGCAGGTGCGCTACCGCTCGCAGGCCGTGGCCAAACCCTATTTCATCGCCGCCATTGGCCTGTTCATCGGACAGATCGTGTTTGGCCTGATCATCGGCCTGCAATACGTGATCGGCGATTTTCTGTTTCCCGCCGTGCCCTTTGGCACCGCCCGCATGGTGCATACCAACCTGCTGATCGTCTGGCTGCTGTTTGGCTTCATGGGTGCCGGCTACTACCTGATCCCGGAGGAGAGCGAGCGCGAACTGCACAGCCCGCGGCTGGCCATCATCACCTTCTGGGTGTTCCTGGTGGCCGGCGCGCTGACCATACTCGGCTACCTGGGCCTGCCTTACCATGAGCTGGCCCGGCTCACCGGCAACGACCTGCTGCCCACCATGGGCCGCGGTTATCTGGAACAGCCGCTGATCACCAAAGTGGGCATCGTGTTGGTGGCGCTGTCCTTCCTCTACAACCTGTCCATGACCCTGCTGGCCGGCCGCAAGACCAGCATCAGCATCGTGATGATGCTGGGCCTGTGGGGCCTGGCCGTGTTCTTCCTGTTCTCCTTTGTTAACCCCGACAACCTGGTGCTGGACAAGTACTACTGGTGGTGGGTGGTGCACCTGTGGGTGGAAGGCGTGTGGGAACTGATCATGGGCGCGATGCTGGCCTTCGTTCTGGTCAAGGTGACCGGGGTGGACCGCGAGGTGATCGAAAAATGGCTGTACCTGATCATCGCCATGACGCTGATCACCGGCATCATCGGCACCGGCCACCATTACTTCTGGATTGGCGTGCCGGCTTACTGGCAGCTGTGGGGCTCCATCTTCTCCGCGCTGGAGCCGGTGCCCTTCTTCATGATGACCCTGTTCGCCTTCAATATGGTCAAACGCCGCCGCCGCGAACATCCCAACCAGGCCGCCACGCTGTGGGCGCTGGGCACCGGGGTGATGTCCTTCCTCGGCGCCGGGGTGTGGGGCTTCATCGGCACGCTGTCGGTGGTCAACTACTACACCCACGGCACCCAGGTGACCGCCTCCCACGGCCACATGGCCTTCTACGGCGCTTACGTGATGGTGGTGCTGACCATGATCTCCTACACCATGCCGCTGCTGCGCGGCCGCGAGGCCAATTGCGCGCAGGCGCAGAAAGTGGAAAAAACCGCGTTCTGGGTGATGACCCTGTCCATCGTGGCCATCACCCTGTGCCTGACCGCCGCCGGCGCGGTCCAGGTGTGGTTGCAGCGGATGTCCGCCGCGCCGCTGTCCTTCATGGAGACGCAGGAAAGGATCATGCCCATCTACTGGGGGCGCTGGGTGTTTGGCATCAGCTTCTTCTGCGGGCTGGTGTTGTACGTGATCAGCTTCTTTGTGACCGGCAAGCGCGAGGATTGATGATGGCGCATGCAAGGATGGCGACGCGGAAGGCCCCGGCATGGAACTGAGCGCGCCGCCGGAGCGCCGCGTGCCGGGCGATCTGGCGATGTGGTGTTTCATCCTGGCCGAGCTGGCGGTGTTCGGCGTGTTCTTCCTGGCCTATGCCTGGGCACGCCGGCAACAGCCGGCCTTGTTCGCAGCAGGGCAGGGCGAGCTGGAGCTGGGCCTGCCCACGCTCAATACCCTGCTGTTGCTGGCCGGCAGCGCCGCCATGCTGGCCGCGCTCAGCGCCTTTTCAGCTGGGAGGCAACGCGCCGGGCGGCGCTGGCTGGCGCTGACCTTGCTGGCCGGCGGCGGCTTTCTCGGCTTGAAAGGCTATGAGCTGGTGGGTAAAGCCTTGCAGGGTATCACCTTGTCCAGCAACGATTTCTGGATGTTCTACCTGTCGTTGACGGTGTTTCATTTCCTGCATGTGGTATTGGGCATGGTGATTGTGGCGGCGGTGTGGCGGCTGGCACGCAACGGCCGTTACGCGCCGGAGTCCATGGACGAGGTGGAAACCGCCGCCGCCTATTGGCATATGGTGGATCTGGTGTGGTTGTTGCTGTTTGCTCTGGTCTACGTGGCGAGATAAAGCGGCCGCGCAAAGCCTTATTTCGCATCAAGGCGGCTGCCGCGCCGCATCGGCATCATGCCCTCATGACTTATCCCACCCCTTTTACGTAAACCGGCCTGTGGCTGCTCTTGTCCGGGCTGACCCTGCTGGCGGCCTGGCTGGCCGAAGGCGGCCGGTTGCCGCATCTGGCGCTGATCGCGCTGGGCCTGGCCTGGCTCAAGGGTGTGCTGCTGGTGGAACGCTATATGGGCTTGCGCGAGGCGCCGTGCTGGCTGCGCGCGCTGGTGCAGGGCTGGCTGGCGCTGGTGTCGGCCGCGCTGCTGCTCAGCTTTATCTGAAGGAACGCCGATGAACGCGCCTGAACTCCTGACTATTCCTGTTCCCTTCTATCAGCCGCAAGGCGCGGAGTGCGAGCTGTTCGAAGCCGCCTGGCGTCAACAATTGCCGGTGCTGATCAAAGGCCCCACCGGCTGCGGCAAGACCCGCTTCGTCGCCCATATGGCGGCCCGGCTCGGCCTGCCGCTGATCACCGTTTCCTGCCACGACGACCTGAGCGCCGCAGACCTGGTGGGCCGCCACTTGATCGCCGACGGCGCCACCGTGTGGTGCGACGGCCCGCTGACCCGCGCGGTGCGGATAGGCGGTATCTGCTATCTGGACGAAGTGGTGGAAGCGCGCAAGGACACCACCGTGGTCTTGCACCCGCTGACCGACGACCGCCGCATCCTGCCGGTGGAGCGCACCGGGGAAGTGCTGCAAGCGCCGCCGGGCTTCATGCTGGTGGTGTCCTACAACCCCGGCTACCAGCACGTGCTGAAAACACTGAAACCCAGCACCCGCCAACGCTTCGTCGCCATGGCTTTCGATTTTCCGCCGCCGGAAGTGGAAATCGGCGTGCTGATGCTGGAAAGCGGCGTCAGCGAAGCGCTGGCGCGCCAGCTGGTGACGCTGGCCGGTCAGCTGCGGCGTTTGTCCGGCTACGACCTGGAAGAAGCCGCCAGCACGCGGTTGCTGGTGTACGCCGCCAAGCTGATCCAGGCCGGCCTGCCGCCTTTGCAAGCCTGCCGCACCGCGCTGGCGGAGCCGCTGAGCGACGACGCCGACACCGTGGCGGCGCTGCTGGCGGTGATTCAGACCCAATTCCCCGGCTGAGCGGCATGGAAGACATTGTCGGCGGCTGGTGGGACACACTGGCGCGGCGCGCGGCGCGGCGCGGTTTTCCGGAATGCGCGGTAGAGCTGGCGCAGGTGACGGCGCAAGCGCCGCTGTTCTTCCGCGCCATGGGCGGCGACCCGGCGCTGGCGCTGCGCTCCACCGTGGGCACCGAGCACGGTGCGCGGCGCGGCTGGCTGCAGCGGTTGGCCGGCATCGGGTCCAGGGTGGAGCTGGCCTGGCGAGACAGCCAGGCGCTCTATCTGCCGGAACGCATCGACTACTTTCCCAGCGCGGCTCTCAACCTCGACTGCTACTTCTGGCTGCTGGCCCAAGCCGCTTACGCCGCCGGCAGCAATGGCGACTGGCTGAGCTGCAACCGCCTGGCCGCGGCACGCGCCTTGGCGGACATGCCGGGCCTGGCCGCCGTTTACCGCCGGTTGGCGGCGGCCGCCTTGGAACTGCGACCGAACCCAGCCAGCCTGCCGCCGGCGGAGGCCGGGGTGGAGCGCGCGATACAGGCGGCGCTGAGCCGGCCGGAACACGCCGTGACGCTGCCGCCGTTGAGCCGGCCGCCGCAGCCGGTGCCGTTGTGGCTGCACCCGGAACCGCCGCTGACGGACGCCGACGGGCAGGCCAGCCCCCACGCCGACGGCGAACGCGGCGGCGGCAAGGACGCCCAGCGCCAGCGTCGCCGCTATCGCGCCCGGCGCATGGAACAGGACCCGCGCAAGAACGGCATGCTGATGGTGTTCCGCGCCGAGAGCCTGTTCACCTGGGACGAATACGTCAAAGTCAACCGCCACAATGACGACGACGATGACGGCAACGGCGAAATCGCCGCCGAAGACATGAACCGGCTGACCCTGGGCCAGGACGCTCACACTCGCGGCAGCCGGCTGCGTTTCGATCTCGACCTGCCGGCCGCCGCCTACGACGACACTCCGCTGGGGCCGGGCATCAAGCTGCCGGAATGGCACTGGAAGCGGCAATGCCTGGTGGAGGACCACTGCCTGCTGCGGCCGATGCTGCCGCGCGACGCCGCGCCGGCCCCGCTGCCGGAGCGTTTGCAGCCGCTGGCGCGCCGTTTGCGGCGGCAATTCCAGTCGTTGGCGCCGGAGCGCTGCCGACGCAGCGGCGAAACCGCCGGGCCGGACATCGACCTGGACCGGCTGATCCGCTTCCTTGCGGAACGGCGCGGCGGCGCGGCGCTTAGCGAGCCGGCGCTGTATCAGGACTGGCCGCCCGGCGAGCGCAGCCTGGCCTGCCTGACCCTGGCCGACCTGTCCCTGTCCACCGAAAGCTGGCTGGGCGAAACCGGCCGGGTGATCGACGTGATCCGCGACAGCCTGCTGCTGTTTGCCGAGGCTTTGAGCGCCAGCGGCGACGATTTCGGCCTGTACGGCTTCTCCTCGCTGCGGCGGCAGGAAGTGCGGCTGCAAATCCTGAAAGACTTTGCCGAGCGTTACGACGACGCCGCCCGCGGCCGCATCCTCGCCATCCGGCCCGGCTACTACACCCGCATGGGCGCGGCCATCCGCCAGTGCGCCCGCATTCTGAGCGAGCGGCCGGCGCGGCGGCGTTTGTTGTTGCTGATCTCGGACGGCAAGCCCAACGATCTGGACCATTACGAAGGCCGCTACGGCATAGAAGACACGCGCCAGGCGGTGCTGGAAGCCCGCCGCGCCGGCCTGACGCCGTTCTGCGTCACCATAGACAGCGAGGCGGGCGACTACCTGCCGCATCTGTTCGGCCGCAACGGTTATGCGCTGGTGAGGCAGGCGGAGCGCTTGCCGCAGGCGTTGACCAGGCTGTATGCCAGCCTGACCACATGAGAACCTGCCCAAAGTCTGCTACGCGTCGGCGGGATAGTTAGACAAGGGCGTTGAAACCGGCTTCGAAATGCTTATGTACCGTAAGTGCATTCCACTTTCTCAGCCGCTTTCACCTTGTCTCGCTCTAGCTCGCGAGACGTTGAACAGGTTCTGCACGCGGCCAACAAAACCCCTGATGCTGCGTCGGCGCGCCTTGCCTCAGGGATTGTGTTAGCCGCTCTAGCGGGCGGAATGGCCGTTGTTTGATCAGGCTCCAAGTCCGCTTGAGTCATGACTGGCAAGCTGAAAGTCACCCACAACGAAGACCCTCATGGCCAAAAAATTCCCGCTTCACCCCGCCCACCCCGAACGCATCTGCTGGGGCTGCGATCTGTATTGCCCGGCCCACTCCCTGCAATGCGGCAACGGCTCCAGCCGCACCCAGCACCCGGCGGAAGTGCTGGGCGATGATTGGTATCTGCACGGCGACTGGGGCCTGGAAGATTCGCCTGTCGTACTCAAAGACGGCTGACAAGACAATTCCCCGTTTCTCCCGCCACGCAGCCGGCTCTAATCACATCGAACTAGGCCGCTGCTGCCAATGGCGCATGGCCGTTGGCGGAGCGCAATTTTATAGTGTAAGCCTCCACCCTTATCGAGCCACACCGCCATGAGCCATCTGGACATCCCATCCTTCCTGCGCCACCAGCCGCTGTTCCAGCAACTCTCCCCGGAACAGATACAAGCGCTGGTGCCGCACACCCAAGAACTGCGCGGCCTCAAGGGCCAGGTAATCTTCCAGAAGGGCGACCCCTGCGACGGCATGTTCCTGGTGGTGTACGGCCGGGTGAAGCTGGCGTTGTCCTCGGCGCAGGGCAGTGAAAAAGTGATGGAAATCGTCCACCCCGGCCAGAGTTTTGCCGAGGCGGTGATGTTCCTGGGCCGGCCCTGCCCGGTAATGGCCCAGTTTCTGGAAGACGGCATGCTGCTCAAAGTGGAAGCGGCCGGCATCCTGCAAGCGATAGACCACGACCCGGCCTTTGCCCGGCGCTTGCTGGCTGGCCTGTCGCTGCGCCTGCACGGCCTGGTGCGGGACGTGGAGCGCTACTCCATAGAAAGCTCTTTGCAGCGGGTGATTGGCTATCTGCTGCAACACATCCCGGAGGAGGGCGACAGCCTCACGCCGCAGGTATCGCTGCCGGTGAACAAAAGCCTGATCGCCTCCCGGCTCAACCTGACCCCGGAAACCTTCTCGCGCATGCTGCACCAGTTGATCGAGGCGGAGCTGATCCAGGTGGACGGGCGCGACATCACGCTGGTGGATGTGGAGCGGCTGAAGGCCTTCGGCAGCTGCGCTTAGAACGCCCCGGAGCGTAGCGATACCCACCTGCAACAGGTCTGCCCAATAAGCGGCCGGATAGCCGCCTATTGGCGGTTATCGCCTAAGGCCCCGCCCATATGCTGCCCTGAGTCACAGCAAAGGGTTGAAGTGATCCAAGCCCTGTTTCAAGCGCTGCTCTATCGGCTCCAGCAGGGCCAAGGCTTCTTCGCTGCTGAACAGCAGCGGCTCGTCGCGTCGTTCCAGCAAAGTCAGCAAGGCTAACAGCCCAGTGTGGGCGGCGCGCATATCCATCATCCCGCGCAACAAGGCGGAGTCCAGTTCGACATAGCACTGGTTGATTTGCTGGCCCAATTCGTCCAGCAGCCCCGCATTGCCGGCAGCAGCAGGCAAGCGCTGGGAACAGTGGTGCAGCTGCTCCATCACCGGCACAGCGGCGGGTGCGACAGTTTGGCCTGCGCAGTGAGGACAGGCGGGCGGCGGTATGGCGGGGGGAAAAGTAGAGAAGGTCATCACGGTCTCCATGTCATCTTTGGAAACCTGCCCAGGCGAGGCTGGGGCAGGCACATGACAAGGTTGCAAAACCGGCTGACTTTTCAGTGACCGGCAATCCTTTCGGATTCCCTGCCACAGCCCGCCCCGAATGGGTACGGCGTGGCAGCAGACGTAACGGTGCCAAAGCGGACCGTTGTGTCTGCGGAAAAGTCAGTTTTGGGTTTGCAAGCCCTGCGCAGTGTGATTGAGCACGGCGCGGAACCAAGCCTAAACAGGCTGGGAGGGGGCGTCAAGGGTGGGGGAGGGGAGGCGGGGCAGGTGATGGCTCTTCGGCTGAAGTGAGCCGCTTAGTTATATCCCAGAGCAGAAGCCCCCAATTTTGGTGTGCAAAGCTGGAGAGGATATTTGTCATAACTGGTATTGGAGAGCAGATCAGCGCCCCGACAGGAATTGAATTGATTTTAAATATTGTTGTTTTTAAAGTAATTTATATGTTTTGTTTTGTGGAAATACCCCTAAAGATACCCCCAGGGCTATTTTTTGCTGACAGGAATGGTTGCTTTCGACCCAAAGCGGTTCTTCACAGTTGGCACTCGTCCGCCGCAAAAATGATGCTTAACTTTCAAGTATCGCAAACAGCAGAGGTGTGGCTGTTTGGATTGAACGGACTCTTTAACACAGCTGACCCACTTCTGTCCTTGACTGCAAGTGGCTTACCATAGTTTACGAGACTGGATGAAGTTCAAAGCAGCCAGGGCGTATTGGCGCAGCTCGGCGTCATTGATATCTGTCCGCGGATGGCCTCCAGAGGTGTCGTGGTGAAAGGATGCAGCAAATTCATTGAAATCGCAAAGTGCTCGATGTAGCGGTTGAAGAGCTACCAACGGATTGGGGCTTGTGGCGTTTTTCACTATATCAAGCATTTGCCCGACGGTCTGCCCGTCTTTGAAGCGCTTAGGGAAAGATTTATGCATATGCCCTTCAACTAGCGGGCGAAGGGCCTTGGCCACATCCAAGAGCTTCTCCTGGGGTACCTCTCCAGCAAGGAACTTCTCGGTCAAGACATAGTTCTTGTAGTAGTCAGAAGCGCAAAACTCATCCAATTCAAAGTTGGTGAGTAAGCTGCAGTTGTCGGCGTCGCGATGCAGGCAGAGCTCTAGGGTCTCCCCGACGTTCATGCGCCTGACTCGCTTTCGCAGCTCGCGCAGAAAGTGAGCGTCGTGCCCCAGGACGATAACTTGGGCGCACTCCTCGACCATCTTGACTACCGCGTTTGCCGTGTTGTGCCGGCGGTGGTGGTCCAAGCTGGTGAACACGTCATCAAGCACCACGGAGGCGTGTGCACGATTTGGGTCTGCAAACAGCCTAGCAAGGAAAAATGCAAACGCCAGGGTGCGCTTATCACCTTCGCTCAAGGCTGCGTGGAAGGAAAGCTCCCCGGCCGCGCCAGGGCCGATGTTAACCTTTGCGCCACGTACGTTAATGACGTAGTGCCCACGGGGGTCACCGCCTGCATAAGACGTCGTTAGCTTCTCGATGTTGAAAGGCGCACCAAAGAGACCCAGCCAGTAGTTGATAGCTGTCTGGAAGGTGGTTAGCAGGTTAGCCATCAAGTTATCGAGGTTGGTCTTGGCATCGTTTTTGGCCTTCTCCGCATTCTTGTATTCGTTCCTGGCACTTGTCACTGCGTCCACCAAGGCCTTCACCTCTGGGTCGTGGCGAACCTTCTGTAGCTTCAACGTCATCCGCTTAGCCGTCAGTGTCTGCAAGTCAGCTGTGACCAGGGTCTTCTTATGAGCGCTTATCTTCTCGTTGATAGCATCGATTTCGGCGTTGAAGGTGGTCACCATCGTGATGATGGAGATGAGGTTGGCTTCAATCTCGGCCACATGGCTGCTCTTGATGGCTTCGAGTGGGAACGCCTTCTTATGCTCAGCTATCCTGACCAGGGACTTCTGAGCCTCTTGAATGATGTTCTCCGCTGCGGCGATATCGATAGTCGGCAATGTGAACTCGATAACGCCATTCCAACTGCTTGCAGCACCCTCATTGAAGGCTTGGATGCCTGCCCAACTTGAGAGGAAGGCTGCAGAAATGCCCTGAGTCACTAGGCCGTGCAGGGATTCGATACTTGCTAGGTAGTCTTTGTATGCTTGGTTGAAGTAGGTTTTGTAGGCCTGGATGAGCGCCAGTCCCTCAGTCTTCTGTCCACAAAACGGGCAGTCTGGCTCGGGTTTGTGATGCAGCCCAGTGGCGACCCAGTGCTCTGTTGCAGCCCCAAGATGGGTGTCGAGGTGCTTTTTGACTAGCTCTTCAGCACCGTCTTGCACTTGCTCGAACTCGCTTCCCACGATGGACTTGAACTGCGCCAGGTCAAACGTGGGAGCATTCAGCTTCTTGAAGTCAGGCTTGGCCAGGGTGACTGCAATGTCCTGAGCGTCAGCTATTTGCTTGTCCAGGGCCTGAATTTCGGCATCAGCATTGGGTGCTTCTTGCAAAGCAATGAAGCGGTCCACAGTCAGGTCACTGCGGTAACCTGTCAGAGCCCCTTCGGCCTCGCGGACCTCGCCGGCCTTGGTTCGCTGCAGTTCGCTCTGCTTATAGAACTCGGCTTGGGCGGTGACCGCTGCATCACCAAGAGCAAGCTCTAGTAGTGAAGCACGCTGGTCGGGCGTCACTCCGGAGCTTGCGTAGACGTTACGCTCGACGAATTCTTGGTTAAAGACGTGCAGGTTTGGCTTCTGGCCGGCCCAAACGTTACCATTGAATTGGGCATTAAAGTCACCTGCCGGGGCTTTGAATCGTAGTAAGACCTTCTGATCGTTCTGGGTACCAATCGTCTTGCGTTTGGTCAGCTCGGGTACGTTTGCTGATGCACATGCATTTAGTAAAGCGGCAAGGGTTGATTTACCGCGTGCGTTATCGGCGTAAATAAGCGTAACTTTTTCCAGAGTTATCGGACGCAGAACACCATTTTTGATGACGCCGACATTGTCAATGCTTATGACTTTTTCCAGCATAGCAAACCACCCATATTTCGTTTTCTTGAAAACTGGATACTCGAAGGTATGATGAGGTGCTTTCTTAGTAAGCTCTCCGTCACTTGCTTTTGCTGAGTGCGGTCAAGGCAAGACATTCCCCTAATATACTGGGTTGTGCCCGCGTAGCCATGGGCTCTTTGAGACTACTCTCGCTATCCCAAAGCAGACAGCAGGGAGGGGCCGCTCTTGGCCGTTAGTAGTCAATTGTAAACCGCGTCTTTCTCGTCATTCAGCTAGGCACACACACCTAAATTCCCCCCGAAACCGTGGATTGATCCCTAAGTCTTTGTCCTGTAACGGCTTTTCATCCACGGTTTGTCCACGGCCTCACCCACCGATTCCGTGGATGCCGCATAAACTTCAATAAAATCAATGCGATGAAGGGAAGGGCGAATCCACCATTTCCACGACTTCCGCTGGCAAACCCGTGGATTAATTTTTAAGCAGCGCTCCGAAACCGTGGATGGCCCTTGTCTTCCTTTTTCATGGCTTTTTATCTCTATCTCTTTGTTTTTAAAATAAGAAGAAATACTTAGAGACCGTAAAAGGGTAAAACCCCAATGTGGAAGAAATGGGGCAAACCGTGGAAGTTTGAGGGGAAACCGTGGATTTCGGAGGGCAAACCGTGGATGGGTTGTTCTCAACAATCAATGACTTAGGTCGTGAAGCAGGGTCAATCCACGGAATTTTTTTACCTACTCCCCTACCCAATGGCACGGAAACCGGCGATTTCCGGCCGTTTTCGTCGAAAGTGTTGTGTCAATGTCATATTTGATGTGTAAGAGGCTCCGCAATTTTGCAGTTTGAGCGGTGGAATGCGTGACAGCCCACACAAGGCGGGCTGTCGAGGAGAGGCGCGGGGGTTAGGGCTGGACGTCGGGCGCGGCGTAGAGGCCGAGCTTTTCCAGTTGCGGCAGGCTGATGGCGGTCAGGTGGCCCTGGCGGCGGCCGTGGATGGTCTTCTCGACGCCGTCGGCCAGCACCACCGGGCTTTGCAGCAGCTGATGCTTGAAGATGCGCCCAGTCTTCACCGGCAGCGCGTCGAATTTGGCGCGCAGATGCGGCGCGGTGGAGAGGTGATCCATCACGTGATTCGGTCGGAGGAACAGCGCCATCTCGCTGCGGCCGTCCGGGCATTTGACCCGGTCCCAGCAGTGCGGGTAGTCAAAGCGGCGCGCCTCCAGTTCGGACAGCAGGATTTCCATGATCCAGACCCAGGGCAGGCGGCTGCCGTCGGTGTCGACGATATGGCTGTTCATCTCGGCCATCAGGTCTTCGATGAAGCCGCCTTGCTGCGGGTCGAGGTCGGCGAACTCGCACAGCAAGGCCCAGCTGCACAGCAGGGCGGCGTAGTTCTCCATCATCCGCCGCGCGGTGGCGTCGCCGGTGGGGGCGCGGCTGTGGCGTTCGCACAGCCCCAGGTAATGGCGGTGCAGGTCGCGCAGCCGGGCCGGCTCGACGTCAGCCAGAAACTGCAGCCACGGCCACAGCGGGAAGGCCGGCAGATCATGCGGAATCAACGCGCCTTGTCGCGCCACCGACAGGCTGCTGCGGCACAGCTTGGACTGCAGGCTCTGCACGTCCACTTCCTCGCCGGCCAACAGCACCGGCGCGCACATCAGGTACGGCGTCAGGCTGGCCCCGACGCGGGTGAACTCGAAACGATAGGTCGACTGCAGCAGCGCGTCGATGTCGGACAGCACCGTCTTCGGCAGCTTGGAGAATTCATCCCAGCCCACCGGCTGCGAGGTGAACGACACCGACGCCCGCCGGCGGTGGTCGGTCTTCAGCATCTGCCCGGACAGCACCTGAAACGCCAGCGTGGTCTGCAGGCTCTCTAGCAGCTTGGACTTGCCCGAGCCCTTCTCGGCCTGCATCTGGAAGTGCGGATAGAAGCCGAGCAGGGTTTTGAGGTGCGCGCCCAGGGCCCACACCAGGGGGATGGCGGCCGCATTGTGATGGAAGGTGTCCTGATAGGCTTGGATCACGGTGCGCGCCTGTTGCGGCGTGCCGCGCGGGAAGGTCAGGTTGTAGTACAGGCATTGCTTCTGCGGCTCGACGAAATAGCAGTCCTGCCCCTCTTGCGCCGTCAGCGCGCCGGCCTTCCACGCTAGGCCGACGAAGTTAACCACGTCACGCGCGCCCAGGTCGGCGGCCCGCTCCATCAGGTTGACCAGGCGCTGGAACTGCGCCGGCTTCCAGATCGCGCCGAAGCGGCTTTTCCACCATTCCAGGTTGTAGAGCTTGTCGTCGGTGGCCACCTCGCGCTGCAGCGTCACCCCATGCCGCGCCAGCTGGGCGCTGACGCCGAACACGGTTTCCGGTTGATGGTCGGCCGCGCCGCTGATGGTGGCCAGGTGGCTTTGGATGCGTAGCCGCGACAGGCTGGCCACGCGGAAGGAACACAGGTCGCCCAGCGTCTCGGAACGGTTGCCGTCGTCGTCGGTCTTGAACTCGTCGACGTATTGGGTGAAGTCCTCCTTCACCCGGAAACGCCAGTACACCGCCCAGTCATGGCCGGGGAGTTGCACCCGCCGTGTCCCCTCCAGCCGTTCGCCGCCGCCGGGCATGCCGGGCAACAGCCACGCCTCCAGCTTGCGCAGCCGGCCGCGTAATACGTCCGCGCCGTGCTGGCGCAACACGTCGTTGAGGTCTTCGCCTTCGTCCCAGTCCTGCATGTCCACCAATAGATGGCCGATGTCCGCCGCCGTCAGCTTCTCCGACAAGCGCCAGGCCGCCGCCAGCCCCGGCCGCACGCCGCTGGCCGGATTCACCGGGTCGCTATGGTCCAGCGCCACCCGCACCGCCTTGCCGCGCAATACGGTCCAATCGAGGCTGTCGACATTGCCGACGCCGCGCAGCGCCAGCGCCGCCACGTCCGGCGGGGTGCAGCTTTCCACCGACAGCGCATTGATTGGGCTTTCCACCAGATAGACCAGCCGGGCGCGCTGCAGCCGCTGCGGGTCGCTGCACCAGCCGTGGCCCTCGCGCGCGCCTTGGCATTGGGTCTTCACGCCGCCGTTCAAAGCCGGATCGACATAGCGCAGATCCACCGCCGCCAGCCGGCCGCCGCTGCGCACCAGGAAGGCGACGGCCGCGCCGCCGTGACCCACTTCGCCGGCGGCGATCTTGGCGCTGTGCCAATCGTTCCAGCCCAGCGTCTTGCAGCGCAGCGCGCGCCGGATGACCGCTTCCTCAATGCCCCGGCCGGTCAGGTAGGCGACGGCCGCCTCGGCTTGGGCCAGGCAGCGCTCGCCGATGTAGTCGAGGGTGGACTTGCGCACCGGCGCGGCCTTGTCCTTCATCGCGGGTTTGGGTTGTGGCAGGCCGTACCAGTAGCCCAGCAGCCGCGCGGCCGCCAATGGCGTGTCCAGCTCCGGCTGGCAGTAGCGCAGCAAGTCGATGCAGCTGCCGCCGGCGTCGCCGCTCCAGTCCTTCCAGCCGCGGCCGTCGGCGAAGATCGACAGCGACGCTTGGCTGTCCGGGTGATGTGGGCTGTGATAGTTGCCCTTGCCCTGACGCTTCAGGCCCAGCCGGGCCGCCAGGTCGTGCAAGTCGATCTGTTCCTTGAGCTGGTCGAACCATTGGCCCAGCGCGGTCGGCGCACCGCCAGACAAGCCGGGGACGTCTCGCCCGGTACGCGGGAGAGGGTTTCTAGCATTCATGGGGGTGTCCTTAGAGCAGTTGGCCGATGTCGGCGCTGGCGTCGATGACTTGTTGCTGCAGCGGCGCTAGCAGCCCGGCCAGGCGTTGCGCCGGCAGTGGCTGGTTCTCGGCGCAGTCCAGCAACTCGACCAGGCCTTGCAGGCCGTCGCCGGTGCGCGTCAGGCGCGAGACGCCGGCGCTGACGGTGTGTTCGATGCGGCGGCACAGGCTGGCCAGTTGGCTCAGCGGCTCGCGCAGTTCGGCATGTTCGGGGTTGTCGGCCAGCTGCTGCAGCTGGGCCAGTTGGTGATGGACGGCGGACAGGATCAGGGCGTTCATGCCAGCACCTCCACGGCGAAACCGGCGGTGGTGCGATGAATCAAGGCACGTTGCCCCTGGGCGACCAGCAAGGCGGCGAGCGCGCGGGCTTCGGCTTCGTTGGGCAAGACGGAAACGGGGATAACGGACGCGGGGAAAAAGCGAGATAAGACGCGGGAAAGCTTAGGCATGGTGGCCTCCAATGTGTAGTTGGGGCTGCCGTCCGCTGCTAAACGGGGGAGGCAGGCACGTGACAGGGTTAGCAGACCGGCACATTGGAACCGGCATACCCGAAGGTATCCCCGCCACGACCCGCCATTGAAAAATGGGCGCACCGATAGCGGTGTACGGACGTAAAAAAGCCGCCATGGTGGCGGGTGTCCGCCAATGTGTATCGGGCTGCTAAACCCGGTCGCTGTTTTGAATGCGACGTAAAGATGGTGCAGCAATCGAGCGAGCTTGTCAATTCGCTGGCGGGGGTGGGAGATCAAATTCGCGCAGTTCATCGGGGTGGATATTTCTAAAGCGTGGAGCGGGGTCATCGGGAATGGGGGCGGGTTTTAGCGGGCATATCAATAAAGCCGCCATTCAATATTAAATAAGTGAATTAAATCCATTTCAGCCGACGCTATTCAAGGTCAATTTCAGGGGGCTACATGGCCCGCCGGCCGGCGAGCCATGGCGCTTAGTCCAGGACGCGATGACGCACGCGGCCGGGCGTCACCATCAGCGCTGGCCGAGGCGAGGGCGACAGGCCCGGCAAGGGGCGCAGCCGCTCCGGCGGAATCCGCGCGCCGCCGTGGATGGGCTGGGCCAGGGTCAACGGTTCGCCCTCCAGCGTCTTGTACTGGTGGCAGCAGTCATCGTTGCTGCAGTTGTAGTAATTCTCCTTGGTCGCGGCGCTGAGCATGCGGCTGGTGCGCACCCGCGACATCGCGCCGCACAGCGGGCAGGGAAAGGCCATCTTTGTCTCCTCAGTCCACGATTTCCACTTCTTCAATCAGCGCGCAGGCGGCCAGGTTCTCAATCACGTAGGCGTCGGCGCTGGAGTGGTAGAACAGCACGCTGTTGATGGCGGGGTCTTCCTGATAGCGGTAGCGCATGGCGTGGTGGTTGAAGTACAGCGACAGGTTGTCCAGCCGGGTAATTAGGATGCTGTCGCCGGGGAAGAAGGCCGCCGTCGCCGCTTGCAGGCCGCCCAGGCGCTGTTTATGAAACACCAGGTCGTCGCCGTCGGCTTGCGGGGTCGCGTCGCAGACCGCATCCGGCAGCAAGTCTGCGCCGACCAGCGCCACCAATCGCGGATCATCGCGCCAGGCTGGGGCCAGCAGGTTGTTGACGGCATGGCGCACCAGACGGTGCAGGTTGCGGAAACGCTCGCCCTCGCCGACCCGGACGCGCTCCAGGCAGGCTTTGGGCGCTTGCTCGCGGATCTGCTGCAGCCAGCCGACATTGACGTCCTGCAGCTGCGGATGCTGCGCCCGGTCAGAGTCCTGGGCGCGCTCCAGGCCGCGGAAGCCGATCATGATGCGGTCCAGCAGGATACGGCGCTCCAGCGTCTGTCGCGCGCGCGCCTCGAACAAGGCTTGGTCCTGCGTTTCGCTCATCCAGGCATCCAGCGTGGCGTAATCAAAGGCGGCGTCGAAGTTGGTTTGCTGGCAGAAGTATTGCGCCGGTTGCCAGGTCTTTTGCGCCGGCTGGCGCGCATGGCGGTTGGTGTCCACGGTGGCGGCCAGCGTGCCGGCGATATCGAAGTTTTGCGAACGGCCGGTGATCTCGGAAACGCCCAGCACATTGATGGTGGACAGCAGCCGGCTCTTCGCCTTCAGTGCGTTGAGGCGGGCCTGCGCCGCTTGCGGCTCCGGGGCGGCATGGCAGCTATTTGAGGTTTGATGCGCGTCCATATTGCTGAAGTAGCGGCCGATGAAGTGGTCCAGGGCTTGGCGGGTAGCGTTTTGCATGTCGTGGTCTCGCTTAGCGGTTGATCAGGGCTTGATATTGCTCGTCGCGTTCGGCTTGATAGCGGCGACGGGTCAGCGGGCTGTGCGCCATCGAGGCCGGGGCGGCCAGCGCGGGCAGCGGGCGGTTGAGCAAGGCCAGCAAGTCGTCCGGTTCCGCTTGCGGCGCAGAGTGCAGCGCCTGTTGCAGCTCGCCGGGCAGCTGCGCGGCATAGAGTTCATCGTGATTTCTGCGCAGTTCGGCGCGGCCGAACAGCCGCTCGATGCAGGCCTTTGGCGCTTGCTCCAGCAGCAGCGCCAGCACCGGCAGCTGTTGCCCCCATTGCGTGATTTGATCGTCCAGCACCGCGTCCCAATACTGACGACGCAGCGCGTGGCGCTCCTGCACCAGCGCTTCGCGCTGCTCGAACAGCGCCTCCTGCTGGATCTCGGCTTGAATCTTTTCTTCCTCGGCGATCTTGAGCGTCTCCTCGGCCAATTCCAGGTTGGCCATTTCCTTGTTCTTCAGCTCGCGCACCGCCTTGGTGGGAATGCCCAAGGTCGAGCGCATCGCCTGGCGGCAATCCTTACGCGCCTGCTCGGCTTCGCTGCGCAGCGCCTCGGCGGTTTGGACGCGGCGCGCGGCGTTTTCGGCCAGGGTCTGCCAGGCGTTGAGGTCTTGTTCGAAAGCGGCCAGGCGTTCGGTCAGGCCGGCGATGGCGACAGCGACGGTTTCTTGGGTGGTGGGGTTCTGGATATGCATGGTCTGAGTCCGGGAAGTTATGGGGTTAAGCGCGGCGGGCCGCGATGCGTGCCGCCATCCAGCTCTCGATTTCAGAGGACAGCCAGGCCACGCTCTTGCCGCCCAGCGGCACCGGAGCCGGGAAACGGCCCTGCTTGATGGCGTCGTACACCGACGAGCGGGACAGGCCGCACGTGGCGATGACTTCCGGCAAGCGCAGAAAGCGCAGCGGTTGAGAAGAGGGCGAAGCGGCAACAGCGGTCATGAAGCGTCCTTGTTGGTGGAGGTGGATATCAGTGGATGGCATCGGATACGCCGATCAGCGAACGCAGTATTGCGGAAATTACAAACGGGGTTTTGGGGTTGGGTTGTGCCGCGCTCCCACACAACAAAAAAATTTGAAATGCCCAAAAAACGCGGATTTTGCTATTGACGACGGGCGGGAAAACAAGGACGCGGGCGCAAAATGGCTCACCATGGAACGGCATCGGATGGCGGTGGACGGGCTAGGACGCACTCAGCGGCAAGGAAACGGGGGAAAGCAGGAAAACGCGAAGCGGGGACGGTCAGCGAACAGGGTAACTGCATGCATAGCGTGCATGAAAACGCATAAATCCGGGCGGGGGGACAAGGGCGTGCCAGGCCATACGGCAAGGGCCTGGCACGGGTTCATGCAGCTGCATGATTAGCGGCCCATGAAGTGCGGGGGCGAGGCGGGGCTTCGATAGCGCGCGCTGGGGGTTATGTTGTTGGTAGGCCCAATTTATCAAAAAATGCCTTATTACGCTCTTTGGCTGAAATCAGCAGCCGGTCAAACGAGATTACCTCAATAAATGCTTTGTAATTAGGGTTGTACCCAAAATATCCTAGATGGTCTTTTCTCACAGTCAAACCTAATGTTTTGCATCGACGAATTACGGTTGGTGTAAGGTCGCAAATTGCGTAGCAAAATCCGGGGATGTCATCAGATCTAGGAATGGGGCGTCCTGCTGAAGTTTGTGCTCCCCCCTCTCGTATTCTCTCGAGATATCCGAGAGCTTGCTCTACCGGATCTTTTTCTTCACCTGGGGCTGCATCATTTCTCATTGGTCTTTTTATTTCAACAATGACAATTGATGCCAAAGGGATGCGTTGGCCCTCAGAAACTAATATGGGTTCGTCAAAAATATTTAATGCGCAGATATCCGGTTTTTTTGTTTCAGAGCAATTTGTAATTGGCATGGAAATTAAAGGCTTGTCTGATGCCAGGAAATCATGAAATGCCAATCTCTCATCAATTAGCCAGAGGTTGCAGTTATCAAGACTTATTTCGTTCGATGTCTTTCTCATGGGCATGATGAGTTCATGAATTAGGTCTTCTCGTGCATATCTCCCATCGGGGCCGCGTTCTATTGCTTTCTCAAGAATGTCAATTATGACTTTTCTATGGAAAACATAGTTTGCTAAATCAGATTTTTTAATGTCATCGACCATCTCAAGATAGTCGCTTAGACGTTCTTGGTATTGTAGTGTGGTTTCTCCTTGGGCTGGGTCCATTACTTCATGCCCTTTTGAGAGTAATTCTCCCTCTATTTCAGAGAGCTGTTTGTGCAGAAGTAGGTCGAGTTCTTTATCTGAAATGTCTGGGTCAACACTTAATTTGTCCGCTGAAATCCTCTTTAGGATTGGCCGGTATCGGGGAGCCTTTTTCGAGATGAAATTCTGAACTCGTTCTTCGCCTAATTTTTTACTCTCTTTTAAATAGTTTTCAAGGTGCAGGCTGGATGACTTGATGATTGAGTTTCTTATGTCGGATAAGCTTAGCTCTGTTTCAGAGAAAAGGTCGTTATTTATCTCTTCTATGTCAAACCCAATTCTTTCAGGTCTAACATTGATATCTAGAAATGGCGAGGTAACATAGCAGGCATAAGTAAAATGATCGCCATTTTCATCTTTTAACCTTCCGTGAAGGCCCGGTAACTTGCTGGAAATATTTTCTTCTTCAACCACTCTGCTGGCGGCGCACCAAGCGATAAAGTGTTGCTTGGCGGAGTTCGCTTTTAATTTTATGTGGGTTAATTCAAATGCTTGTTCTTTGACTTTTATTTCCTCTTTGTGTGAGGAAGAGAACATGTATTCATTATATACATCATCTAGGTCTATTATTTCTTCGTCATCTTTTATTGTTATGTGAGGGGCGCCGCCGTCACGAACAAAATACCAAAGGCAATGTTCGAAAAGACTGTTGGCAATAGTCTTGGCCGTTTTGGCAGTTTTTTCTCTATAGGCTTTATTAAAGCCAGAGAGGTGGATGCAGGTACTTAATTTGGTTGGTTCAGTTTTTTTGTTTGTTGTTAAGTTTGATACGCCATTTGCCGCTGTAAATGTGAAGGTTCTGTAGTATATCAATCCGGAGCTGTCTTTAAAGTAGCTGGATATGTTTACTGCCTCAAATGCTTTTAGCCAAAGTAATCGACCAACTCCTCTGCATCCTTGCGAGGATTTATAATCGCTATCGAGAGTCTCAAAGGATGACATGTTTTTGTCATGGAATCCTAATCCATTGTCAAATATTTTAAATCCAATAATATTCTCTTGAGGTGGTGCGCCTCGTTTTGATTTGGCGTCATCAATGAAAAGAGATGTTTGCGGCATTCGAATTATTTCAATTGTAATTTCGCCATAATCCGGGGAGGAGTTTGCCTCTTCTATAGAATGTATAGAATTTACGACAGCCTCGAAAAGCGGCATAAGTCCATGACTTTTAGGTAGGGGTGTATTTCTTAGTCTTCCAGGAAGATGGGTACTTAAGCTCATATTTTCATGCCTCCGTGCGCTTTGTATGCTCAAAATTGCTCGGTCAACCCATCGGGTGGCCTAGTATGCTTCATTTTAGAACATTGGCATGTTGTTTGGCATTGTGCAAGCCTTACGCGCAGAGATTTTTGATTTAAGAATACTTATTAGATTCTTGTGAAGTTGTGTTCAGGTAGTTAGCCCACCACTGCATCATCTTCTTTCGATCTTCCATGTACTCGGCACGGTTGTAAGCTGCTCTTACCTTGTTAGTTTCGATGTGAGATAGCTGGCGCTCAATGGCATCTGGGTTGAAGCCTTCTTCGTTCAAGATGGTTGATGCTGTCGAGCGGAAGCCGTGTACGTCAGCTTTGCCCCTAAAGCCCATGCTGTGAAGCGCGCGGCGCAGGGTTTCCGGCGACATGGGACGGCGTGGGCTATTGCGGTTGGGGAAAATGTGTTCCCGGCCGCCGCTGATTGTGTGGAGCTGGCGGAGCACATTCAGAGCTTGCTTGGATAGCGGGACGAGATGGGGCGGCGCGGTTTTCTTGGATTTCTCCGGCAACTTGCGATGCTCTGGTGGGATGGTCCACAGCGCCTTATCAAAGTCGATTTCTTCCCACCTGGCCATAGCCATTTCTCCTACGCGGGTGAAGGTCAGTAGCATCAGCTTCATCATCAGCTTGGTTTGTACGTTGCCATCGTATTTCTCCAGCGCTTCCAGAAAGCTGGGGATGTCCTCGCGCATCAGCGCCTTGCGCGGGGTGGATTGCTGGCTCTTGAGGGCGTCGGTTAGCGGTGCGGCCGGGTCGCTGTCGCAGCGGCCGGTCAGGATGGCTAGGCGGAAGACTGCTGAGCAGCGTTGACGCAGGCGCTTGGTGGTGTCGATGTTGCCGGCGCTTTCCACCTTGCGCAGCACTTCCAGTAGCTCCAGCGGACGAATCTCGTGGATTGGCCTGTCGCCGATGTAAGGGAAGATGTGGTTCTTCATGGCCGACAGGACGCGCTCGCTGTGGGCGGCGGACCATTCGTGACTTTCCCTTTCATGCCATTCCAGCGCGATGGCTTCAAACGTGTTGGCGGCGGCAGCCAACTTGATCACCTTATCCATCTTGCGCATTGCCGCCGGATCATCGCCATCGGCGATCTGCTTGCGGGCATCATCGCGCTTCAGCCTGGCTTCCTTCAGACTGACTTCCGGGTATACGCCCAGCGCCAGCAGCTTCTCTTTGCCATTGATACGATATTTCAGCCGCCAATACTTCGCGCCTGTCGGCATGACCCATAGAGACAGCCCCTGTCCATCGGTGAGCTTGAGATGTTTGCCATCCTCGCGGGGCTTGGCGTTTTTGATGGCGGCATCGGTTAGGGGCATGGGGGTACTCCTCGCTTTGGGGGTATCGAAATCTGGGGGTACACAAGATACCACCAAAAATACCCCCGCATACCCCCGGCTTTGCTTGGATGGTTTCGGACTGCTTTGGACGTAAAAAAACCCGCAAAGCCTTATTTGGCGCGGGTTTGTGGACTTTCTCGGACTGATTTGGAAGTGTGAGTGGCGCCCCCGACAGGAATCGAACCTGTAACTGCCCCTTAGGAGGGGGCCGTTATATCCATTTAACTACGGAGACGCTTAGATAAACTTGCTGGCTCAGGCGCTGCGGTCCACCGACAGGCGGGCCAATTCCACCAAGGCCTGGCGGGTGTCCGATTCCGGAATCGGCGCCAGCGCGGCGACGGCCTGTTCGGCCACTTTGACCGCTTCGGCCCGGGCGTAGTCCAGCGCGCCGCAGGATTGTACCGCAGCCAGCACGTCCTGGAAACGATCGCGGCTGGCGTGTTCCAGCGCGTCGCGCACGGTGGCGGAGGCTTCCGGATTGCCGTTGCGCATGGTGTAGATCAGGGGCAGCGTTGGTTTGCCTTCGGCCAGATCGTCGCCCAGGCTCTTGCCTATGGTCTCGGCGTCGCCGCTGTAGTCCAGCACGTCGTCGATGATCTGGAAGGCGGTGCCCAGGTACATGCCGTATTCGGCCATTGCCCGCACTTGCTCGGCGCTGGCGCCGGCGCTGAGCGCGCCCACGCGGGCGGAGGCTTCAAACAGCTTGGCGGTCTTGTACTTGATCACGCGCAGGTATTCGTCTTCGGTAACGTCGGTGTTGCCGATGTTGAGCAGCTGCAGCACCTCGCCTTCGGCGATGATGTTGGTGGCTTCCGCCATCACCGCCAGGATGTCCATATTGCGGGTGGTCACCATCATCTGGAAGGCGCGGGTGTAGAGGAAGTCGCCCACCAGCACGCTGGCGGCATTGCCGAACAGCGCGTTGGCGGTTTCTCGGCCGCGGCGCAGGTCGGATTCGTCCACCACGTCGTCGTGCAGCAGGGTGGCGGTGTGGATGAATTCGATCATCGCCGCCAGCTCGTGCAATTGTTCGCCGCCGTGGCCCAGCGCGCGGCCGGACAATAGCGTCAGCACCGGGCGCAGGCGCTTGCCGCCGGCGGAAATGATGTATTCCGCTACCTGGCGGATCAGGACGACATCAGAGTGCAGCCGGGCGCGGATGACGCGGTCTACGGCCTGCATGTCGTCGGCTATCAGTGTACGGAAAAGCGGGGTGGACACGATTTCAACCAGTTATTTGAGATGGGTACGCCAAAGGCGAGAATGTTACCAGAAAAGCCCCTTAAGCCGCCATGGCGCTTACTTCTTAGAACTAAGTCAATGAAATCATTGACAACTTGACGGGCTGTCCGTATAGTTTCGCGTTCTCCCGCAATAGGCGGCGAGATTTTTATATTCAGGAGCTCATGCGAATGTATGCGGTCATAAAAACCGGCGGCAAGCAGTACAAAGTTGTCGTTGGTGAAAAACTCAAAGTAGAACAGATACCTGCAGACGTCGACAGCCAGATCGTACTTGAAGAAGTGCTGATGATTGCTGACGGTGAACAGGTTGTTGTAGGCGCCCCGATGATTGCCGGCGCCACTGTTAAGGCCACCGTTGTTTCCCACGGTCGTGGCGACAAGATCCGCATCTTCAAGATGCGTCGTCGCAAGCACTACCAGAAACATCAGGGTCATCGTCAAAACTTCACCGAAATCCGCATCGACGCGATTTCGAAGTAAGGATAAACAGTCATGGCACACAAAAAAGCAGGCGGTAGCTCCCGCAACGGTCGTGACTCCGAAGCCAAACGCCTGGGCGTTAAGGTTTACGGCAGCGAACTGATTCCGGCAGGTTCCATCATCGTGCGTCAGCGCGGCACCCGCTTCCACGCAGGTGAAAACGTTGGCCAGGGCAAGGATCACACCTTGTTCGCCAAGGTTGACGGCTATGTTGAATTCACCATCAAAGGTGCAATGAAGCGCAAGTTCGTTAATGTGGTTCCGTACACCGGCGTAGACGGCGAATAATTTTTCGCTTTCTAGTGACCGAGAAAGCCCTATCCTGCGATAGGGCTTTTTTTATACCGAGGGGCAAGGCGTGAGGGTTGAAGCGTGTCAATCCTGACCCCTGACTCCTCGCCAGACAGAGGTTGAAAACATGAAGTTTATTGATGAAGCCCGCATTGAAGTGTTCGCGGGCCGCGGCGGCAACGGCGTGGCTAGTTTCCGCCGCGAGAAGTTCGTTCCCTTCGGCGGCCCGGACGGCGGCGACGGCGGCAAGGGCGGTAGCGTGTACGCGGTGGCGGATGAAAACGTCAACACCTTGGTGGAATTCCGTTTCGTTAAGAAATACCTGGCGGAACACGGCGAGCGCGGTCGCGGCGCTGATTGCTACGGCAAGGGCGGCGACGATATCGAACTGAAAATGCCGGTGGGCACGGTGATTACCGACCACGACACGGGTGAGCTGGTGGCGGATCTGACCCACCACGGCCAGCGCGTCATGATTGCGCGCGGCGGCAAGGGCGGCCTGGGCAACATCCATTTCAAATCCTCCACCAACCGCGCGCCGCGTCAATGCACGCCGGGCGAGCAGGGCGAACAGCGCACCTTGAAGCTGGAGCTGAAGGTGCTGGCGGACGTGGGCCTGCTGGGCATGCCCAACGCGGGCAAGTCCACCTTCATCCGCGCGGTGTCGGCGGCGCGTCCCAAGGTGGCGGACTACCCGTTCACCACGCTGCACCCCAATTTGGGCGTGGTGCGGATGGACGATACGCGGAGCTTTGTGATTGCCGATATTCCGGGGCTGATTGAAGGCGCGGCGGAAGGCGCCGGCTTGGGCCACCGCTTCCTCAAGCATTTGCAGCGCACGGGCCTGCTGTTGCACGTGGTGGATGTGGCCCCGTTTGACCCGGATGTTGATCCGGTGCGCGAGGCGCGCGCCATCGTTGAGGAATTGAAGAAGTACGACGAGGAGCTGCACGGCAAGCCGCGCTGGCTGGTATTGAACAAGGTGGATATGCTGCCTCCGGACGAGCGCGAGCTGACGGTGTCCGCCTTCCTTAAAGCCTATGGCTGGCCGGAAGAGCAGCCGGACGACCGTTTCGGCTTCGATATCAAGGCGCCGCGCGTGTTCAGCATCTCCGCGTTGAACCACGAAGGCACCCGCGAGCTGACTTTCGCCATCATGTCCTACCTGGATGTGGTGCGCGCCGAGCAGCGCAAGCTGGCGGACGAGGCGCAGCAGCAAGCCGCCGCCGCGCGCCAAACCGTGATTACCCCGGATGCGGCTATGCATCAGGATACGGCTGAAGAATAAACGGCTTCCTGCCATCTCCGGTAAGCAAAAGGCCAGTCGCGAGACTGGCCTTTTTCATTTCATCCCATAGCCGCGGGCGTGGAGTCGTCGTGTCGCGCACCAGAACAACAGCGCCAGCAGGCTGACGGCTGCGCCCAGTCCGCAAACGGCTTGCCAGCCGGCACGGGCGTAGGTCGCGGTGGCACTTATGGCGCCCAGCCCGCTGCCCAGCGCGTAGAACAGCATGTAAAGGCCGACCAGCCGGCCATGCGCTTCGGGGCGGGAGCGGAAAATCAGGCTCTGGTTGGTCACGTGCAGCGCCTGGCCCCCCGGGTCCAGTAGCAGGATGCCGACCAGCAGGGCGGCCAGCGATTGCTGCATCAGCGACAGCGGCCACCAGGCTAGCAGCAGCAGCGCCAGCGCCGCCGCGCTGGTGCGTTGACCCTGCCCGCGGTCGGCCCACTGTCCGGCGCGCGCGGCAGCCAGCGCGCCAAGCGCGCCCACCAGGCCAAAGGCGCCGATGGCGGTATGGGAATAGTTGTGCGGCGGTGCGCTCAAGGGCAGCACCAGCGCGCTCCAGAAGATATTGAAGGCCGCGAACATCAGCAGCGCCAGCATGCCGCGCACTTGCAGCGCCCTCTCGCGTCGCAGCAAGGTCAACATGGAGGCAAGCAGCGTTGGGTAGCGCATCGCGTTCGCGGAGGGAGCCAGCGCGGGCAGCCGCCGCCACAGGGGCAGCGCCAGCACGAGCATCAGCGCTGCAGCGCAGAGATAAACGCCGCGCCAGCCGGCCAGATCGCTGACGGCGCCGGCGAACACCCGCGCCAGCAGCAGGCCGATGAAGACGCCGCTTTGCGCCGCGCCAACGACGCGCCCTTGCTCATGGGGCGCGGCGGCGCTGGCCGCGTAGGCGATCAGCCCCTGCGTCATTGCCGTGCCCAGCAAGCCCACCGCTAACACGCCGGCCAGCAGCGCGGGCGCGGAGCGCGCCATGGCGACGGCTGTCAGCGCGGCCACCAGCGCCAGCAGTTGCGCCGCCATCAGGCGGCGGCGTTCCAGCAGGTCGCCTAGCGGCACCAGCAGCAGCAAGGCCAGCGCGCAGCCGATTTGAGTGGCTGTGACCACGCCGCCCACCGTCGCCTGGCGGATGGCGAAATCCCGAGCCAGCGCATCCAGCAAGGGTTGAGCGTAATAGACGTTGGCCACGCTCAAGCCGCTGGCGGCGGCGAACAGCCATACCAGGCTGGCGGGCATGTCCACTGCCTGGGCGGGCGGCGACTTGCGCAGCGGCGGGGAGAGAGGGGCAAGCGCGGCTTTCATGATCCCGGTTCCGTTCAATGTAGTTGCAAAATGAAACTGATTGAATGCTAGGGCACCCAGTTTTAAAATGCAACTAATTGATCCATTCACCGCAAACTCAAGGAGAGGCCATGCCGCGCCGCAAGATCATGAACCCGCAGCCGTGTCCGGTGGCGCGTGGCGTCGACATCGTT
This sequence comes from Chromobacterium sp. W521, assembly GCF_052805975.1. Classification (NCBI taxonomy): domain Bacteria; kingdom Pseudomonadati; phylum Pseudomonadota; class Betaproteobacteria; order Neisseriales; family Chromobacteriaceae; genus Chromobacterium; species Chromobacterium sp. W521. Next base: position 371,542 of record NZ_JBRBAF010000002.1, read on the forward strand.
GGGGACCGCTGGTCGCTGCTGATCGTGCGCGATGCCTTCGACGGTGTGCGCCGTTTTGGCGATTTCCAGCGCAGCCTGGGCGTGGCCCGCAACATCCTGTCGGACCGGCTGCGCAAGCTGGTGGACGCCGAAGTGCTTGCCACTCAGGCGGCTTCGGACGGCAGCGCTTATCAGGAGTATGTATTGACAGCCAAGGGAGAAAGCCTGTTTGCGGTGGTGCTGGCCTTGCGCCAGTGGGGCGAACGGTATTTGTTTGAACCTGGCGAGCCTCATTCGCTGCTGATCGACAAGGGCAGCGGGCAGCCCGTGCCCTTGATGTGGCCCAAGACCCAGGACGGGGCGGCACTGCTGCCCGCCGCCACGGAAGTCCGGAAGTTGACGTGAGTGGATTCCCTGGCGGGCCGCCTCTGCGTATGCAAGTCTCAGGCATGGCCTGTCGTCCTGTTCCCATCCCGCATTCTGGTGTTCTGCCCGGCACCGGCACGCGCGCGCCGATTGTTTGTTCTTATAAATACTTTTTCATGTCCAGGTACACCCATTCCGATACCAAGCGTTACTTGTGTGGGTGCTTGGTTGTTGTATTTTGTCCTCAACAGACCGCGAATTTGCCGAATCTCTGAAATACCAAGTCATTAATTTTTTCTGATGACATGACGTAAGCTTAGATGAGATCGGCATTGGCAGCGGGCAGCGGAGACGGTATAGACAAATTGCTCTATTTATATAACATGAACCGCTCAGCCCCTTGCGGAGCTGGAGCAAATCTAGAGGGCAAAAGCCCCAAGCGCTTTATCTTGTGAAATACCTATGCCCGGCCGTCGGCCCGGGGTTTTCACCGTTGGCTGTAGATGAAGTCTATGAGGAGAAGCAAATGAAGAAAGCATTGGCTGTGATGGCTTTGGGTCTGATGACCGCGTCTATCGGAGCATGGGCCAAGGATTGGAAGGAAGTCCGCTTCGGGGTGGACGCCAGTTACGCGCCGTTTGAATCCAAAGCGGCCAATGGCCAGCTAGTGGGTTTCGACATCGATCTGGGCAATGAAATCTGTAAGCGCCTGAAAGCCAAGTGCGTGTGGGTGGAAAATGATTTCGACGGCATGATCCCGGCCTTGAAAGCCAAGAAATTCGACGGCGTGCTGTCTTCTATGTCGATGACCGAGGCCCGGATGAAGGAAATCAACTTCTCCGCCAAATTGTTCAACACTCCTACCCGCATGGTGGCCAAGACCGGTTCCGGCCTGTTGCCCACCCCGGCTTCGCTGAAGGGCAAGCGCGTGGGCGTGGAGCAGGGCACCATTCAGGAAGCCTACGCCAAGAAACACTGGGCGCCGGCCGGTGTGGAAGTCGTGCCTTACCAGAACCAGACCCAAGTACTGTCCGACCTGACGGCCGGCCGTCTGGACGCTTCGCTGCAAGACGCGGTGCAGGCCGAAGAAGGCTTCCTGAAGAAGCCGGAAGGCAAGGGCTTCGCTTTTGCCGGCAAAGAACTGGTGGACCCGCAAACCCTGGGCGAAGGCGCCGCCATCGGTCTACGCAAGGAAGACAAGGAACTGAAGGCCGACATCGACAAAGCCATCGCCGGCATGCTCAAAGACGGCACCTATAAGAAGATTGAGAAGAGATATTTCAACTTCGACGTTTACGGCAAGTAAACCGTAAGAGCCTGTTCAGGGCCGTATTGCCGTTGTGCGGCAGGCTTTGAACCGGTTCTTGTAAGCCGCCGACAAGACCGTTGCATTGGAACCCGCAGCGCCTCCGTGGCCGGAGTTGGCCATCCGTTTTGTCGGCGGCTCGTCTTTTGCGCAAGTCAGGAACGGCCCGACGCCCACCGTCGCCGCTCCTGAAAGGGGATGAGCATGTTTTTGTATGGATTTGGTTCCATTATCTGGGACGGCACGCTGGTGACGCTGGAGCTGGCGGTGCTGTCCTTGCTGCTGGCCTTCCTCATCGGCCTCATCGGGGCCGGGGCCAAGCTGTCCAGCAATCCCTTGCTGAGCGGCGTGTCCACGCTGTACACCACCTTGATCCGCGGCGTGCCGGACTTGGTGCTGATGCTGCTGATTTTTTACAGCCTGCAGATCGGCATCAACCATCTTACCGAATGGCAAGGTATGGAACGGATTGATCTCAATCCCTTCGTGTCCGGCGTGGTGACCTTGGGTTTTATCTATGGCGCCTACTTTACCGAAACGCTGCGCGGCGCCTTCATCTCCGTGCCCAAGGGCCAGCTGGAGGCGGGCACCGCTTACGGCATGAGCCACTGGCAGGTGTTTTCCCGCGTCCAGTTTCCGCAGATGATGCGTTTCGCGTTGCCCGGCATTTCCAATAACTGGCAGGTGATGCTAAAAGCCACCGCCCTGGTGTCCATCATCGGCCTGACCGACGTGGTTAAAGTGTCGATAGACGCCGGCAAGAGCACTTACAAAGTGTTCTTCTTCACCTTGGTGGCCGGGGCGATCTACCTGCTGCTCACCACGGTGTCCAACTTCGTGCTGATGTGGCTGGAGCGCCGTTATTCCATGGGCGTGCGGGAGGCCGAGCTATGATTGACATCATTCAACAATATTGGCGTCCCTTCCTGTGGTCGGACGGCTACCATCTCTCCGGCCTCGCCGTCACCATGTGGCTGCTGGTGCTGTCCATCGCCTTCGGCTTTGTCGTGTCCATCCCGCTGGCGGTGGCGCGGGTATCCAAGGTCAAGTGGCTGGCGCGCAGCGTCTGGTTCTACACCTATGTGTTCCGCGGCACGCCGCTCTATGTGCAGCTGCTGTTCTTCTACACCGGCATGTACAGCCTGGACGCGGTGCGCGAGGTGGGTTTCCTCAACCACTTCTTCCGCGAGGGTTACAACTGCACCATCCTGGCGTTCGCGCTCAACACCTGCGCTTACACCACCGAGATCTTCGCCGGCGCGATCAAGGCCACCCCTTACGGCGAGATTGAGGCAGGGCGGGCTTACGGCATGAGCAAATTCACCCTTTACCGCCGGGTGATCATTCCGTCCGCGCTGCGCCGCGCGCTGCCGGCGTACAGCAATGAAGTGATCCTGATGCTGCACGCCACTACCGTGGCTTTTACCGCCACCGTGCCGGACGTGCTGAAAGTGGCGCGGGACGTCAACGCCGCCACCTACGACTCCTTCAACGCCTTCGGTCTGGCCGCCCTGATCTATCTGGGCGTCACCTTCGTCCTGGTGGGCCTGTTCCGCAAGGCCGAGACCAGATGGCTGGCCTATTTGCAGCCGGCGAAAACCTGAGAAACGGATTAAGAAGATGGACAAGCTGAATATCCAGAACATTCACAAGAGCTATGGCAGCCACGAGGTGCTCAAAGGCGTTTCGCTGACGGCCAAGGCCGGCGACGTGATCAGCATCATCGGCTCGTCAGGCTCCGGCAAAAGCACTTTTCTGCGTTGCATCAACTTCCTGGAAAAACCGAACCAGGGCAGCATCAGCCTCAATGGCGAGCCCATCCGCCTGGCCACCACCAAGAACGGCGAATTGACGCCGGCGGACCAGAAGCAGCTGCAGGGCATGCGCACCAAGCTGGCCATGGTGTTTCAGCACTTCAATCTGTGGGCGCACATGACGGTGCTGGAGAACGTGATCGAAGCGCCGGTGCACGTGTTGGGGATTTCCAAGGAGGAGGCCACCCAGCGCGCGATCAAATACCTGCGCAAGGTGGGCCTGGACGAGCGCGCCCAAGATAAATATCCGGCGCACTTGTCAGGCGGCCAGCAACAACGGGTGGCGATAGCGCGCGCGTTGGCGATGGAGCCGGAGGTCATGCTGTTTGACGAGCCCACCTCGGCGCTGGACCCGGAACTGGTGGGCGAGGTGCTGAAAGTGATGCAGGCGCTGGCCGAGGAAGGCCGCACCATGATCGTGGTCACCCACGAGATGGGCTTCGCCCGCAATGTGTCCAACCACGTGATGTTCCTGCACCAGGGGCGGGTGGAGGAGGAGGGCTGCCCGGACGAGGTGTTCGGCAACACCAAGAGCGAGAGGCTGAAGGCTTTCTTGTCCGGCAGCCTGAAGTGATCTGAGTCTTACCCTGCTCAAGGGGGATACGGCCCGCCGGCGCATCATGACCGGCGGGTTCGTTGTATTCAGGGTTGTGGATAAATCAGAAAAACGGGAAAGGCTGTGGATAAGTCTGACGGGCTATTGGGGATGGTCGGCGCGGAACAGCGTCCACTCTTCCACTGTGCGGCCGTCCGGCAACTGGCATAGCGAGTACTCATTGCCCTGAGCGTCTTTTTGCGGCAACAGCTTGCCGCCTTTTTCCACGCAATACACCGAGGCCGGATTGGCCATGCCCACCGCCGGTCGCTCCGGGGCCTTGGTCTGGCTGCAGGCGCTCAGGCTCAGCAGCGCGGCGGCGCAAATCAAGATTCTCATGCGGTTTCCTTTCAGGGTCAGGCTGACAACAGCTTGCCGGATTTAAAGGCCTCGCGGCTGGCTACCTTGGCCAGCGACAGGCCGGTGGTGGTGTAAGTGCGGGCGCTGGTGGCGTACAACATGCCCGGGCGGTTGGCGCGGATCTCACTGCAGCGGTCGCTGATCGGGTCGATTACCTCGGCCAGCAGTTCGCCGCTGTCCACCTCGCTGCCCGGCTGGGCGTGATACACCACCACGCCAGCGTGCGGCGCGTACAGGTTTTCCGAACCGGCCAGCGGTGTGGCGGGGAAGGGCAGTTCCGGCAGCGGCGGCGCGGCTTCGGCGATGACGCCGCGGTGGCGCAGGAAGTTGAGGATGCCTTCCGCGTCCTGGCGCGCGTAATCGTGATGGACGTCGCTTTCTCCGCGCAGTTCCACCGTTACCGCCAGGCAGGCCATGTCGATCTGCGCGTCCAGGCCTTCAGCCGTCGCCAGATCGCGCAGCTGCCACCACAGCTGGCTGCAGGCTTCATCGAAGGGATGGTCGCCGGAGTCGGTGGCCAGCAGGGTGGCGCAAGCGCCCAGATAGCGAGACAGCGGCTCGCACTGTTCCCATAGCGGAGTGCCGGTGTACAGGTGCAGGCCGGCGCGGCAGTCGCAGTGCAGGTCCAGCACCACGTCGGCGTCGAAGGCCAGCTTCATCAGCGTGTGGCGCAGCGACTGCAGCTCGCTGTCGGCACGTAGCGCGCCCAATTGCTGGCGCGCCTCCGCGCGGATCAAGGCGGTATTGGCCTTGCCGTCGCGGCCCAGCTGCCCTTTCACCGCCTCGAAAATCGTTTCGGACAGCACCGGGTAATAGCGGTTGAAGTTCTGGCCGCTTTGCAGATCGAAACGCCCCAGCAGCTTCTCGCTTTGGTTCTGGTTCAGGCCGATGGGGTTGGCCACCGGCACCAGGATCACCTCGCCGCGCAGCAGGCCGGCGGCGTCCAGCCGCTGCAGGCCTTGCTTCAAGTGCCAGGCGGTCAGCATGCCGGGCAATTCGTCGGCGTGAAGGCTGGCCTGGATATAGATTTTCTGGCCGCTCTGCGGCACGCCGAAATGGAAGCTAGTCAGATCGCGCTGGCTGCCCAGACTGGGTGACAGCAAGGGCTGGCGGTGGGTGTACATGGGTTCTCCTCTTACGGTGTGCGGCTGGGTTGTGGAATCTTATTCCAAACCTGCCCACGCAAGATAGGGCCGCCGCGCCGAGATGCGTTGACGAACGACCATGCCCCCCGGACAATCATGGCTTTTGCCATTCCACGCCCGCGCGCGTGGTGGAGTGCCCTTGGATTCTCTCTCCGACTTCTTCCAGCCCGGCATCGAGCCCGCCTCCTTGCAGGCGGTGTCGCGCCTGACCGGCGCCTGGCCTTATCTCGCCGTCTTCGTCACCCTGTTCCGCGGCGGAGACGAAGAAGTGCTGATGCGGCTGCTGGTGTTGCGGGAACTGGGCGGCCGCGCAGAAGCGCCGCTATGGACGCCGCAGGAAATCGCCCAGCGTTTCGCCTATCTGAACGACACCAAGCTGGCCACCATTCTGGGACGGCTGCGCGAAGGCGGCCTGCTGGTTTATGACAGCGACAGCGGGGTCTACCAGCTGTCCGAAGGCGCGCGCGTCGCGCTGGCGGCGCTGGCCACCATGGTGGATTTTGCCGGGGACGATGTGGAGCTGGGCTATCTGACCAGCCAAGTGGCCGCCGGCCAGGCGGTGGGCCAGGTATCCGACGAGGCGCTCAAACACCTGCTGGCGCGCTTGAACGAACTGTACGCGGAATTCGAGGAAGCGCTGGAGTCGCAATCCGAATTCCGTATCCGCGCCGCTCAGCACCGCTTGGAAGCGGTGTGGCGCTGGGTGGCCAAATCCACCGAAGTGGTCAAGAGCCTGACCCAGGACGACAGCCTCAGCCTGCTGGTGTTGAACCAGGCGCAAGCCATCGCGCTGGCGCAAAGCCGCATGCTGGCGCTGGCCGGCACGTTTGAGCGCCGGCTGGCGCAATTGGCCGCGCAGCGCGTGCACCTGGGCGGCTCCGGCCTCACCTCCACCGACATCGCGGACTGGCTGCGCCGCATGGCGGCAGGCCAGCTGGCGCACAAGCTGGACGCCTGTCTGTCCATTGCCCCCGAGCCAGCCTTCCTGTCCACGCCGGAGTTGGCCGATGTGGCCGAATTCGAACTGCTGGCGCGTGAGCGCGCCAAGGCCGGCTCCATGACGCTGCCGGGTGGCGAAGCCGCGCCGCTGGCCGACGCGCCGGAAATGGAGCGCTTGCTGGAGGCCGAGGCGATGTACGACGCCTTGCTGGAGCTGGGCATGTCCGGCGCGGCCGACGCCCACATCAGCCAGGCGGTGCTGGCCGACAGTTACAACGAAACCGCCTACCGGCTGTCGTTGCTGTCCTTGATTGGCGATCCGGAAACCAGCAACGACCAAAGCATCGTCGCCGCGCTGGCCAAGCTGCCGTTCAGCCTGCAAGGCGGCGAGCGCGTGATCGAGCCGGACCACCCGGAAGTGGCGTCGCTGTCGGATGCCAGGCTGGTGGCCAGTACGGTAACAAAACCATAACGGAGGCTCGCGGGATGAAAGACCTGCTGAATGGTTTGTCAGTCAGAGACTTACTGGGTTTGCATGGACAGATTCTCACTCGATTACGCGAAGCCAAGGTTCTACGTTCGGAGAACAATCCCACCGGCGATTACACGGAGTGGCTGCTGGCCAGCAAGCTTGGGTTGAGATTGGAGCCCAACTCGAGCAAGGGGTTTGATGCGGTCGATGCCAATGGAGAGCGTATCCAGATCAAGGGGCGAAGAGTCACGCCGCGCAATACATCCCGTCAACTGAGTGTTATTCGGCAATTAGAAGGGCAGCCGTTCGATTGGCTACTCGCAGTGATATTTGATGAGAACTGGGAAGTGCTTAGGGCGATGAAACTGCCCTGGGCCACGGTGAAGCAGTACTCAACTCGCCGAGAGCATGTAAATGGTCATGTGCTGATTTTGCGCGATCAATTGCTGGATGACCCTTCGATACAAGATATAACGGCTCAATTGAGCGAAGACTGAAAATAGTGGAACACGAAATCAAAACCCTGACCGCCCGTCTGCTGGCGCATCGGGTGGTGCCGCGCGGCGACGCGCTGGCGAAGAAGGCGCTGCTGGACGACAGCTTCCGCCTGGAGTTGGACAAGAGCCTGGCCGCCGTCGGCCTGCGTTTGGTGGAGAACCCCTACGCCGAGCATGTGGCCGTGGCGCTGTTGCCGGAAATGACCGAGCCGGTGTTCGGCTCCGGCGACGCCTGGCTCAACAACAACCTGGGCCTGCCGCGCGACGGCGTGGCGTTGCTGGTCATCCTGTGGTCCTTGATCATCCTGCCCAAGCGCGAGCGCCAGATCGCCCGCGTGGAGGCCGGCAAGGAAAATCAGAGCGATATGTTCGGCGCGCAAAAGCCGTTGGAAACCGGCGACGCCGTCTCCACCGGAGTGTCCGAGGACGCGCTCTACGCGGACTTCGGCAAGGCGCTGGGCGGCCGAACCCGCTTCAACGCCAACCTGGGCCGCCTGGTGAATCTGGGCTTTATCGTGCGCCGCAACCGCTGGCTGGACGAAGGCCCGATGCTGGACCTGATGATCGACTACGCCCAACTGGCGCCGCGCATCATCGAAGGGGCGCTGGCCGATGTGCTGCTGCGCCGCGAAGGCCGCGACGCGCTGGCCGACAAGCGCGCGGAAGCGACCGAGGACGAGCAGGAAGCCGCCGCGGACGCCGACGACTCCGCCGGCCCGCTGTTTGACCTGCCGCCGGACGACGACGCGGCCAACGAGGAGACGCGCTGATGTTCCAGATGAAATCGGTGGAAATGGTGCACTGGGACTTCTGGCAGCGGCTGACCGTGCCGCTGGACGCGCAGATCGTCACCATCATCGGCCCCAACGGCTCCGGCAAGACCACCTTGCTGGATGCGATGCGCACCTTGCTGGCGATCAAATGCTCGGGCAAGCGAGATTACAAACGCTACGTTCGCAACAACAAAGAGCCCTTCGCCTATCTGCGCGGCGTGGTGGACAACCCGCGCCGCCCCAGCGGCGGCCTGTATCCGACGCCCTTCTTCCCCATCGTCGCCGACGCTGTCACCTTGCTGTGCCGGGTCAAGAAGCAAGGCGGGGACTGGGTGCGCCACTACGCTATCCTGGACGGCGACGTGCCGCTGGAGCAGGCCGAAGGCCAGGCCCAATGGCTGGGCGTGCAGGAATACCGCCGCCGGCTGGAAATGGCCGGCCTGACCCCGGCGGTGGCCGAAGTGCTGGCGCTGGAACAGGGCGATACCGACAAACTCACCGAATACAGCCCGCGCCAACTGCTTGACCTGGTGTTCCAGGTTTTCGGCGATAAGGACGTGCTGGACAACTACCAGCGCGCCCGCGACGAGCAACGCGCCACCGAGCTGGAACTGGAATCGCTGAGCCGTCAGGAAGAAGCGCTGCAGACGCGGGTGGAAACCATGAAGACCCGCGCCAACCGCTATCTGGAATGGCGGCAACTGAATACCGGCATCGCCCGGCTGCGCGACGAGGCGCTGCCGGTGCTGGCCTATCTGGACGCCAAGTCCACGCTTGGCAATGTCTGGAAAAACTACCGGGGCAATTTCCACGCGCTGAACCAGGCCCGGGGCGAGCATGCCGACACCTTGCAGTTGGTGGCCAAACTCAAGGCCGCGGAAGTGGCCGCCGACGCCTCGCGCAAGGCGGCGGAAACCGCCCGCGTCGGCGCGCAGGAAGCCTTCATGGCGGCCAAGGGCGAGCACGCAGGCGTGGCCGGTCAGCTCAAGGAACGGGACCGGCTGCAAGCGCTGGCCAGCAAGGAATATGGCGCCGACGCCGCCCAGTTGGCCGATAAGCTCGCCGCGTTGCGTGGTGAAGCCGAGCAATTGAAAGACGGCCTGCGCGAACTGAAAAAGCAGCGCCAAGACAGCTCCCAGCATCTGGAGGCGCTGGAAATCGGCCGCGGCCGCGCGCCGGAAGACGTGCGCCTGTTCAAGGCCGCGCTGGACGAGGCCGGCATTGGACATCAGATGTTGTCCGACATCGTGGAAGTACTGGACCCGAACTGGCAGGCGGCAGTGGAGGCGCTGTTGAGAGGTTATCGCCACGTGGTGCTGCTGGAACGCGAAAGCGACCGCCGCGAAGCCTGGCGCATCGGCGAGAAACTGCGTTATCGCCACTTCGTGGTGCCGGAGCGCTGCAGCCCGCCGCGCGCCAACGCCGGCAGCCTGATGGAAGTGGTGCGCTTCTCCGCCGACGCGCCCGAGTGGCTGTACCGGCAGTTGAACAGCGTCAGCCGCGTAGACAGCGCGGAGCAGGGCGCCGACGTCAGCGGAGACTGGATCACCCGCGACGGCTACTTCCGCGAACGTCGCGGCGCGCGCCATATCGGCGTGCCGGCGCATGAGTTCGCCTTCGGCGAAGCCGCGCGCCAATCGCGGCTGCTGGCGGTGCGCGAAGCCTTGAAGGCGTTGAACACGCGCATCCTGGCCGACGAAGAGCGCTTGGTGGCGGCCACCCGCGAGGCCGCCGGCTTGGCTGAATACCTGGGCGGCATGGACGCCATCCGCCAACTGGACAGCCGCGCAGAAGAGTTCGCCGCGTTGGAAACGCGCAAGCAGGGGCTGGAAAGCGAAATCGCCCGCTTGGGCGCGGCGCTGGGCCTTGTCAGCGCGGAGAAGGAAGCCGCCGATCAGCGCTACAGCGACGCTCGGTTGGCGCACGACCGCGTTTGCCAGCGCGAACAGGACAGCCTGGCCGCCTTCCGCCAAAAACAACAGGAAGTGGAGCAGGCGCGTCGCCAAGTGCGCCGCCTGCTGTCCGAACTGCGCGAATGGGCGGAGCGTCTGCCTGAGGCGGCGCTAGCGCCGGATAACGTCGCAGCGCTCGAAAGCGAGTTCGATACCGCCGCGGATGCCAAGCATCAGCTCAACTACCTGGAAGAGCGGCTGCAAAACGGCGACTGGGAGCAGGACGAAGCCGTGCTGGCCTTGAAGGACAAGCTGGTGGAGGATCTGACCGCTCTGGACCGCGAACGTCAGCGCCGCCAGAGTGAAGTGGACCGCTCGCGCGAGCTCACCGACGAAGCGCGCGCCGCCTATATGGGCAAGTTGCGCGCCACCGTCCGCGTCTACGGCCAAAACGTCAAGCGTCTGGGCGAGCTGGCCGGCATCCAGGTGGAAGTGGAACTGCCGCAGCTGTCCAACGACGACGCCGCGCTGGCCCAGGCCGGGCTGGTGCTCAGGTTCAACTTCGACCAGAAGGGCCTGATGGGCATGAACGACGGCGAGGCCTCCGGCGGCCAGCAGGTGATGAAGTCGCTAATCTTGTTGATTGGCCTGATGATGGACGAGTCCAATCCGTCCGGTTTCGTGTTCATCGACGAACCGTTCGCCCATCTGGACATCTTCAACATCGACCGCGTCGCCGGCTTCCTCAAAGCCACCGAGGCGCAGTACCTGATCACTACGCCGAATACCCACAACATCAATATCTTCGCGCCGTCGGAGCTGACGCTGGCCACCCGCAAGAAGCGGCCGGGCGAGCAATGGGCGCCGCCCATTCTGCAAACCCGCCGCCGAGTGGACGGCGGCGAGCCGGCTTGAGCCAGACCACGCAGCCGCCCCTCGGGCGGCTTTTTTCTATTCGACGGGCACTGCCGCTCACGGCTGGTTGTAGCTGTACACGATGCCGTTTATGGTGGACTTGAAGCCGTAGCGCGGGAAGGCAGGATTCGGGTTCTTGGCGAGGTAAGCGTCCGCCAGCGCTTCGGCCGCCTGTCGGTAGAACTTGGTCTGGTTCTTGTTGTACCAAGGGTCGTCGTGGGGGTTGGGGTTGAATTTGTAGCTCTGGTCCCGGCCGCCGGCGATGTAAATGCGGATGCCGCGAGCGCCGGGGCCGGAGCCTCCGCTCTTTTGCTCCACATAGTTGAACGTGATGCCGCTGTTTTTGTAATTGGGCAGGCTGCCGCTGATATTGGCGGCCAGCGCGCCGCCGGCGGTCAGAGACAGCGCGCTGACGGCCAGCAAGGCCGCGACGCGGCGGAACAGGAAGTTGAGTGGGGGATTCATGGCATTCCTTCGGATAATGGTTGAGAACCGTCGACAAGCGGTCGGCTTTGCCGGCGAGGCGTTAGCGTCGTGAAATGGCGCGTAAATGTCGCCTATTTATACAAATGGCAATTAAATTGCGTAATTTAATGACATTTAGATTGTGAAGATAGGCGAGCGTGGAGCGATCAGCAAGCGCCGCATGCCAGTCCTTAAGACCGGGCCGGCTAAGCGGCGATGGCCCGCTTGAGCGGGACAGAGGCTTTTGGATGGCGGCCCGTCGTCGCTGGCCTATGCTGAGAAGGAGGCATGGGCGTAGTGAGAAAGCGGGTTTAAATGGAAGAACGCGACTTGGTGGGCAGCGCCATTCCCATGGCGCAGCTCAAGCTGGAACTGCGGACGAATGGCGTATTGGTCATTTCGGTGTACGAGATTGACGACAATGAGCCGTTTTTCGTCTACGAGTCCGACAACGACTTTGACCCTGAGACGATTTTGAGCGCCGCGGAGCGACGTTTGGACCCGGTGCGGCTGGATGTGTTCAAGCATGTGTTCTTCCAGGCCAGGGACGATGTCGAGGGTGATAGTGAAGAGGGCGAAGGGTAAAGGGCTGCCGCGCACTTGTTCATTGCTGGCCATCACCCCGCCTGGGCGGGGTGTTGATTTTTACGCCGGTCATCAGCTTGATCCAAGGCGGAGGGCAAGCGTCCTTGCTGACGCTCCACACCCAAAGCCAGCCTGGGGGCGGGCTTCGGGTACTGATGGATGGCCCGGTCCCGGAACCGGGCACATGCGCTTAGAACCTGTTTACGATCAGCTGCGCGTCGGCAGGATGGATAGAAAAGGGTGTTGAAACCGTCTTCGAAATGCTCATGTACCATGAGTACATTCCGCTTTCTCAGCCGTTTTCGCCTTGTCTCGCCTTTGCTCGCGAAATCGTAAACCTGTTCTTAGCGCAGGTTCAGCGCTTTGATCGCGTTGTTGATTTCATCCGCCAGACGCACTTCCTGACCCAGCTGCTCATGCCATTGCTGATTTTGGAAGAAGGCGTAGCGCGCCTTGGAGTTGTTGCCGGCTTGCCAGCCGTCTTTCAGTTGACCGTCGAAGAAGAACTGTTCCAGCAGCGCGTGGCCGGCGGCGTGGGCCTGGTTTTGCGCGTGCTGATCGTGCATGCGCGGCGCGCCTATCAGGTGCAGTTCGATGTCGCGGCCCTGCTCTTCGTAGCGTCCTTGGATCGGATGCTCGAACACCAGCGGCTGCAGCGTGGCGTGGGTGATGGTGGCGCGGCCGGTGATGTGGCGCGACGGGGTGTATACGGTCAGGTCCAGCCGCAGGTTCAGGCCGCCCGCCTGGCCGGGTTTGTTGACGTTGTAGCTGACGATGAACAGGCCGGATTTTTGATCGCGATCGATAGTCATGTTTGGACTCCTTGAGATCAATAACATCAGATGAGAAGTTGGAGCGTCTGGTGGGACGTCCAGGCCCAATGGCGATGTGCTAGCCGCGGCGGTAACCGCTGCTGCCCTGTAGTTATATAACCTTTGATTTTATTTTCAGCCGTACTTAATGGCAGTTGGAAATAAAGTGGGGGTGGGGCTTGCGCGCGGGGCTAGGGAAGGAAGGGGAAGAAAAGCGCGCCGCCAGGGCTGGCGGCGCGAGGGAAAGTCAGGCTTGTTGCTCAAAGCGCACAGGCTGTTTGCCCAGGCGCTTGGCCCGCACCACCACAGTGCCGGCGATCTTGTCGTGCCAGCCCTGCTTGCGGGCGTCCAGGCCCACCCAGATCAGGCCCAGCAAGAAAGGGAAGCAGGATACGAAGTAGCCTAGATAACGCAGCGCCGCCTGTCCCGGCGTCATCGGCGCGCCGGTTTTGGCATCCACGATACGAGCGCCCAGCAGCATCTTGCCCGGCGTGCTGCTCTTGAACCACCAGAAGGCCAGCACCGCCGCCGCGGGCAGCACCCAGTTGATCATCAGGCTGGCCAGCGGGCTCAATTCAAAGCGGCCTTGCATCATGGCGGCCTGCATCATCCAACCGTCGCCGCTTTCCGCCACGCGGTTGGTTTCGCCGCTGACGCCGGCCAGCAGCCAGATCGCCGGCGCCAGTGCCAGGCAGAGCAGCAGGGTGTCGACCAGACTGGCCAGCACCCGCAGCCAGAAGCCGACGTATTCCAGTTCTTCCGCGCCCTCTTGCATCTTCAGTCCTCCAGATTGGGTTTGTGCTTGGCCGCCACGCGCAGGTAGTGTTCGGCGGAGTATTGGAAGTAGGCCAGTTCTTTTTCGGTCAGCGGCCGCGCCTGTTTGACCGGGTTGCCCAGATAAAGATAGCCGGACTCCAGCCGCTTGCCCGGCGGCACCAGGCTGCCGGCGCCGATCAGCACCCGCGGTTCAATCACCGCGCGGTCCAGCACGATGCTGCCGATGCCGACCAACACTTCGTCGCCTATGGTGCAGCCGTGCAGGGTGACGTGGTGGCCGATGGTGACGTTGCGGCCTATCACCAGCGGCGCGCCGGCCGGGTCCGCGGCGCTTCTGTGGCTGACGTGCAGCATGGCGAAATCCTGGATGTTGGAGTTCTCGCCTATGCTGATGGCGTTGACGTCGCCGCGGATCACGGCACAGGGCCAGACCGACGCGCCTTCCGCCAACGAGACTTCGCCGATGACCACCGCCGCCGGGTCGATGTAGCAGCTGTCGTGGATTTGCGGCTGATGCCCGTCATAAGGGCGGATATTGCTTTTCATCGGTCTGTCCTCATCTGAAATCGGGTAAAGTTCCCATCATACCCCCACAGGATGCCAATATGAGCCAGAACCCCTTGCTGGACTTTTCCGGACTGACCCGTTTCGCGGAGATCAAACCGGAGCACATTTCCCCCGCCATCGACGAATTGCTGTCCGCCGCGCGCGCCGCGGTGGCGCGGCTGACCGCGGAGCAGGGCGCGCCCAGCTGGGAAAGCTTCGTCGATCCGCTGACCGACGCCACCGAGCATCTCAGCCGCGCCTGGGGCGTGGTGGGCCATCTGAACGCGGTGGTGAACACGCCGGAGCTGCGCGAGGCTTACAACGCTAATATTCCTCGCATTTCCGAGTTCTGGACCGAGATGGGCCAGAACCTGGATTTGTACGCTCGCTTCAAGGCGCTGGCGGCCAGTCCCGAGCATGACGGCTACAGCGCGGCGCGCAAGAAAATCGTTTCCAACGATCTGCGTGATTTCCGCCTGTCCGGCGCGGAACTGCCGCAGGCGGAGAAAGAGCGTTTCGCCGCCATTCAGACGCGGCTGGCCGAGCTGTCCGCCAAGTTCGAGCAGAACGTGCTGGACGCCACCGACGCCTTCAGCCTGTACATCGAGGACAAGGCCGAGCTGTCCGGCGTGCCCGAGGATTCGCTGGAACTGTTCGCCGCCGCCGCGGCCGGCGACGATAAGAGCGGCTACAAGATCACCTTGCAGTTCCCGTTCTATTTCCCGGTGTTGCAGTACGCGGACAACCGCGCGCTGCGCGAAAAGCTGTATCAGGCCAATGTGCAGCGCGCCTCGGAGTTCGGCCCGGCCGAACGCGACAACAGCCCCATCATCCGCGAAAAGCTGCAACTGGCGCGCGAGGAAGCCCAACTGCTGGGCTTCGCCAACTTCGCCGAACTGTCCTTGTTCACCAAGATGGCGGAAAGCCCGGAACAGGTGATCGCCTTCCTGCGCGATCTGGCCGCGCGCGCCAAGCCGTTCGCGGTCAAGGACCGCCAGGAACTGGAAGCCTTCGCCGCCGCCGAACTGGGCCTGGCCAAGCTGGAAGCCTGGGATCTGGCCTACGCCGCGGAAAAGCTGCGCGTGGCGCGTTACGCCTTCTCCGAGCAAGAAGTGAAGCAATACTTCCCGGAAAGCAAGGTGCTGCCCGGCCTGTTCGGCGTGGTGTCCACGCTGTTTGGCGTGGAAGTGCGTCCAAGCAGCGCGCCGGTCTGGCATCCGGACGTGCGCTTCTTCGACATCCACAAAGACGGCCAACTGATCGGCAGCTTCTATTTCGATTTGTACGCCCGCGACGGCAAGCGTTCCGGCGCCTGGATGGACGACGCGCGCGGCCGCCGCAGCAAGAGCGGCCAGGTGCAGACGCCTATCGCCTATCTGACCTGCAACTTTACCCGTCCGGTGGGCGACAAGCCGGCGCTGTTCACCCACGACGAAGTGATCACCTTGTTCCACGAGTTCGGCCACGGTCTGCACCATATGCTGACCCGCGTCGATGAATTGGGCGTGGCGGGCATCAACGGCGTGGAGTGGGACGCGGTGGAGTTGCCCAGCCAGTTCCTGGAAAACTTCGCCTGGGAATGGGACGTGGTGCAGGGTATGACTAGCCATGTGGACAGCGGGGCGACTTTACCGCGCGAGCTGTTCGACAAGATGCTGGCGGCCAAGAACTTCCAGAGCGGCATGGCTACGGTGCGCCAGCTGGAGTTCGCGCTGTTCGACCTGCAGCTGTACAGCGTATTCGACGCCGACAAGGGCGACTGGCTGGCCTTGCTGGACGAGGTGCGCCGCGAGGTGGCGGTGAACTTCCCGCCGGCCTACAACCGCTTCCCCAATAGCTTCAGCCACATCTTCGCCGGCGGCTATTCGGCCGGCTATTACAGCTACAAATGGGCGGAAGTGCTGTCCGCGGACGCCTATGCGGCTTTCGAGGAGGCAGGCGGCGCCAATCCGGACACCGGCAAGCGCTTCTGGGACGAGATTCTGGCGGTGGGCGGCAGCCGTCCGGCGCTGGAGTCCTTCCGCGCTTTCCGTGGCCGCGATCCGCAGATCGACGCCTTGCTGCGCCATTCCGGCATGGTGGAGACGGTTTGAAACGGTCGTTTTATGCCGGAGGAAAAATATTCCGGTCTTTGCCGGAACTCTTGTGAAGCGTCGCGGCTCTAATTTTTTGCTCAGTGGGTTATCTCCAGAGCAGCAAGCGAGCCAGACGCATATCAGGGTAGATTGATATAGTGTCTATTGCGCGCCTCCGTGTAGACGGAGGCGCCTTTTTTTTGCCGCGGATCGCGCGGCTAAAAGATTCAGCTATCTCGCTCTGGTTTGGCGGACGGCGTCAGCGGCTGCAAGATGTGGCGGCGCTGGAAGGTGGGAGTTCGCATCGAGAAGGGCGGCGTCAACGGCGCCAGACGAGGACGGTTGGGATTGCGCGTCGGGCATAATGCCTGTTGCGCGTCGTGCTGCTTGTGCTTGATAGTCAAGAACTTGCTCCGGTTACAACGACGCTTTCGATCATAGGCCGGCATTCCGGGCCTTGGCAAATTACCGTCGTCCGGCTGTTGTTTATTTGTTTAAACACTTTTGTTTAATCAACCACTAAATAATCGACGTAGGTGACTGTCGCCGCCCAAAGCTTGGCAGTGCCGCGCGCTGCGGTTATGGTGTCGGCCTTTGCATGAAAAACATTTGGAGAGCCCGCCGATGCGTTTTGCCACCTGGAACGTCAATTCCCTCAAGGTCCGCCTGCCGCAGGTGATCCAATGGCTGTCCGACAGCCCGGTGGACGTGCTCTGCCTGCAAGAACTGAAAATGGATCAGGATGTGTTTCCGCTGGCCGATATCGAAGCGGCCGGTTATCGCGCCGCCTGGTTCGGCCAGAAAACCTACAACGGCGTGGCCATTCTGGCCCGCGCGCCGCTGGAGCTGGAAGACGTGGTGTGCGGCATCCCGGATTACGGCGACGAGCAGCGCCGAGTGATTGCCGCCACGGTGAACGGCATTCGGGTGATCTGCGGCTATTTCGTCAACGGCGAGGCGGTGGATTCGCCCAAGTATCCGTACAAGCTGGAATGGCTGGCCAATCTGGAGCGCTATGTCGCCGCCGAGTTGCAGCGCCACCCGCAGCTGCTGCTGTTGGGCGACTACAATATCGCTCCGGAAGACCGCGATGTGTACGACCCGGAAAGCTGGCACGAGCAAGTGCTGTGCAGCACGCCGGAGCGCGAATCCTTCCGCCGTCTGATCGCGTTGGGCCTGAGCGACAGCTTCCGGCTGTTCAATCAGGAGGAGAAGCAATACAGCTGGTGGGATTACCGCGCGATGATGTTCCGCCGCAACAAGGGCGTGCGCATCGACCATATCCTGGTCAGCGATGCGTTGAAGCCGCGGGCGCTGGACTGCGTGATCGACAAGGCGCCGCGCAAGTGGGAGCGGCCGTCGGACCATACTCCGGTGGTGCTGACGCTGGCGGATTGAGCGACTCCGCCATTCTAAAGGCCGGCTGCCGCCGGCCTATCCGCCAGCTTTCTTGGCTTGCCTCAAAAATATCGCCGGCCGGTTTTGCTAGTCTGGAGCTTTCTTGCTTTCAGATGGCTGCGCGATGACCCAAAACCACCCCAAGCTGCCGGTAGACCCGTATTACGAGGGCGTGCCGGAATATATGACCCAGGTATACGACTGGGCTTACGTCAACCCGCGCAAGGCCGGCTGGCTGGATCGCAACCTGGTTGTGCGCGTGTTGCTGTTCTTCAACGATCAAAGACTGATGCGCGCCTATCTGGAGCAGATCCGGCCCGGCGACAAGGTGTGGCAGGTGGCTCATGTCTACGGCGACCTGGTGCAGCGGGCCGCGGACCGGGCGGGCCGGGACGGGCGCTTTGTGCTTACCGACATCACCCCGGTGCAGATAGAACACGCCGAGCGCAAGCTGCGAGATCGTCCTCAAGCCGCGGTGGTGCGCGCCAACGCCGGCAATTACCGGCTGGAATCCGACGATTTCAACTTGATTTGCAGCTTCTTCCTGCTGCACGAGGTGCCGGATCATCTGAAGCGCGCCATCGTCGACAATATGCTGTCGCAAGTGCCGCCCGGCGGCCGCGCGGTCTTCGTCGATTACCATAGGCCCAAGCCGTGGCAGCCGATAGGCTGGCTGCTCAAATGGGTGAACCGCGTGCTGGAGCCGTTCGCCGAGGCGTTGTGGAATCATGAGATCCGCGACTACGCGCAAGAGGCTGATGGTTTCGACTGGAGCAAGCGCACCTTGTTTGGCGGGGTGTATCAGGTGACGACCGCGAAGAGGAAGCGGTGAGAGCATGCCGTACTTGACGTTACACGGGCTTACAAGCGACTAACAGACCCGGGGCGGGGGCAGGGCTAGGATACGTCTCAAGGAAGCGCCGAATCCGGCGCGATGTGATCGGTGAACGGGAGCCCAAGGTTCCCAAGCCTGAAACTGGAGATGCATCATGAACAAACTGACTCTGCTTGCCCTGACCGCCGCTTTCGGCCTGAGCTCCGCTGCTGGTTTCGCCGCCGAAACCGCCAAGCCGACCGCTTCCGCTCCGGTAGCCAAAATGGCTCCGGCCGCCAAGAAAGCTGAAAAGCACCCGGCCAAGATCCACCACGCCAAGAAAGGCGAAAAGGTAGCCGCTTCCGCTCCGGCGCAAAAAGCCCAGGCCGCCAAGGCTGAAGCCTCCGCTCCGGCCAAGAAGCACGCCGCTAAGAAGCCGCATGCGAAGAAGCCCGCCTCCGCCGCCGCTCAGAAAGCCCAAGCCGCCAAGGCTGAAGCCTCCGCTCCGGCCAAGGCCAAGCACGCCGCTAAGAAGCCGCATGCGAAGAAGGCCGCTTCCGCCGCCGCTCAGAAAGCCCAGGCCGCCAAGGCTGAAGCTTCCGCTCCGGCCAAGAAGCACGCCGCTAAAAAGCCGCACGCCAAGCACGCTAAAAAGGTAGCTTCCGCTCCGGCGCAAAAAGCCCAGGCCGCTAAAGCCGAAGCCTCCGCTCCGGCCAAGAAAGCGGAGAAAAAGCCCGCTCAACACAAGAAGCACGCCGGCAAGGCCAAAAAGGCCGCTGCATCGGCTGCCAAATAAACCGGACCCCGCGTCTGGCTCGCTAAAAAAAACAGGCCCCTCAGGGAGGCCAAGACTCAAAGGAGGCCTCGGCCTCCTTTTTCTTTTTGAGTGGCTTCTTAAGAGCCTGTTCAACGTCGCGCGAGCGAGAGCGAGACAAGGCGAAAACCGCTGAGAAAGCGGAATGTACATAGGGAAGATGAGTATTTCGAAGAGGGGCTCTGCGGGGTGTCGCTGAAGCGCAGCAGACTTTGAACAGGTTCTTGGCGCGCGACCGCCGCCGCTAGGACAGGCGTGCCCGGCGACCGTATGCTGTTACACTCGAGTGGTTCGATGCCGCCCGCATGCTTCGGCGTTGAAACCGCTTTCGTTCATTTTGCGCATAAGGAGCTTCCATGTTAGCCGCCCCGCAAGTTTCCGCCTTCCTGCCGCCGCGCCGCATTCTGATGGGACCGGGTCCGTCCGACGTTTATCCGGAAGTACTGGCCGCTCAGGCCCGTCCCACTGTCGGCCACCTGGACCCGTTGTTCGTCGGCATGATGGACGAGGTGAAAAGCCTGCTGCAATACGCGTTCCAAACTACAAACCCGATGACGGTGGCGCTGTCGGCGCCAGGCTCCGCCGGCATGGAGGCCTGCTTCGTCAACCTGGTTGAGCCGGGGGAGAAAGTCATCGTCTGCCGCAACGGCGTGTTCGGCGAGCGCATGCGCCAGAATGTGGTGCGGCTGGGCGCGGTGCCGGTGTTGGTGGATAGCCCGTGGGGCCAGCCGGTGGACCCGGATGCGGTGGAGAGCGCGCTGAAAGCCAATCCGGACGCGCGTTTCCTGGCTTTTGTCCACGCCGAGACCTCCACTGGCGCGCTGTCCGACGCCAAGACGCTGTGCGCGCTGGCCAAACGTCACGGCTGCCTGAGCATCGTCGACGCGGTGACTTCGCTGGGCGGGGTGGAGCTGCGGGTGGACGAATGGGGTGTAGACGCGGTGTATTCCGGCAGCCAGAAGTGTCTGTCCTGCGTGCCCGGTCTGTCGCCGTTGTCGTTCTCGCCAGCTGCGGTGGATAAGTTGCAGGCGCGGCAAAGTCTGGTGCCCAGTTGGTTTCTGGACCAGACTCTGGTGATGGCCTATTGGGGCGGCGGCAAGCGCAGCTACCATCACACCGCGCCGGTGAACGCTTTGTACGCGCTGCATGAGTCGTTGCGTCAGCTAGCCGTCGAGGGACTGGAGACAGCCTGGCAGCGCCATCGCGACATGCATCTGATTCTGCGCGACGGCCTGGAAAAGCTGGGGCTGAAGTTTGTGGTGGACGCCGCCGCGCGGCTGCCGCAGTTGAACGCGGTCTATATTCCCGAGGGCATAGACGACGCCGCCACGCGCAATCGTCTGTTGCAGGAGTACAACTTGGAGATAGGCGGCGGGCTGGGCGATTTGGCCGGCAAGGCCTGGCGCATCGGCCTGATGGGTTACGGCGCGCGCCGCGAGAATGTGGCCTTGTGTCTGAAAGCGCTGGAGAGCGTGCTGAAATAAGCGTTCGCTCCCTGCCCAGCGGGCGCGGTGAGACCGCGCGTCAGCCGTTGGAATGGAAAAACGCCATCCGTGAAGGATGGCGTTTTTATTGCGGCGGAAGCCAGGCGACGGCTTATTTTTCGACGAAGGCGCGTTCGATCGCGTAGTCGGCCGGTTCGCCCATGCGCGGCGATTCCTTGAAGCCCATGCCGTTCAGGATCTCGCACAGGTCGTGCAGCATGGATGGGCTGCCGCAGATCAGCGCGCGGTCGTGTTCCGGGTTCATTTGCGGCAGGCCGATGTCGGCGCACAGTTTGCCGCTGGTGATCAGATCGGTCAGCCGGCCCTGATTGCGGAACGGCTCGCGGGTCACGGTCGGGTAGTAGATCAGTTTTTCGCGCACCATCTCGCCGAAGAATTCGTTTTCCGGTAGTTCTTTGGTGATGTAGTCGTGGTAGCCCAGCTCGCTGACCCAGCGCACGCCGTGGGTCAAAATCACCTTGTCGTAACGCTCGTACACGTCCGGATCTTTGATGATGGACATAAAGGGGGCGAGGCCGGTGCCGGTGGACAGCAGGTAGAGGTTCTTGCCGGGCAGCAGATTGTCCTGCACCAGGGTGCCGGTGGGCTTCTTGCTGATCATCACGGTGTCGCCCACCTTCAGGTGCTGCAGGCGGGAGGTCAGCGGACCGTCCTGAACCTTGATGCTGTAGAACTCCATGTGCTCTTCGTAGTTGGAGCTAACGATGGAGTAGGCGCGCATCAGCGGCTTGCCGTTGACTTCCAGACCTATCATCACGAACTGGCCGTTGATGAAGCGCAGGCCGGCGTCGCGGGTGCAGGTGAAGCTGAACAGGGTGTCGTTCCAGTGATGGACGGACAGGACCTTTTCGGAGGTCAGGTTGGGAGAGGACATAAGGTTTGCTGCTCGCTAATTTATGAAGTAGAAGCTCGAAAAGTATTGGGGCCGATTTTAACCGGTTTGGCGCTTCGCCGCTCGCTCTTGCTGGGCAAACCCGGCGCGAGCGGCGTTAAATTCAATTGGAACAGCATGTTAACCGACATTGCCGTTACAGCCGAACGATTGTTTTCTGATGTGTTTATCGCTGCGCGTTATTTGTGGGCGGCGCAACGAAAGAGGGCGTCACCATGGCGGGACGCCCTCTCAGACAACATACGGAGAAATACTGTGCGCTTTACCCTTGCTGGCTTCACTACCACTACTACTGCCGCAAGGCCGTTACCAAAGAGCGGGCTGTCCAAGACAGCTCAATGACGTTGCCGTGTTGAGGCGGAGCCATCATCATGACGGGCTGCCGCGCATGTGTCCTTGATGGACATCACAGAAAGACCAACCGCGCCTTTCTTACTTGGCAAATCGACAAACGGTAATCTCAAGTTTGCTAACTCTGAATTTGGCGGACCGGCCGGGCCTGGGCTGCTTGTGCTCCGTCTTGGAGGCTGGCTTGGCGTTGCGGACTGTGCCGATTTGGCTGGCCGTGGTTATTGGCCGATGCTCAACGCGTGTATCACTGGATGGCCGCCGGCATTCTGCCGTGAAAGCATTCGGAACCCTCCCTGTCGTGTTGACTATTCCACTATAAGACTCCGCCGCGCCCAATGCAAGAGGGGCTCAGCCGGCCTTTGGGTCTGGCAGCGGGGCGGCCAGCGCCAGCCTCGCGGGGCGCAAATGTTGTTCGAACTGGCGGCTGGCCGCTTGCCAGGAATAGCGTTCCGCGACGGCGCGCACATGGCCGCGGTCCAATTCCAGGGCTTTGAGGCAGGCGGCCCGCAGGTCCGCGTCCAGCACGCCGGCGCCGCTGTCGCCCACCACGTCCAGCGGGCCTGCCACTGGATAGGCGGCCACCGGCGTGCCGCAGGCCATCGCCTCCAGCAGCACTAGGCCGAAGGTGTCGGTCAGGCTGGGGAACACGAAGACGTCGGCTGCGCGGTAGAAACGCGCCAGTTCATGCTGGGGAAAGATGCCGGCGAAGTGAACGTCCTGATATTGCTGTTTCAGCCGGGCCAGTTGCGGGCCGTCGCCCACCACCCATTTGCTGCCCGGCAGCTCCAGCTTGAGGAAGGCTTCGATGTTTTTTTCCACCGCCACCCGGCCGATGTAGACGAAGCGCGGCGGCGCGGTGCCGTCCAGCCGGTCGCGCGGGCCGGGGCTGAATAGCGCGGTGTCCACGCCGCGGCTCCACAGCTTGACGTTGCGGAAGCCGCGGGCGGTCAAATCGTCGGCGATGGATTGAGTGGGCACCATCACGCAATGGGCGGCGTTGTGGAAGCGGCGCATCCAGGCGTAACTGACCGCCAGCGGCAGCCGGCAGCGGGCGTGCACGTATTCCGGAAAGCGGGTGTGGTAGGCGGTGGAGAAGGCCAGGCCGTGGCGCAGGCAATAGCGGCGCGCGGCCAGGCCCAGCGGTCCCTCGGTGGCGATGTGGACGGCGTCCGGGGCGAAGGCGGAGATGCGCGCGGCTACTGTGCGGTAGGGGAACAGCGACAGCCGGATGTCGGGGTAAGTGGGGCAGGGCAGAGTGCGAAAGGCCTGCGGGGTGATCATTTCCACCTGGTGTCCGAAGCCGGCCAGTTCGCGGGCGGTTTCGGTCAGCGAGCGGACCACGCCGTTGACCTGGGGCAGCCAGGCGTCGGTGACGATCAGGATGCGCATGTCGGTTCCTTGTGGTCGGCTTGCGCCGCTTGGGGTTGCGGCGCGGCGGCCGGCTGGCCCAGTTGGGTCCAGTACAGCACTTCCAGCCGTCCGTCGGGGTGTTCCACCAGCGCGGACAGGCTTTCCACCCAGTCGCCGCTGTTGCCGTAGAGGATGCCGTCGATATCGCGCACCTCGGCCTTGTGGATATGGCCGCAGATCACGCCGTCGAAGCCGCGCCGGCGCGCTTCTCCGGCGAGAATGGTTTCGAAGTTGCTGATGAAGTTGACCGCGTTTTTGACTCGGTGTTTCAGATATTGCGACAGAGACCAGTACGGCAGGCCCAGTTTCAGCCGCGCCCAGTTGAAGCCGCGGTTCAGTTCCAGGATCAGGGTGTATAGGGTGTCGCCGACGTAGGCCAGCCATTTGGCGTATTGGATCACGCCGTCGAACTCGTCGCCGTGCAGGATCAGCAGCCGCTTGCCGTCGGCGGTGCGGTGCTCGGCCTCCTGGCGGATGGCGATGCCGCCGAAGTCCAGCCCGGCGTATTGCCGCGCCGCCTCGTCGTGGTTGCCGGGCACGTAGATCACCTTGGTGCCCTTGCGAGCCTTGCGCAGCACTTTCTGCACCACGTCGTTATGGCTTTGTTTCCAGTACCAGGATTTTTTCAGTTGCCAGCCGTCGACGATGTCGCCGACCAGGTACAGGTATTCGGATTCGTGAAAGCGAAGGAAATCCAGCAGGTGGTCGGCGCGGCAGCCGGAGGTGCCGAGGTGGACGTCGGAAATCCAGATCGCGCGCAGTTGTCGGGCGCTGTCGGGGGCGGGGTCTGGCTGCATGGCGGCTCCGTCGGCCTGTGGACTGCTGGCGATGCTGCCAGCGGCAGGTGACAGTCGCGTGAGATTTCAGTGACGAGGCGATGAAATTTCTTGAGCGCAGCCTTTAAGATTGTCTTAAGCGCAGGCTGCTGCAATCCGGTTTTGCGGCGGCGCTTGTTACGGCGGCGAGAGCGCGCTAGGCTGCCGGGACCTTGAACGCCCGGCGGCGGGGAGACGGATATGCGGGTTTTGGTGGTGGAGGACGACGCTCAGATCGGCGACGGGTTGAAGATGGGCCTGGAGCAGCTGGGTTTCGTCGCGGATTGGTTTCGCGACGGCAAGCAGGGCCTGGCGGCGCTTGGCGCCGCGCCTTACGACGCGGTGGTGCTGGACCTGGGGCTGCCGGGCATGGACGGCATGGATATCTTGTCCGCCTGGCGGCGCGGCGGTCAGGATGTGCCGGTGCTGGTGTTGACCGCGCGCGACGCGCTGGCAGACCGCGTGGGCGGCCTGGACGCCGGCGCCGACGATTATTTGGTCAAGCCGTTCGCGCTGACGGAGGTGGCGGCGCGGCTGCGCGCGCTCCATCGTCGCCGCCACGGCCAGAGCCATCCGGAATGGCGGCATGGCCGTCTCTGTCTGGACCCGGTGGCGCGCGCGGCCACGCTGGACGGCGCGCCGCTTGAGTTGACCGCGCGCGAGCTGGCGCTGCTTGAGCTGCTGCTCAGCCACAAGGGACGAGTGCTGCCGCGCGAGCTGATCGAGGACAAGCTCTACGGTTGGGGACAGGAGCTGGAAAGCAATGCGGTGGAGGTGCATGTGCATCATTTGCGCAAGAAGCTGGGCAGCGCCTTCATCCGCACGCTGCGCGGCGTCGGCTATACCTTGGGAGATCCGGCATGAGAGGACCGCGCAGCCTGCAGGCGCGGCTATTGCTGCTGCTGTTGTTGATTGTGCCGGCGATCTGGCTGGTGGCTTCCGCCGCCGCGGCCTGGCTGGCGCACGAGGAGGTGGACGAGCTGTTCGACACCCAGATGGGCCAATTCGCTCGGCAGCTGCTGCTGGTGGATGTCGGCGACGAAGAGGTGATTGATCTGCCCAAGCTCAAGCATCTGCTCAAACACGCGGACAAGGGGCAGTTGGACAACGACGATTTCGGCTTGGCGGTATGGGACCGCCACGGCCGGTTGCTGCTCAGCGACGGCCGCGGCCGTCGCTTCGATTTCGAGCCGGAACGGCGCGGCTTCCACGATTATCGCGGCAAGGACAGCGATCACAACTGGCGACTGATCTATCTGGCCGCGCCGGACGGTTCGCGGCTGGTGGCGGTGGGGCAGAAGCAGGGCTTGCGACACGACATGGTGCTGAAGGTGGTGTCCGCCCAGCTGCTGCCGTGGTTGTTGGGTCTGCCGGTGATGCTGTTGCTGATCCTGCTGGCGGTGCGTCGCGAACTGGGGCCGCTCAAGCGTCTGGCCGCCGGCATTGCCCAGCGCGCGCCGGACGACAGCGAGCCGGTGTCGCGCGAGGTGCCGCGGGAGGTGATGCCGTTGGTGGACGCGCTCAACGCCTTGTTCGCCCGCATTGCCTCCACGCTGGAACATGAGCGCCGCTTCACCGCCGACGCCGCGCATGAACTGCGCACGCCGCTGGCGGCGCTGAAAGTGCAGGCCGAGGTGTTGGAACTGTTGCCGGACGAGGAACGGCGCAAGCACGCGTTGCGGCAGCTGATGCTGGGCATAGACCGCGCCACGCGGCTGGTGGAGCAGTTGCTGGCTCTGTCGCGGCTGGACCCGCTTAGCCGGCCGGGACAGGGGCAGCCCATCGCCTGGGCGACGCTGGCGGAGCGCTTGCTGGCGGAGATGGCGGCGGAGGCTGCGCTCAAGGGGGTGAAGCTGGAGACGGAATGGCGTTGCGTGCCGGAGCGGGCCTTGCCTTTGAGCGGCGATGAAACCCTGGTGGGGCTGATGCTGCGCAATCTGCTGGAGAACGCTATCCGCTACGGCGCCGAGGGCGGCGAGGCGCGGCTGGTGCTGGCCGAGGACGCGGTTAGCGTGCTGGACCGTGGTCCGGGCGTGGCGGCGGAATGGCTGGCACGGATACGCGAGCGCTTCTTCCGCCCGCCGGGCCAGGACGTGGCCGGCAGCGGGCTGGGGCTGTCCATCGTCGAGCGGGTGGCGGAGCTGCACGGCCTGAGGCTGAGCCTGGCCAACCGCGACGGCGGCGGGCTGGAAGCCAGTTTGCGTCGGCGCTGAGGCTGCGGCAATTTGCCGCATGGGAACGCCGGGGGAATCCGGCTATGCTGGCTGCGCTGGCCCTGACGCAGCCAGCGTTCTACATTTGGTTGCAGCTCGCCGGTTTCGGCGGGCTTTCTTTTTGCCTAGTCGGGTCGGGACGGCGCGCCAAAGCGCATCAGCCAGAACAGCGCGTTGCAGACGCCGCCTGCCATGGCGCCAAGGTAGAGGTTCATCAGGTCGTTGTACAGCAGCGGTTCGGCCAGTCTGGCGTAGACGAAGGTGACCGCGCTGCCGCTGGAAGCGCCGGGCAGGAAGGCGACCAAGGCCAACAGCCAGCGCGGCCATCCCTGTTGCCAGCCAGCGATGGGACGGGCCAGCAACATGCGCAGCAGGCAGAGCAGCAGACCGAATCCCAATGCCGGGATCGCACCCATCAAATAAGCCATCATCGGCACCACGCCGCTGGCCAGCAAGGCCACCAGCGGGCCGAGCAGGATGAACAGGGTCAGGCCGCAAGCGAGGATTTTCAGATAGGGCGTTTTCATCCGGCGGGGAGAGGGCGGTGGCAAAAGGCCTCCAGCCTAGCAGACTGGAGGCACGGCGGCGAGAGGGCGAGGAATCAGAACTGTAATTGCACGCGGCCCCACAGGGTGCGGCCCGGCTCGTTGACCTGCAGGGTGCGTTCGTAACCGGCCACCATCGCGCCTCCCTTGCTGACGCTTTCGGCGTAGGCTTTGTTGAACAGGTTGTCCACGCCAACCAGCAGTTTGGCGTGTTTGTTCAGCCGCAGGCCGCCGTCCAGCGACACCACGCCGAAGCCCGGCGTCGCGCCGATGTCGGTGCCGACGATATTGCCCTGGCCCGGAGCCACGCGGTCCTGGCGCTGCACGCCGTGCACGGTCAGGCCGGCCGCGTATTTGCCGTTGTCCCATTTCAGCGCCGCCTTGGCGTCCAGCGGCGGAGTCTGGCCCAGCGGGCGGTTCTCATCGAGGTTGGCGGCCCAAACCCAGGCCAGGCTGCCGGACAGTGCCCATTCCGGCGCGAAGCGCCAGCTGAGCTCGCCTTCGAAGCCGTAGCGGCGGGCATCGATATTGCGGGCCTTGCCGCCGATTGCGCCGGGCTCGCCTTCCACCAGGATAAAGTTCTGCACGCGGCTGGCGTAGGCGGATAGCGAGCCTTGCAGCTTGTCGTTGCGGTAGAGCAGGCCGGCGTCCAGCTGACGGTTGGTTTCGCTGTTCAGCGTCGAGCTCTTGTTGCGCTCCCAGAAGTCGGGCGCGCGTTCGGCTTGGCCCAGGCCGACGTAGCGGGTCCAATTGCCCGCCGTGTGCTCATAGCGAAGGAAGCCGGCGTTGAGCTGGTACTGGGTTTCCTGGCGCGCTTGAGCCGGCATCATGTGCGTGGCGGCCTTGGCCTCGTAAACCGCCTGGGTCTGGTCGCGGCGCAGACCGGCAATCAGCTTGCCGCCGGCGCCCAGCGGGTGGCTGGCTTCGGCGTAGACGCCGTGATTGTCGAAGCTTTGGTTGGGCGCGCGCGGCTGGTCCACGTATTGGCCGGCATTGACGCCTTTGCCCATGCGGCTGCGGTGGCGGTCGCTGAGCCAGTCGAACCCGGCGCTCACTTCCCAGTCGCCAAACGCCATGTCGGCGGCCAGGCGGCCGGTGTCGGCGCTGCGGTCCGGGTTCATCGCGGAACGGCTGGCCGGGGCGGTCTGCGGGCGCAGGGAGTAGTTGTCCATCACGTGGTCGACATAGCTATGACCCAGTTGCAGCCGCAGCGCGTCCAGCCAGCCGCTGAGGTTGCGGCGCTCGGCTTTGAAGCTCCAGGCGTCGCGGTCGAACTTGCTGCCGTCCATGCCTCGGTCCGCGTAGGCGGCCTGGCCGTGGCTTCGGTCCAGCGCCAGTTCCAGCGTGGTGTCCCGGTCCGGGGTCAGGCCGGCGATCAGGGTCTGGCTGTCGCGGTCGAAGCTGGAGTGGACCTTGGCGCCGTTGCCGTCCTTGTAGTCGCCGCCGTGATTGCGGCTGGCGATGGCGCGCACATAGCCCAGGCTGGAGCCGAAGGCGGCATCGGCGTAGACATCGTTGCGGTCGGCGTTGCCGCCGGTCAGGCTTCCGTTGAAGCGCACGCCGGCCTCGTCAAAGCGCTTGGTCTTGCGTTCGAAGTTGACGCCGCCGCTGATCAGGCCGGGCCCGAGTTTGACGCTTTGCGGACCCTTGACCACGTTCACTTCGTCATAGGCGTCCGGGTAAAGATAGGCGGTGGGCGGGTCCATGCGGCCGCCGCAGCCGCCGAACACGAAATTGCCGTCGGCGAGGATGGCCAGTCGCGAACCGCCCAGGCCGCGCAGCAGCGGATCGCCGGAGGCGCCGCCCTTGCGGATGACGTTGAAACCGGGCAAGCCTTTGAGCAAGCCGGCGCCGTCGGCGGACGGCAGCGGCTGGCGCGGCGCGCGCGGGTCCACCGACATTTTCAGCGGCTGTTCCTCCTTGGCGGCGGTGACGAGGACCTCCTCGCCGCGGAATTCCGGCAGCTCCTGGGCAAAGGCGTGGCCGACGGCGAGCGCCAGCGGGATAGGCAGCAAATAGTGTTTTTTAGACATTTTTTAGAAACTAACATTAACAAATTTGAGAATGACAATTCTAAATTGCATGATGTCCCGCCCCAATGCGGCAAAGTGTCGCAGCGTCCCTGGGCGCTCCATGGTGATAAAGTGTTGGCCATGATTGCCGGATTCCCTGTTTCTTCCCCCCGTCTGGGCCTGACCGCGGACATCGCGCGCTCGGCGCGGCTGATAGGCTGGCTGCGCTGGCTGATGTTGCTGCTGGGCTCTACGGTGGCCTTGGCCTGCTGGTGGCAGCAGGTCTATCTGCCCTGGCCTTTGCTCTCCCAGGCGCTGCTGACGCTGGCCGCGGTCAACGTCTGCCTGCCGTGGTGGCTGCGCCACGGCGGCGACCCTTTGCTGGCTTTGCGCTTGGGACTGGCCGCCGACGTGTTGGTGTTGACCGAGCTGTTGGCCTTCACGGGCGGCGCGGCCAATCCGCTGGCTTCGCTGTTTCTGCCGCCGGTGCTATTCGCCGCCTTGCTGTCGCCGGGCCTGTTCGCCTGGGCCCTGGCGCTGGTCAGCGTCGCGGCCTACGGCCTGTTGTTCGAGTGGCATCTGTCCTGGCCGGTGGACCACGGCAATGCCCTGCATATCTTTTCCATGCATCTGACCGGGATGTGGTTGAGCTTTGCGCTGTCTGCGCTGTTGATCGCCGGCTTCGTATCCTGGCTGGCGCGGCAGCTGGCGCTGCGGGAAGCGGCGCTGGCGACGGCGCGGGAAACCCAGTTGCGCGACGAGCAACTATTGGCGGTGGGCATGCAGGCGGCCGGAGCCGCCCACTCGCTGTCCACGCCGTTGAACACCATGACCCTGCTGGTGGACGAGTTGCTGGCCACCCGGCAGCAGGACGCTGAGCTGATGGAGGACTTGCGGCTGATGAAGGCGCAGCTGGCCAATTGCGGCAGCGCGTTGGCGCGCTTGAAGTTGGGGTCTGAGTCCGCGCCGGGGGAGAGCGGGCTGTTTGCCGCGCTGGCCGAGCAGCTGGCCGGCTGGCGTTCGCTGCGGCCGGACGTGCGGCTGGATTGGCAGGCGCCACGGGGACCGGACCCGCTGGTGGCGTTGGACCCAGCGTTCTGGCCGGCGTTTTTCAATCTGATCAACAACGCGGCCGAGGCCGGCGGCGGCGAACTGACGGTGGCGGCGCGGCTGGAGCAGGGGGCCTTGCTCCTGGACATCGTCAACCATCAAGGCTGTTTGACCGACCAGCAGCTGGAGCGCGCCGGGCTGACCCCGTTGCCGTCCGACAAGCCGGTGGGCATGGGGCTGGGCGTGATGCTGAGCCACGCCACGCTGGCGCGGCTGGGCGGTTCGCTGCGCTTGCTGAACCGGCCGGAGGGCGGCGTGCACGCGCAGGTGCGCCTGCCCTTGCTAGTGAATGATAAGGACGGAGCCTGATGCTGGACTTTCTTTTGGTGGACGACGACGAAGCCTTTGTCGCCATTTTAGCGCGCTCGCTTAGCCGGCGCGGTTTTCAGGTGGCAGCGGCCCAAACCGCCTCGCAGGCTCTGGAGCTGGCCGGCGAAGCCCCGGCGCGCATCGTGCTGGACCTGAATCTGGACGGCGACAGCGGGCTGCGCTTGCTGCCGGCGCTGCACGCCGCCTGTCCGCGCAGCGCCATTCTGATCCTGACCGGCTACGCCAGCATCGCCACCGCGGTGGAGGCCACCAAGCTGGGCGCGGTGCAATACCTGGCCAAGCCGGCGACGGTGGATGAAATCCTGGCCGCTTTCGAACAACAGCAGGCCAATCCGGAACTGCCTCTTACGCCGCAGCCTATGTCATTGCGACGGGTGACCTGGGAGCATCTGCAGCGGGTGCTTAGTGAGAACGACGGCAATATCTCCGCCACAGCGCGGGCCTTGAACATGCACCGGCGCACTTTACAACGGATGCTGGCGAAAAAGCCGGTGAAGAGTTGAAGACAGGCCTGTTGTATTGCTACAGCCTCGCTCGGCTGCCGGCAATTGGCTGGATGCGGACTGTAGCGGTCTTTGTTTCTCAATTACCTATCAATGACAAGGGTATAAATCCGGCTTGGCCGCGCCATCAGAAAAATTGATTGGAGCGTCCACTCTAGCCGCCGTATGGTGAATGTCCATAACCATGCCAATGGAGGGGACAACCATGCTTCACGGACAGATGATGGACCGGCCTTTGCTGATTTCCGATTTGCTGCGCCACGCCGAAACCTATCACGGCGACACGCCCATCGTATCGCGTACCGTTGAGGGCCCCATCCATCGCTATACCTATCGCGAAGCGGCGCGGCGAGCGCGCCAACTGGCCAACGCGCTGGCGGCGCTGGGCGTGCGCCAGGGCGATTGCGTGGGCACCCTGGCCTGGAACGGCTACCGCCATTACGAAACCTACTTCGCCGTGTCCGGTTACGGAGCGGTGTGCCACACGGTGAATCCGCGGCTGTTCGCGGAGCAGATCGCCTGGATCGTCAACCACGCGGAAGACAAGGTGCTGATGTTCGACCTGAGCTTCCTGCCGCTGGTGGAGCAGATCGCGTCGCAGCTGGGTACGGTGGAAACCTTTGTGCTGATGACGGACAAGGCGCATATGCCGACGCAGACGCCGCTGGCCAACTTGCTGTGCTACGAAGACTTGGTCAACAGCCACAGCGACCAGTACCAGTGGCCGTTGCTGGACGAAAACGCAGCATCCAGCCTGTGCTACACCTCAGGCACCACCGGCAATCCCAAGGGTGTGCTGTTCTCGCATCGCTCCACCGTGCTGCACGCCTACGGCAGCGCCTTGCCGGACAGCTTCGACATCTCGGCGCGCGCCTGCGTGATGCCGGTGGTGCCGATGTTCCATGTCAACGCCTGGGGCCTGCCTTACAGTTGCACCATGAACGGCAGCAAGCTGGTGCTGCCGGGGCCCAAGTTGGACGGGGTCAATCTGTACGAGCTGATCGAAAGCGAGCAGGTGACCGTGACAGCCGGGGTGCCGACGGTGTGGATGATGCTGTTGCAGCATTGTCAGAAGAATCATCTGAAACTGCATTCCCTGAAGCGGGTGATCGCGGGCGGCTCGGCGGTGCCGGAAAGCATGATCGAACAACTGGCCGAGCACGGCGTGGAAATGCGTCAACTATGGGGCATGACCGAGCTGTCGCCATGCGGCACCACCGGCACGCCCAAGCTCAAGCACGAAGGCCTGGACCAGGCCGGACTCAACGCCTTGCTCAGCAAGCAAGGGCGGCCGATCTACGGCATCGAGCTTCGCATTGTCGACGACGCCGGCAAACCGCTGCCGCACGACGGTGTGGCTTTCGGTAATCTGCAAGTGCGCGGCCTGTGGGTATTGTCGCAATATTTCCGCCGCGAACTGGATGCCAGCCACAGCGCCGACGGCTGGTTCAACACCGGCGACGTGGTGACCATAGACGCCGACGGTTTCATGCGCATCACCGACCGCACCAAGGACGTGATCAAGTCCGGCGGCGAGTGGATCAGCTCCATCGAACTGGAGAACATTCTGGTGGGCCACCCGGCGGTGGCGGAGGCGGCGGCCATCGGCATTCCGCATCCCAAGTGGGACGAGCGGCCGCTGATGGTGGTGGTGCTTAAGCCCGAGGCCAGCGCCACGGTGGAAGAATTGCTGGGCTTCTATGAAGGCAAGATAGCCAAATGGTGGACGCCGGACGATGTGGTCTTTGTTGAGGAACTGCCGCACACCGCCACCGGCAAATTGCAGAAAGTGCGGCTGCGCGAGCAGTTCCGCGATTATCGCTGGCGTTCCTGACGCCGGCGGCGGAATAGGCTGGACTGAATAGAGTAATTACGCTACAGTGGCGGCTGCACTGAAAACCGTATGGTTTTGAGGTGTTAGCCCCTCGAAATGTCGGCCGGTCCGCCGGACGACGTTTCTTCCTCGTGTTGGCCCCTGCCGTTGTCAAACCGCAGGGGGTTTTTTTGCCCGTCGTACCGGCTGGCCGAGTCCCTATCCTCCTGTGTTTGATCAAACAAAATCATAATCTGTCACAACAGTACCCATATTTGATATTTATAACGGGTGACTTCCGTTAAACTGCCTGGATATAAATCAACAATAACAATTGGCTGCCAACGGTATGGGGAGTGTCGCCGGCAATGCGCGGCATCGGAGCCATGGTTGTCAATCACGCGAGAAAAAAAGGACTGTTCATGAAATCTCTTCGTAGCCGGCTGATCGCCTTGAACGCGCTATTGATGGCTTTGTTCGGGCTGGTGCTCGTCGTCATCGTCTTCGTGCAGATGCGTACGGAAATACTGCAGGGCCTGGACCAGGAATTCGAGGCCAGCCTGAAGGGGCAAAGCTCGGTGGTGACCACTTGGCTGGGAGAGAAGAAGCAGCAAATCGTCGCGCAAAGCACAATGGCGTCCGAGTCCGACGCCATTCGTTTTCTGAAAACCGGCGCCAAGGCCGGCGGATTCAATGTCAACTACGCCGGCTACGCCGACGGCCGCTCGCTGTTTTCCGATGACTGGACCGCGCCGGCCGACTACAAGGTAGCCGACCGCGATTGGTACAAGCGCGCGAAGGATAGCGGCCAGGCCGTGGTGACCGACCCGTACCTGGATGAAGCCACCAAGAAACTGACGGTGACGATTTCCGCTCCCTTCAACCACAACGGCGCTTTCGCCGGCGTGGTGGGCGGCGACGTGATGGTGGACGCGCTGGTGAAATCGGTGCTGGGCTTGAAAGTGCGCGGCAACGGCTACGCCTTCATCATGGACAAGAAGGGCACGGTGATCGCCCACCCGCAAACCGACCTGGCCTTGAAGTCCATCACCAGCGTGGCGCCGGAACTGACGCCGGAGCGCTTGGCCGATATCGTTAGCCACAACCAGGCGTCGGAAGTGCAGATCGGCGGCCAGGCCATGCTGTTGTCCGCGCAGGAAATCCCCGGCACCAACTGGGTGATGGCCTTGGCGGCGGACCGCGCCACCGTGCTGGCGCCGTTGACCACCTTGCTGTACACCATCGCCGGCCTCTCCGCGCTGGTGTTTGTGCTGATGATTCCGTTGGCAAGCCTGGTGATCGGCCGCATGTTGGCCGGTTTGGTGCGCCTGAAAAACGCGATGGAGGACATTTCCCACGGCGAAGGCGATCTGACCTTGCGGTTGAAGGACGACGGCCAGGATGAGATAGCCGCCACCGCGCGCGCCTTCAACACCTTCGTCGCCCAGTTGGCACAGTTGTTCCGCGGCCTGAAGCAGGACGCCGCAGGAGTGGTCAACGGGGTGCAGGACGCCAGTCAATTGGTGGCCGGCGTGGCGGACAGCTCGCGCCATATTTCCGATGTGTCCTCGTCCAACGCCGCCACGCTGGAACAGATCACGGTGTCGATCTCTCACATCGCGGACAGCGCGCGTCAGGCGGATGAGCTGACCAGTCTGACCGGCGCCAGCCTGGAGGCCAGCGCCAGCAATATGCAGCGCCTGTCCAGCGGCATGGAGGGCACGGTGCAGTCGGTGCGCGGCTTGGAGTCCATGTTGTCCTCGCTGGACAAGCGCTCTCAGGAAATCTCCGGCATCACCAATGTGATTCGCGACATCGCGGACCAGACCAACCTGTTGGCCTTGAACGCGGCGATCGAGGCGGCGCGGGCCGGCGAACAGGGCCGCGGCTTCGCCGTGGTGGCCGACGAAGTGCGCAAACTGGCCGAGCGCACCGCCCAGGCCACGCTGGAAATCTCCAATATGGTCAGCGCGATCCGCGACGAAACCGGTCGCGCGGTCAACGACGTTAACCAGACCGTGGCCGCGGTGGACGAGGGCGTGGAACTGACCCGCGAGGCCGTGGCCAAGATAGAGGACATCCGCGCTTCCATGCTGGACGTGGTGGCCAAGATGAACGAGATTTCCGACTCCACCAGCGAACAGCACAAGGCGACGACCTTGATCGCGCAAAGCTCGGAAGCGATCAACGGCCATGTGCTGGAAAACGACGATGCCTTGCAGAATGTCAGCAGCACGCTGACCGGCTTGTCGCTCAATGCCAGCAAGATGAATGCGGAGTTCAACAAGTTCCGCCTGTAAGAGTCTGTTCAAAGCCTCGCGAGCAAGAGCGAGACAAGGCGAAAACGGCTGAGAAAGCCGGATGTACGCGTGGTGCATGAGCATTTGGAAGCCTTACCCACCGTGGGACGCCTCACGACGCGCAGCAGATCGTAAGCAGATTCTAAGGTTGCGTGGGAAACAAAACACGGCCGGAGAGCATGCTCCCCGGCCGTTGTCACGCGTGGCCGCTCAGTAGGCCTCAGCATCCAGCCGGCCACCCAGCCCCAACTCGGTTTGCAGGCCGCGGGCGACGCCAAGCAGACATTCCAGCCCGGCCTGCAGTTCTGCGCCGCTGCTGCTGTCCGGCAGCCGCAGCAAGGCCAGCAGCAACTCGCCATCGGCGTCCGCCGCCAGTGTCACCGGGCTGGCGAAATTGTGCTGTAGCAGGCGCTGCAGCGTGGCGGCGTCGCTGGGCAGCACGCCAAGCGGGCAAGCCATTTCCAGTCCGGCGGCGCTTTCCTCGAAGTGCACCGCGAACTCGTCGCCGAAGAATAGCACCGGTGCCTCGTCGTCCAGAGCCAGCCCCAAGGTATCGTACAAGCTGAGCAAGAGTGTGTTCATCGTGTGAGCCCTCACGATTTGAGCAGGGTGGACAAGCCCTGCGCCTGTAGCCAGGCGTTTGCGTCGCCGATGCGTTGGCTGTAGGACAAATTGAGCAGCGAGCCAAAGGGCAACTGTTTCATTACCTTGTTGCCGGGCGCGCCGGTGTTGTAGGCCTGCACCTCCAGATTGCCGCCCTGAGTCAGCACCTTGCCGAACAATTTACGCATGTCCTCGTCCAGCGCTGCCTCGGGCTGGCTGGGCGCGTGTCTCTGATGCTGGGCAATCGCCTCGCGCTTGATCTCGGCGTCCAGCATGCCGGTGCGATCCTTGCCGCTCTTGCAGTTCCAGCACGGCACCGCGCCGATCTCGAAGGCCAGCATCGCTACCCGTTGCGCAGCCTTGTAAGGCTCGCCGCCGTCGCTGCGGTGGGATTGCTTTGCCCAGATTTCCTGAAGCTGCATGGCCATGATTTCGACCTGCTTCTTATTAGCCGGGTTTTGCGCCAGGTAGTCGCCCACCCAGCCGCCGGGGGCTGTACCCGGCTTCAGATCCGGACCCAACAATTGATGCAAGGCTTCGAGGTTGAGCTTGTCGGATTCTTTGTGGCCCATGCCCAGCTTGAGCGCCAGTTCGTTGACGCCGAAATTGAAGGCGGCCACCTCCAGGTTCACCCTGACGGATTGCAGCTCGCCATCGGCGTTTTTGATTTGCAGCGTCAGCGGTTGCGGCGCCGATGTCAAAGCGCGCCAGGCGCCGACCTGGTCGCGCAGCATGCCGCTTTCGCCGCCCAGACCCGGCGTCACCAGCGCGGTGGAGGTCAGCCGCAGGGTGACGGTGTCGCCGGCCAGCGCTTGTTGCAGTGTGCCCGGCTGCGAGAACAGCGCGGCGGTGGCGACTTCGGTGGCGCGCTGTAGCGCGCCGGCTTGGCGTTGCTGTGCGTCTTCCACGCCGTAAGGCGACAGAATGCCGTGGCGGATGCCTTTGAACCGCGTCTGGTCTGCGTCGTCCTTCAGCTCGGACAACCACAGGTTGGCCGCGTGGCGGGTTTCAGTCGTGGAAGCGGAGCAGACGCCGTTATTGTCATAGCCTTGCGGGAAGATGTCGGCGGCGCCCAGTTTCATCTGTCCGGCAGGAATCAGAGTGCAGCTGTATTCGCGCCCATTGTGTTGTAGGCGGGTTTCCACCGTCTGCCATGGACGTTGGTTCAATAAGCGGGTGCTGGCCTGCTGCAATGAGGCTTTAGCTTCGCGCTGCGCCAGCTTTGCCGGCAGGCCGGCGCGAGTCAGGGCCGTGGCGATCACCGTCCTCACATCGTGGCTCAGCTTAGCATTGGCGGTCATTTCCCGCGGCTGCACCGCGCGGTCGGTTTTGAAGCGGGCGGCTTGCAATTGCTCTGCCATCGCGTGCAAGGTCTTGGCCTCGGTGCTGTCGCCCAGGCCGAATCCATGCAGGGCCAGGTGGGCGGCTTCCAGTTTGTGACTTTGTAGCGCGTACAAACCATGCAAGGAACGCGAGGATGCCTGCGCGGTTTGCGCATGCTGGCTCAGGTGGCTGAGCCAGCCGCCGGCGGGTTCCACGCGTTGGATGTCGGCGGCGCTGAGTTTGCGCGGCGCCGGCGCATTGCCGGCAACGGGACCGGTCTGGGTTCGGGTGGCGGCTTGAGCGTTATTGCCGTGCATCCAGTGAGAGGGGCGTAGTGCTTGGAGGAAATTCAGGCGGAGCATGATAAAGGACATTTCATCAAGAAGAGATGCTGGTTACTATGCGGGAGACGATATTCAGCGGATTTCAAAAAGCGCTTATCGAAACGGAGCCGGACGGTTGTGTTTCGGGCGCTGAAAACTTATGACCGAATCGACTTCCTATGCCTTGCGCGCCGGCGCCTTGCTGGCGGCCGGCGACCTGAACGGCGCGCTGCTGGCCGCGCAAAGCGGTTTACAGGCACAGGCGGACAACGCCGAATTGTGGAACCTGCTGGGTGTGTGCGCAGCGCGGCTGGAGCAACTGGCGATGGCGGAGCAGTGTTGGCGCCAAGCGTTGCAATGCGACCCGTGGACCCCGGACGCCCATTACAATCTGGGCCGTTGTCTGATGGCGCAAGGCCAGCTGGCGCAGGCGGAGGCGCATTACCGCGCGGAACTGGCGCAGCGCCCGGAGCACGCCGCCTGCCAAGGCAATCTGGGGGTGTTGTTGGAGGAGGCGGGGCGGCTGGATGAGGCCGAGGCCCAATATCGGCAGGCCTTGCGCTTGCGGCCGCAGTCCGCCGCTCATTGTTTCAACCTGGGCCGTTTATTGTATCGGCAGCAACCGGAAGAGGCCGAGGACTGCTTGCGCCGGGCATTGACCTGCGCGCCGGACGATGTCGACGCGCTCAATCTGCTGGGACAGCTGCTGGCGGAGCGCGGCGAGCGGGGCGAGGCGGAAACGCTGTTGCGCCGGGCGTTGGCGCTGGAGGCGAGCCATGCCGGGGCGCTGACCAATCTGGGTTTGCTGTTACAGGCTCAGCGGCGTTGGGCCGAGGCGGAAGCCTGCTTGAGCGCGGCCGCTGAGCGAACACCGGAACAGGCGCAGGTGCTGGGCAATCTGGCCTTGTGCCTGTGGCGCCAAGGGCGCAGCGCTGAGGCGGAGCCGCTGGCGCGCCGGGCCTTGGCGCTGGAACCGGCCGGCGCGGAAGCGCATCAGCAATTGGCGCTGGCTCTGGCGCAGCAAGGCGCTTGGGATGAGGCCGAGGCGACGTTGCGCGCCGGGTTGGACGCTCAGCCGCTGCACGCCGGGCTGCGTCGCAATCTGGGCTATCTGCTGCTGACCCTGCGGCGCTGGGGAGAAGGCTGGCCCTTGCACGAGGCCCGGCTGGAAACCGCGCCGTCTCCGGCTTTGACGTCGCCGCGCTGGCGCGGCGAGGCATTGACCGGACGTCGTCTGCTGCTGTGGTTCGAGCAGGGCTACGGCGACGCCTTGCAGATGGCGCGTTACTTGCCGCAGCTG
This sequence comes from Chromobacterium sp. W521, assembly GCF_052805975.1. Classification (NCBI taxonomy): domain Bacteria; kingdom Pseudomonadati; phylum Pseudomonadota; class Betaproteobacteria; order Neisseriales; family Chromobacteriaceae; genus Chromobacterium; species Chromobacterium sp. W521. The sequence goes on from NZ_JBRBAF010000002.1 coordinate 410,229, forward strand.
TTGCAGCGTTCGCCAGGGAGCGTGGTCGCCGCCTGCCGGCCGGCCTTGCTGCCCTTGTTGGCGGCTCAGGGCTGGCCGGTGGAGTGCTTGCCGATATCCGACCTGGGCGGGCCGTGGCCCGAGCACGATTGTCATGTATTTTCGATGAGCTTGCCCGGCTTGTTGCAACCGGAGCCGATGCCGGAGCCGGCGTATCTGCGCGCCGACGCCGCCGGCCGCGCCGCCTGGCGCGCGCGCTTGCCGGCCGGCGGACGCAAAGTGGGGCTGGTGTGGCGCGGCAGACCGGAGCATGAATTCGACCATTGCCGGTCTTTACCGGATCTGGAAACGCTGCATCCGTTGCTGACAGCGCCAGGAATCACCTGGCTGGCCTTGCAGCCGGAGTTGAACGAGACGGAGCGCGACTGGCTGCGCGCGCGCGGCGTGGAGGCACTGGGAGATGAACTGACGGACTTCGCCGCCAGCGCCGCCTTGCTGGCGGAATTGGACGGGCTGGTGACGGTGGACACCGCCTTCGGCCACCTGGCCGGCGCCTTGGGACTGCCCTGCGCCTTGTTGCTGTCGGCTGATCACACCGACTGGCGCTGGGGGCTGGACAGCGAAACCACGCCCTGGTATCCGGAGCATCGCTTGTTCCGCCAAAGCGAGCCGGGCGATTGGACCGAGCCGTTGGCGCGGGTTCTGTCGGCGGGCTTCGGCGCTAGCGCCTGAGCCGGCGGCTTACAGCCATTTGCCCGGATTCATCAAGCGCTCCGGGTCCAGCGCGGCTTTGAGCGTGCGCATCAACTCCAGCGCCAGCGGGTCCTTGTAGCGTTCCAGCCATTGCGGTTTGAGCTGGCCTATGCCGTGTTCGGCCGCCAGCGTGCCGCCCAGCCGGTAGACGTGGTCGTAGACGATGGCGTTGACCGCGGGCTCGTCGTCGAACAGATCGACGTTGCCGGGCCGGGTGTAGCTGATGTTGTAATGCAGATTGCCGTCGCCGGCGTGACCAAAGGCGACGATGCGCACGCCGGGGTAAGCCTGGCGCAGGGCGGCGCCGCACTCGCGCACCAGTTGCGGCAAGGCCGAGGTGGGCACCGCAATGTCGTGCTTGATGCTGGGTCCGTCCTGTTTCTGGATTTCCGAAATCTCCTCGCGCAGCAGCCACAGCTTGCGTCGCTCGGCCTCGCTTTGCGCCACCACCCCGTCGCGCGGGGTCTGCCCGGCCAGCCAGTCCAGCAGCGCCTCGTTCAGCGCGGCGTCGTCGCCGCCGTCGGACAACTCGATCAACAGCAGCCAAGGCGCGGTGAACGGCAACTGGCCGGGCCGGTGGCGTGCTATCGCTTGTTGGCAATCGGCCTCGATCACCTCGAAGGCGGTGAGGCGGTCGTCGAAGCGTTGGCGCAGGCCGTTGAGCCAGCGAATGGCGGTTTCGATGTCGTCGACGCCGATCAGCGCCGTGGCGCGGGCGCTGGGCAGCGGGAACAGCTTGAGCGTGGCGGCGGTGATCAGGCCCAGTTGTCCCTCTGCGCCGATGAACCATTGCTTCAGATCCAGGCCGGTGGTGTCTTTGCGCAGGCCGGCCAGCGCGTCCAGCACTCTGCCGTCCGGCAGTACCACTTCCAGGCCCAGCGTCAGTTCGCGCATGGTGCCGTAGCGCAGCACGGCCACGCCGCCGGCGTTGGTGGACAGGTTGCCGCCGATTTGGCAACTGCCTTCCGAGGCCAGCGACAGAGGAAACAGCCGGCCGGCCTGCTCCGCCGCCAGTTGCACTTCGCGTAGGGTGACGCCGGCCTCCACGGTGATGGCGTTGTTGTCCGCGTCCAGCCTGCGCACGGCGCGCAGGCGCCGCATCGCCACCACCAATTGGCGGCCGCTGGCGTCAGGCGTGGCCGCGCCGCAGGTGGAGGTGTTGCCGCCTTGCGGCACGATGGCCACCTGATGGCGGCGGCAGAGCTTGACCAGCTCGGCGGCCTCGGCTGTGCTGCCGGGCAGCGCCACCGCCAGCGGGACGCCCTGGTAGCGGCGGCGCCAGTCCAGGGTGTAGGGCGCGGTGTCGGCGGCGTCGGTCAGCAGATGGGCCGGGCCGATCAGAGCCGCGACGGCCTGGAGAAAATCGCGCATGTCAGAAAGGGCCTCCGGCTGCGCGCAGCAGGTCGGGCAAGCCGTCGTGGTCGCCCAAGGGCCGCTCCGGCGCGTCGCTCCAGTGCAGAGGGCCGATGGCGGCGTTGCGCGCCGGGTGCAGCGGGTAGTGCACCTGGTTGTCGGCGCGGTTGACGTCGCCGACGCAGAGCAGGCGCACGGGCTGCGCGGTGTTGTTGATGAAGGTGTGAGCCAGGCCGGTGCCGGCCTTGAAGCCGACTGAATCGCCCGGCCGCAACCGCTGCAGCGCGCCGTCCAGCCAGACGTCGGGCTCGCCCTCCAGCACATGGACGAATTCATCCTCGGTTTTTTCGGCGTGCGGCCAACTGGTGCGTTGGCCCGGCGCCAAGAGTTCGTGATGGATGCCCAGCCGGGCGAAACCGTAATGCTTGCCCAGCGCCGCACCCCGCGCCAGCGGCTCCCGGCTGTCGGGGTAGCTTTGGGAGTCGGCTTCGATCAACTCGCTCCAGTGTCGGATGCAATCGGGACGGGGGGACATGGCGGGGCTCCGTGGGCGCTCAGTCGGGAATATCCGGGGCCATCAGCACGTCTGGGTGCTGCCAGCCCGGCTGTTGGGCGATGCGTTCCAGCCAGGCCTGGACCCGCGGCCAGCCGGCGATGTCGAGGCCGGCGTCGGCCAGCCACCATAGATAGGCGCTGGCGGACAGGTCGGCGATGCTCGGCCGCTGGCCGGCGAGATAGGGTTGTTCGGCCAGCGCGGCGTCCAGAGTGTCCAGATCGGCGCGCGCGCGCTGTTCCAGCCAGGCCTCCACCTCCGGCTGCGGGAGGCGATTCAGCCGCGACCAGCGCAGATTGGGCACCGACAGGCCAATGCGGTTGGCTTCCCAGCTTAGCCATTCGCGCACGGTTTCCCGGCTGCCGTGCTCGCCGCTGAGCTGGCCGAAATTATTGGCCAGCCATTGCAGAATGGCGTTGGACTGGCACAGCGCGGTGCCGTCGGCCACCAATACAGGGACTTCGCCGAAGCGGCTGGCGGCGCGAAAATCCTCTGGCCGCTGCTCGCGCGGCACAGTCAGGTCCACGTGAACGTAATCATGGGAAACATCGGCCAGCATTAGCGCCAGGCGCACCTTGTAACTGTGGCCGGACAGGCGGTTGCCGTAAAGAGTCAGTGTGGTCATGAGCGTTGGGATCGATTCGAAGTTTGGCTAGCCGATGATACCGCCGTTGCGCCGCGGCGCGAACCCAGCCAAGCCAGCGCAAAGGCCAGCGGCACCGAGAACAGCGCCGGGTTGGCGTAAGGGAATAGCGGCTTGGCGTGGCCCAGCGCGCCCACCCACACAGCCGGGCCGGCCACGATCAGCGCCGCCGCAGCGACAAGCCCGCCCAGGCTGCCCCACAGCGCGCCGCGCGCGCTGAGGCCGGGCCAGTGCAGGGCGAGCAGCAGCACCGGGAAATTGGCGGAGGCGGCGATGGCGAAGGCCAGGCCCATCAGGAAGGCGATGTTTTGCTGCTGGAACAGCGTGGACAGCAGCAGCGCCAGCAGACCCAGACCGACGGTGGCCCATCGCGATACCCGTAGTTCGGCGTTGGCATCGGCGCGGCCGCGCCGCCACCAGGCGGCGTAGAGGTCGTGACTGATGGCGCTGGCGCCAGCCATGGCCAGGCCGGCCACCACCGCCAGGATGGTGGCGAAAGCCACCGCCGCCACCAGGCCCTGCCAGGCCGGCCCGCCCAGCCGGGTGGCCAGATGGATGGCGGCCATATTGCCGCCGCCCAGCAGCTTGCCGGCGGCGTCGTGGAAGCCGGGCTCCGGCGTCACCAAGGCCAGGGCGCCGTAGCCGATGACGATGTTGACGGCGAAGAACAGCGCGATCAGGCCGGTGGCGAAGCAGGCGGACTGCCGCGCGGCGCGGCGGTCCGGCACGGTGAAGAAGCGCATCAGCACATGGGGCAAGCCCAGCAGGCCCAGACAGAGGCCCAGGCCCAGCGACAGCACTTCCAGCGGATCGCTCAGCGCCGGGCTGGGCAGGAAGACTTGCGGCCCGCGCAGCGCCTCGGCGGCGGCGAACAGCCGCGCCGGGTCGCCGCCGAAGCGCGCCAGCACGCCGCCGGCCAGCAGCAGCGCGCAGCCGAACATCAGCACTGCTTTGACCATTTGTACCCAAGTGGTGGCCAGCATGCCGCCCAGCGCCACGTAAAGCACCATCAGCGCCCCCACCAGGCTCACGGCGGCCAGATAGGGCAGGCCGAACAGCAGTTCGATCAGCTTGCCTGCGCCCACCATCTGCACGATCAGATAAAACAGCGTCACCGTCAGCGAGTTGACGCTGGCGGCCAGCCGCACCCCGTCGTGGTCGAAGCGTCGGCCCAGCACCGCGGCGGCGGTGTAGCAGCCGCTGCCGCGCAGTTTTTCTGCCAGCAATAACAGCAAGAGCGGCCAGCCGGCCAGGGTGCCGACGGCGTAGGCCAGCGAATCGTAGCCCTGGGACAGATACATGCCGGCGGCGCCAAGAAAGGCAGCCGCGGATAGATAGTCTCCGGCCAGAGCCAGCCCGTTCTGCCAGCCGCGGATACGGCCGCCTGCGGTGTAGAAGTCGCCGGCCGATGCGGTGCGCCGCGCGGCGGCGGCGGTGATGGCCAGGGTCAGCAACACAAAAAAAAGGAAAAAGGCGGAGGCGTGGTTCATCGGCGCTCCGAGTCGTCGGCGCGGCCGGCGGCCAGCGCGTAACCGGCGGCCAGCAGGAAGAACAGCAGGAACATGGCTAGCGCCAGCAGAACGGACGCCGGCCAGCCGGCGAACTTGGCGCCGAGCCAGGACGGGCGCAGCGCCAGCAGCAAATAGTAGCCGAGGCAGCCTGCGGCGGCGGTCCAGGCCAGCCGGCGGGAGAGAGAGAGGGGAGCAGAGGGCTGGCCCATGTGGGATTACGCCAGAAGTCTAAACCGAGCAGTTTAGCGTATCGGCGGGCCGGGCAGGGACATCAGACCATGCCCGGCGGCGGGCCACGTGAATCAGCCTGCTAGCGGACGATACAAGTGATAACGGCCGCTTTGCCGTTCCGCCAACAGCAGCAGCGGGGGTAGTGACGGGGCCGAGGTATCGATGGCGCGGCGGTTGCGGCTTACCGGCACGCCTTCAGGCAGGCGTTGCTGAAAATGGTCAGAGCGCTCGGCGGCGTCCTTCAGCGTTTGGTAGTCGCGCTCGAAACCCTCAGGGTCGCTATCCGCCTTGCCCAGAAAGGAGACGAACTGGGCGATGGAGTCGGCGTTCTTGAGTCCTTTGAACTCAATGTTGATGTTGTTGATCTGCGCCAGATCGGCGCCGCCGTAGCGGCTATCCTTCTCGATATGCTTATTCGCCAGATTGATCAGTTCGAATACATCGACATCACCGACCCGGGCCTGTTTTTGTGTGCCGACATAAGCGAAGTCCAGCGTGTTGGGGCCGCCATGTGACAGTTCATGGATCAGTACATCAGCGACCGCGCTCGGGTTTTTGCCCATCCGTTCGTAATAGGCGTAGAAGCCATCGCGGCCAACATTGATGATTTTTGAATTGGGTTTGCGGCCCAGCATCTGGTATTGCTCCCTGGATAGTTCCGCCACCGTGGTGGGAGAGCCGACCCGGCTATCGAAATTGAAGTTGGCGGTGTCGATGCGTGCCAGATCGTTCCGGATCTGGTCCAGATACTTGGTCAGCTGAGCCAAGCGTTTCGGCTCCTGATGGAAGGTTTTGCCAAAATAGGCCTCTTCCGCCAACTGGACCTGGGGGCGAAGGTCGGAGCGGTTCAAAGCTTGGATCGCATTGGCGATTTTGGTTTGCGCAATCGGCAGCGCTTTGTTTATGGCTTTACGCGCGGCCCGGATTTTAAGCGGCTTGCCGATGATGGGCATATCAACCAGTTTGAATGCGGGATTGTCCAGGTTGGCTGATTTGGTCAGCCCCACCTCGATGCGCTTACCGTGGGCGCTCAGCTCTATGTGCAGATTGCGGGCGCCCCCAAGCTGAATGTGCTTGCCGTGTCGTTGAACGGGGTAGTACCGCTGGTCGATGGCCAGGACATATTGGCCATCGCCGGTGCGCTGGATGCCAAAGTGATTGGGTGTGGAGAGTTGGCGCTCGTCCAGGGCGAGCGGCGCGATATCGTGCTTGGCGATGGCCGCGCGCAGTTCGGGGGTGGCCTGTCGAGTGAGCTCGTGCTTGAGATGCCACTCGCCTAGGCGGTTTTCCACTTCCTGGGGCGCGGCGTCCGGTCGGCGGGCATCGTAGATGTACTCCTTGCCGGTGGCGAGCTCGTGACGGTAGGGCACCAGGCGGCCAAACAGCTCAATGGCTTCTAGCCGCGCCGGTTGCGCCCCTAAGGAGTTGTGAACGTTATAGACGTGAGGCGTGCCCGCACTGCTGGAGCGATGCAAGTGATGCGGACCCAGTGCCAGTGTATGGGCGGCTAATTGTTCCTGTTTGCTGAAATGCCGGAATTTGCCATCACCCAGCAAGCGCCATTCCTGTGCGAGATGGTTGAAGTAGACTTCGCGGTTTGCGAACTTGCCCTGCTGCTTGGCCGGGATTTGCGCAAAGCTGCGGCCATCTTTCTCCAACAAGGCCACGTCATGGTGCTTGCCGTTGGCTTTGAGTTTGATGTGGTTACGACCATTTTTGAGATGAAATACCGGCAGGTTTATTCCTGACGCCTTGTTGGCAGGCTGAGGCGCGGTTTGCAAGCGCTGCCGCTCGGCATGGCTCATCCCTTCAATGCTGAAGCGGGCTTGTTGGGTCACTTGCTGCAGCAGGTTAAGCTCTTCTTCCCGCGAGGTGGGTTTGCCCTCCAGGTCATTGGCGGCATGCTCTAGCAGAGGACCGACGATGTATTGGGCTATGGCCAAGGGCTGGCTGCCTGGCAGCAGAGTCAGGACTTGAGAGGTGATGGCATCGACTTTCTCTGTGATGTCGGTGATGGCCGAGATCTCCTCGGACGTGGCGCAGCTGCGGCCGTGTCTCCAGCTGTCGACATGCTTGCTTTCCGTGGCCAGCGCGGTGATGGGATTGCGCAAGGTTTTGCCGATTTGGCGCAGAACTTGGGCGAAGGACAGATTCTCGCCTTCGTTCATGCAGGAAAAATCAAACATCTTCACGATCTTGACGTCGTCAGGCGCGGCGGTTGTGGTCGTGGTCTTGGGTTTGGGAACGACATGGCGCACTTGGCGGAGCAGCGGCGTTTCCGGCTGCGGAGGCGCGGAAAGGGGAGAGGGCTGGCTGTGGGCCTGGACCAGCGCCGAGGGGAAGGCGTACGGCGCGGAAGACGCTGGAAGCAACTCTGATTCTCGGTTGAGCAGCGGCTGGACCCCGGCCTGGACATACAGGCTGCTCAGCAGAACGTTTTTCAAGGTGAGTGGAAAGGCGGCGGGCGGCGGCGTGGATGCTGACGAATCGGATGTATTGCGTATCTGTTTCACCTGAGCAAACAGATTTTCCGCTTCACGGCGTTCCGCCGGGGTTTTCGCGTTGGCGAGCAGTTGAGCTTCAATCGGGCTTGGCTGTTGGGAGGGGCGACTTGAGAAAAAGGGAATGGAAGGCATATGGCAGTCCTGAGCAATGAGGGCGATCTTGGGCATCGCGACAGGGGCAATATTAGAGACAGGCTGGAAGCCCGCCTCTCAAAAAGTGTCCATATGCAGCCTTGGTCTTGTTTCGTCACAGCAGGATGCCTACCATGGTCATGTGCTGCACATGACCATCGATCAGGGAGCTTGGGCAATGACAATGGAGCGGATTCCGGTGCTGGTCACCGCGGAGGACAAGAAGCGCTACAAGGCGCTGGCCGAGGCCGCAGGCCTGCCGGTGGGCGAATTCATGCGTCGCGCCGCAGATGCCTTCCGGCCCGGGGACGACGACGCCTTGCTGGCCGGCATGATGGCGCAGATGGAGAAAACCACCGCCCAGGCCGGCGCTGCCATCGATGAGGCCTTGAACTATGTAGAAGCTTCCAACCGCCGCATCGCCGCGATGGAAGCGCGCGCCAGCGGCAAGCGGGTGGCGTGATGGGCGTGGGCGACAAGATGTGGGACGCGCTGACCACCGTGATCAAGATGAACGACAAGGTGGAGCGCATGGCCGGCGCGATGAAAAGCCAGCAGGCTAAGATTGAAAGCCTGACCGAGCGCGTGATCCGCTTGGAGACTCTGCTGGAAATCGCGCTGGCGCAGCAGGGGGCCAAGCCGGCGCGGCTCAAGCGCATAGGCCGGCAGCCTGAAGCCGATGCCGGCGGCGAGTGAGTTTCAGCCCAGCAGCAGCGCGACGTAGAGCCGGAAACGGTCCTCGTGGCGCTCCAGATCCAGGCCGGTGATTTCGGCGATGCGGTCCAGCCGGTAGTCCAGCGTGTTGCGGTGGATGTGCAGCGCCCGCGCGGTGGCGCCGGGATGCGATTGATGGGCGAACCAGGCTTCGGCGGTGCGGCGCAGCCCGCTCTTGCCGGCTTGCTCCAGCCGTTGCAGCGGCTGCCGCAATTGTTGGGCCTGCCAGCCGTGGTCGAGGCCGGACAGCAACACGGGCAGCGCCAGTTCGTAATAGCTGTGAGCCCGTTTTTTGGGCTGCCGTTGCCGGCCGATGCGCGCGGCGGCGCGCGCGCTGAGGCAGGATTGGGCCGCGCCGTCCCGTCCGGGTAGCGCAATGCCCATGCCCAGGCGGAAGCCGGGAGTCTCCATCTCCTCCAGCCAGCCTGCCAGCGCGCTCAGCCGGCGTTGCAGCAGCGCTTCGCGCTCGGCTTCGCCGTCTTCCTCGCAGGCCTCCACCAGCACCAGTTCGTAAGGGCCGGTGGCCGCGCTAAGCAGTCGCGGCCAGCGTGCGGCCAACGCTGATTGCAACTGCTGCAGCGTTGCCTGGGCCTGATCGGCGGCCAAGTTGTCTTCGTCCAGTTGCAGGCTCAGCACCACATGAGGTTGTTCCAGCCTCAGCCCCAGCCGCTGCGCCCAAGCGTCCAGCGCCGGGCCGGGTTCGCCTCGTATCCATTCCAGCACAAAGGCTTCGCGCTGGCGCGCATCGTGTTGCAGCGCCCGCTGCAACTGGGCCTGCTCCAGAATCATCTCGGCGGTGAGCCGTACCAATTCGCCAAACTGGCGCACCTGCTCCGGCTGGCCGGTAAGGCCGACCACGCCCGCGATACGGCCGTCCACATGCAAGGGCAGGTTGATGCCGGGGCGGGAACCGTGCAGTTTGCCGGCGGTGACGTCGTCGATTTCCACCGTGCGCCGCTGCGCCAGCGCCAGCAGCGCGCCATCGTGCAATTGCCCCAGCCTGTCGGAGTCGCCGCTGCCCAGGATTGCGCCTTGGGCATCCATTACATTCACGTTGAAAGGGATGATGCGCATGGTGCGGCTGACGATGTCTTGCGCCAGTTCCGTGGTCAGAATGGACATGAACACTCCCGTTGATGTGCTTTTGCCCAATATATCCGTGGATTGATCCGATATAAATAGTGCGTTTGCATGAAGCATTTTCCGAGCGCGCTGACCAGAATGGGCGGCACAATACAAAAACAATATTCATCAGAACCAAGGAGACGCGCCGGAGGGACGGCCCCCGTGCGCAGAGGAGATGGATTTGAACCCTAGCGACACCCTGAGCGCGCCGCGGCAAGACATTCTGGCCGGCGCTTACAAGAAAGCCGTGTGGCGGCTGATTCCCTTTATTTTTGTCTGTTACCTGTTCAACTACCTGGACCGCGTCAACGTCGGCTTCGCCAAGCTGGAGATGCTGGACGCGTTGGGTTTGAGCGAAACCGTCTACGGGTTGGGCGCCGGCATTTTCTTCATCGGCTATGTGTTGTGCGGCGTGCCCAGCAACCTGATGCTGCACAAGGTGGGCGCGCGGCGCTGGATCGCGCTGCTGATGCTGGTGTGGGGCACGCTGTCCGCCTGCCTGATGTTTGTTTCCACGCCGCAATCTTTTTATGTGCTGCGTTTTTTCACCGGCGTGGCCGAGGCCGGTTTCTTCCCCGGCATCGTGCTGTACTTCACCCGTTGGTTCCCGGCCGACAAACGCGGTCAGGTGATGGCGTTGTTCATGTCGGCGATCCCGGTGTCCGGCGTGCTGGGCGGGCCTTTGTCCGGCTGGATGCTGCAACATTTCGCCGCCGGACAAGGTGGCCTGGCCGGCTGGCAATGGCTGTTTCTGTTACAGGGCCTGCCCACGGTGCTGTTGGGCCTGGGCGTGTATTTCTATCTGAACGACGGCATCGCCCAGGCGCGCTGGCTGAGCGCGGAAGAAAAGGCGGCGATGCAACAGGCTCTGATCGACGATGAGGCGCGGCGCGCGGCGCAGCGTCCAATGGAGCAGTCTTTCGCCAGCGTGTTGCGCAACGCCAACGTCTGGATGCTGGGCGCGATTTACTTCGCCATCCAGATGGGGGTGTACGCCATCAACTTCTGGCTGCCGTCCATCATCAAGGGCCTGGGGTTCCAGAGCGCAGGCGTCATCGGCTGGCTTAGCGCCTTGCCCTACTTGGCCGCTTGTTTCTTCATGGTCTGGGTCGGCCGTTCCGGCGACCGGCGCGGGGAGCGCCGCTGGCACGTGGTGCTGCCGCTGCTGATGGGCGTGCTTGGCCTGCTGTTGGCGGCCAATAGCGGCGGCGCGGTCTGGCTGTCCATGCTGGGTCTGACCCTGGCCACCATGGGCGCGTTGGCCGGCCTGTCCATGTTCTGGCCGCTGCCCACCGCCTTTCTTGGCAGCGCCGCCGCCGCCGGCGGGCTGGCCTTGATCAATTCGCTGGGACAGGTGGCCGGTTTCGTCAGCCCCTTCCTGGTGGGCTGGATCAAGGACCTGACCCATAGCACGGACCCGGCGCTGTACATTCTGTCCGGAGTGATGCTGGCCGGCGCGCTGCTGGTGCTGAGGATTCCGCCGCGGCTGGTCAATCGCTAATATCTTGCTCTTGTCATCTTTTGTGATTGAAAACCGCATGAAAATCGTGATTGCCCCGGACTCCTACAAGGAAAGCCTGAGCGCGCTGCAGGTGGCTCAGGCGATAGAGGACGGCTTCCGCCAGGTATTCCCCGCCGCTCTCTACCACAAGCTGCCGATGGCGGACGGAGGCGAGGGCACGGTGCAGGCCATGTTGGACGCGCTGGGCGGCCAGCGGCGCGAGGCCACGGCGCGAGGCCCGCTGGGCGAGACGCTGTCCGCGAGCTACGGTTTGACCGCGGACGGCGTGGCGGTGATTGAAATGGCCGCCGCCAGCGGTCTGGTGCTGTTGCCGCCGGCGCGACGCAACCCCTTGCTGACTGGCAGCCACGGCACCGGCGACATGATTCGCGACGCGTTGGACGCGGGGGCGCGCCGCTTCGTGTTGGGCATAGGCGGCAGCGCCACCAACGACGGCGGCGCCGGCATGTTGCAGGCCTTGGGCGCCAGGCTGCTGGACGCGGAAGGACGAGACCTGCCGGCCGGCGGCGCGGCCTTGGCGAGACTGGCGCGGCTGGACCTGTCCGGACTGGACCCGCGTTTGGCCGCCTGCCGCATCGATGTGGCTTGCGATGTCGACAACCCCCTGATTGGCCCGCGCGGCGCGTCGGCGGTTTTCGGGCCGCAGAAGGGCGCGACGCCGGAGATGGTGGCGGAACTGGACGCGGCGCTGGCGCATTTCGCGGTGTTGATGGAGGCCGCGTCCGGAGTGGCCGCGGCAGGGGAGGCCGGCGCTGGCGCGGCCGGCGGCATGGGCGCCGCGCTGCTGGCTTGCCTGGGCGGCCGTCTGCGTTCCGGCAGCGCCATCGTCGCGGAGGCCATCGGCCTGGACGCGGCGCTGGCCGACGCCGATCTGGCGCTGACCGGCGAAGGCCGCATCGATAGCCAGAGCGTGCAAGGCAAGACGCCGATTGGCGTCGCCCGCGTCGCTCAGCGATATGGCGTGCCGGTGCTGGCGATAGGGGGGTGTTTGGGCGCGGGCAGCGAACTGACCCACGCGCACGGGCTGGACGCCGTGTTCGCCGCGGTCAGCCGCCCGTGCAGTCAGGAACAGGCTTTGGCCGAGGCCGCGGACAATGTGAGCCGCGCCGCGCGCAACGCGGCGGCGGCATTGGCCCTGGGCATGAAACTAAGCTCTCAGAAACGCTCGAAGTCCGGCACATAACGCCACTGCCCGGCGGTCAACTGACCAATGGCCAGCCGGCCGATGCGGATGCAGCGCAGCGCCAGAGGGCTGACGCCCAGGCCGGCGCAGATATCGTCCAGCCAGCGCGCGTCGCGCGCCGCGAGCACCAGGCGCAGCTGACGGTCGCTTTGGCGCGAAACCTTGAGGTCGCGCAGCGGCTTGCCGCCGGGGCGCAAGCCTTTTTGACGCTGCTGCAGGTCGCCGGCGGCGGGCGCGGCGTCGACATTGATCAGGAACTCCAGCTGGCAATCGGCCAGCCGCTGCGCCAGCTTGCGGTCCTGGGTCAGCGCCACCAGGCCGTGGGCGTGGTCGGCGATGGCGCCGAAACCTTGCAGATGCTGGCGATGCCGCGGCAGCCAGCTCAGCCCGCTGATATCGCCCGGCAACTGGCTGTCCGGCCCCAGCAGCGCCAGCGGCTCGGCGCCGGCGGGCTTGTGCAGCAGCAGGGTGACCGCCGCTTCGCGCTGCGCGTCGGGCCGGCCCATGAGTTCGACGCGCTGTTGCGGTTCCACCCGGCTGCCCAGCGCGGTGACGGTCTGGCCGTCCACTTTCACCAGTCCTTGTTCGATACAGGCGTCGGCTTCGCGCCGCGTGCACAGGCCCAGCTCCACCATGCGTTTTGAAAGTCGGATTGCGGCGTCGCTCATTGTGTCTGGCCTTGAGTGCGGGTGTTCGGGCGGCGATTATCCCCTTTGTCGGCGCAGCCGACAAATTCGACGAATCGAGTATCCTTCTCGTTTGGTACTGCCGCGGGACCGCCGCGCGGATTCATTTTGGAGAAGCCGTGAATATACTGATCATTGGAGCGAGCCGGCGGCTTGGCAAGGCTTTTGTCGAAGGGCTGGGGACAAAAGGGGACCGGGTGATCGGCGTTTCCAGGCGCAGGCCGGAGGGCTTGAAGCCGCCAACCGGCGTTGGCGTGGACTGGATCGAAGCCGACTTGTCCAATCCGGCCCTGGCCGTGCAACAGGTCATTAGCGCGCTTCCGGAACACTTGGACGTGGTGATGTGCAATGTGGGCATTTGGGAGCGGGAGGCGTTCGAGCCGTCTTATGCGTTTTCCCGTTGTTCGGATCTGGAGCTGATGGAAGTGGTCCAGGTCAATATCGCTTCGACCATTCTCTTGCTCAAGCATGTGTTGCCGCGCATGTCGGGCGCGGCCAAACCGCAGTTGTTCCTGACCGGGTCGACATCGGGCCTTCCGCGCAGCGGCCGCCCCGAAGTGGCTTTCGCCGCTAGCAAGTTCGCCTTGAGCGGCATGGCCGACGCGCTGCGAGAGGAGTACCGCGAACAGCGGCTGGCCGTGACGTGCCTGCAATTGGGCTACCTTAACACGGAGGACGATTTGTCCGTGTCCCGCGAGCAAGCCGCCGAACGAGGAGCCGGTCATCTGATCCCGCTGCATGACGTAGTGAGCTTGACGCGGGCTTTGCTGAATTTGTCCGATGCTTCCTTCGCGCGGGAAATCGTCCTGCCCGCGATCTTGGACGAGCGCTTCTGAACGTGGGCGCGCGGTGTGGACAAGCGCGTCTAATCTCGTTTTCCGGGTCGTTTAAATGCTCAAATCGCATTAAAGTGTCGCCATTATGAGCCTGCTTCCCCAAGCGCTGGATGCGCTGAACTGCCCGCTGACCGGCATCAACCTGATCGAGGCTTCGGCCGGCACCGGCAAGACGTGGACCATCGCGGCCCTGTTCGCCCGGCTATTGCTGGAAGAGCGCGACGGCCAGCCGCCGCCCACTGTCGATCAAGTGCTGGTGGTTACCTATACCAAGGCCGCCACCGCCGAGCTGCGCGAGCGCCTGCGCCGACGGCTGAGCGAGCTGGCCCAGACGCTGGCGGGAGACGGCGAGGTTGGCGGAGATCCCTTCCTGTCGGCGCTGGCGGCGCGCTTTCCGCCCGGCTCGGCGCGGGAGCAGGCGTCGCAGCGGCTTAACGCCGCGATCACCGGCTTCGACGCCGCCGCCATCTACACCATCCACGGCTTCTGCCAGCGGGTGCTGACCGACGCCGCTTTTGAAAGCAGCCAGACCTTCGACGCCGAACTGGTCAGCGACGACGAGGATCGCCTGATCGAAATCGTCGACGATTTTTGGCGTCGACGGGTGGTGGACGACCCCTTGCTTGCCCAAGTGCTGGTGGACAACGGGGAGACCCCGGACGGTTGGTTGGCCGACATCCGGCCCTATCTGTCCAAACCTTATCTGCGCATGCGCGCGCCGCACACCGCCGGCCTGGAGCGCGCCTTGCTCGCGGTGGAGCAAGGCTGGCGGGCGCTGGCGGCGCGGCCGGAATACGCGGCGGAGGCGGCCGATTTGCTGCGCTCCGCCGCCGGTTTCAACGCGCGCAGCTACAGCCCCGCCATCATCGAGCGCGCCATAGGCGCTTTGGACGGCCTGCTGGCGGCGCCGGAAACCACGCCGGTGCTGGATAAGGAAAGCCGTCGCCAGTTGGACAAGCTGCTGCCGGCTTCGCTGGCCAAGGGAATGAAAAAAGGCCACGCCGCGCCGGAACATCCCTTGTTCGGGCTGGCGGAGGCCTGGCTGGGGGCCTGGGACGCCTATCTGGACGAAGTGGCGCTGTCCGTGGCCCAGCTCAAGTTGGAACTGATCGCCTGGACCAACCAGCAACTGAGCGCGCGCCGGGCGGGCGAGCGCAGCCGCAGCTTCGACGATTTGCTGACCGACCTGGGGGCGGCCCTGGCCGATCCGATCAGCGGCCCGCTGCTGGCTGCTCACGTGGCCCGCAGCTTTCAGGTGGCGCTGATCGACGAGTTTCAGGACACGGACCCCATCCAGTACTCGATCTTCCGACATTGCTTCGTCGCGCAGCAGCGGCCTGTCTTCTTGGTGGGCGACCCGAAACAGGCCATCTACAGCTTTCGCGGCGCAGACATCTTCGCCTACCTGGCGGCGCGCGGAGACGCGCAACATCATTACACGCTGGACACCAACCGTCGGTCCGAGGCGCCGCTGGTGAGCACCGTCAACGCCTTGTTCGCGCGCGAGCTGCCGTTTCTGATCGAAGGCATCGCCTATCAGCCGGTGGCGGCGCAACCGGCCTCCGGCGGCCGGCTGGAGGTCGACGACGACAGGCCGCCGTTCTGCTTCCAATGGCTGCAGCCGGAGAAGGCGGACAAGGCCGCCAGCGGCGAGAACGCCGCCGAACTGGCGGCCAACGCCAGCGCCGACGAGATCGCGCGCTTGCTGGCGCTGGCCGCCGACGGCCGCGCCGCCATCGTCGCCGGCGATGCCCGACGGCCTTTGGCCGGCGGCGATATCGCGGTACTGGTGTCCACCCACCGTCAGGGTGACCGGGTGCGCCAGGCCTTGGCGGAGCGCGGCGTGGCCAGCGTGGCGCTGACCCAGGAAAGCGTGTTCGCCAGCCGCGAGGCCGGCGAGATGCTGGCCTTGCTGCGCGCTTGGGCGGAGCCGGCCAGCGAGGCGCGTCTGCGCGCGGCGCTGGTGACGGAACTGGCCGGGGTCGACGCCGGCGAATTGCTGGCCAGGGTGGAGGACGAGACGCGCTGGGAAGCGCAACTGCAGGCCAACGCCGCAGACCATCTGCTTTGGCGCGAGCGCGGATTCATGGCGGCTTGGCGGCATTTCTTCGCTCGGGAACGGGTGGCGGAACGCTTGTTGCCGCTGCCGGACGGCGAGCGACGGTTGACCAACTTGTCGCACCTGGCTGAATTGTTGCAACAAGAGAGCGACCAGCGTCAGGGCATGGCGCCGCTGCTGGGCTGGCTGGAAACGCGAGTGGCGCAGCCGCCGGGCGGAGAGGAGGCGGTGTTGAGGTTGGAGAGCGACGCGGCCCTGGTCAAGATCGTCACCATCCACACCGCCAAGGGCCTTCAGTATCCAGTGGCCTTCTGTCCCTTTCTGTGGGGCGGGGCGCTGGAACGGCGCGACGCCGCGTTCTGGCGCTACCACGCTGAAGATCAATCCTGGCTGGCGCCGGACGCCGCGGCCGACGCCGGGGTGAAACTGGCGGCGCGCAGCGAGTTGTTGGCGGAGAAGCTGCGCCTGCTCTATGTGGCGCTGACTCGGGCGCAGTATCGCCAATACCTGTGCTGGGGCTGGGTGCGGGGCATGGAGACGGCGGCTTTGAGCTGGCTGCTGCATGGCCGCGGCGCGCGCGCGCTGCCGGAACTGGAGGCGCTGGAGTTGGACGCCGAGGTGCTAAGGCGAGAGCTGGGCGCTTTCGCGGCCGCGGCCAACGCCCAGGCGTCGGGCGCGTGCGCGGTGCTGGAGGAGAGCGGCGTGGGGCCGGCCTTGGCCGCGCGGCGCGAAACAGGACGGAATTATCTGGCCCAGACATTCTCGCGCCGGCTGGCCGCGCCGTGGCGGGTAGCCAGTTTCACCTCGTTGACCCATGCGCAGGCGGCGGGCAAATGGCAGGAAAGCCCGGACCACGACGCGGGTCAGTCGGCGGTGGCGGCGGAACTGCAAGCGCCCCCGGTCTTGGATCGTTTCGGTTTTCCGCGCGGCGCCAAGGCCGGTACCTGCCTGCATGAGATTTTTGAAACCATCAGCTTCGGCGTCGATGCGGCCGGGCTGCGGCAGGCGGTGGAGCTGGCTCTGGCCAAGCACGGCTTTGCGCCGGAGTGGGGCGATGCCGCTTGCGAAATGGTGACGGCGACGCTGAACGCGGAACTGGACCCGGGCGTGAAGCTGGCTGAAGTGCCGGACGGCAAACGGCTGGTGGAAATGGAGTTCATGTTGCCGGCGCCCAGGTTGGAAGTGGCGAAGCTGGCCGCCATCCTGTCCGCGCCCGAACACGGCTTGGCCGCCCCTTTGCGCGCGGCGGCGGCGCAGTTGGATTTTTCCACCGTGCGCGGTTTTCTCAAGGGCTTCATGGACTTGGTGTTCGAGTCCGGCGGACGCATCTATTTAGTGGACTATAAATCCAACCACCTGGGAGGGCGGCACGAAGACTATCGCGCCGAGCGGCTGGCGGAATCCATCGCCCAAGAACATTATTACCTGCAATACCTGATTTACTGCGTGGCACTGCGGCGCTATTTCAGCGTCCGCGGCGTGGACTTCGCCGCCCGTTTCGGCGGCGTGCGTTATCTTTATCTGCGCGGCGTCGGCGTCGAGGCTTGCGGGATATGGAGCGACCAACCCGCACCGGCCCTGCTGGAGGCGCTGGACCAATGGTTCGCCGGGCATGCGTAGGAATGCGGAGTGCGCAAGCCGCGGTCATAGGACTAAGCTGAACTATCTGGAGTGGAACGCGGCCGGAAGGGGAAAGTGGCACCGGGCGCGGGCCGACAATAAGAACCTGCTCAAAGTCCGCTGAGCGTCGTGAGACGTCACACGGTGAGTACAGCTTCGAAATGCTCATGTACCACCGGTACATTCCGCTTTCTCAGCTGTTTTCGCCTTGTCTCGTTCTTGCTCGCGAGACTTTGGAGCAGGTTAAAACCAAGGACGCATCATGTTTGAATCCGCCGAAATCGGCCACAGCATCGATAAAAAGACATTCCGCGAAGCCATGCCCAAATTGCGCGAGGCCTTGCTGGACCTGCAATACGATTTAAAGGAAAAGGCCGACTTTCCAGTGCTGATCCTGATTCACGGCTTCGACGGCGCCGGTCGCGGCGAAACCATGAATCTGATCAACGAATGGCTGGACCCGCGCCTGATCGACACCGTGGCTTTCGCCGAGGCCAACGACGACGCCCGCGCTCGTCCCTGGATGTGGCGCTACTGGATGCAATTGCCGGCCAAGGGCCGCATCGGCATGTTCTTCGGCTCCTATTACTCCGACGCCTTGTTCGACCGGGTGTTCGCCCGCAGCGACCGCGACGCGCTGGACAAGCAGATCTTCGACATCCTGCGCTTTGAACGCATGCTGACCATGGACGGCGCGTTAGTGCTGAAATTCTGGTTCCATCTGACTCGGGAGCAGCAGCACAAGCGGCTCAAGCAGATGGAAAAAGATCCAGCCAGCAGTTGGCGCGTGACCAAGACCGATTGGGAGCATTACGAGCGCTACGACAAGATACGCAAGTCCGCCGAGCACATTTTGCGGCTGACCAATACCGCCGCCGCGCCCTGGGTGGTGGTGGACGGCGAGGACGCCAATTACCGCAGCCTGACCGTGGGCAACACCCTGCTCAACGCCATTCGCAACCGGCTGGCGCAGGCGCAGGGTTCTAAGGCCGAGCTGATAGACGCGCCGCCGTTGCTGGCGCCGATAGACAACAAGCTGTTGCTGGATACCCTGCAACTGGACCAATCCATGGACAAGGCCAAGTACAAGGCCGAACTGGAGCAATTGCAGGGCCGGCTGCACCGGCTGACCCGACATCCGCGCTTCGCCCAGCATTCGTTGGTCCTGGTTTTCGAAGGCAACGACGCCGCCGGCAAGGGCGGGAGCATACGCCGCATCACCCAGGCGCTGGACGCGCGCCGCTACCGAGTGGTGCCCATCGCCGCGCCCACCCAGGAAGAAAAGGCCAAGCCCTGGTTGTGGCGCTTCTGGCGTCATGTGCCGGGCAAGGGCGGCATCACCATTTTCGACCGTACCTGGTACGGCCGGGTGCTGGTGGAGCGGGTGGAAGGCTTCGCCAAAGAGGCGGACTGGATGCGCGCCTATTACGAAATCAACGACTTTGAGCATCAACTGAGCGAAAACGGCGCCGTCATCGTTAAATTCTGGCTGGCCATCAGCAAGGAAGAGCAGATGGCGCGCTTCAAAGGACGCGAGGAAACCGGTTTCAAACGCTTCAAGATCACGGAGGAAGACTGGCGCAATCGCGACAAGTGGGACGCCTACAAGCTGGCCGTCAGCGATATGGTGGACCGCACCAGCACCAGCAAAGTGCCCTGGACGCTGGTGGAGGCCAACAATAAATACTATGCACGCATCAAAATTCTCAAAACCATTTGCGATGCGCTGGAAGCCCGGCTTGCTTGAGCGCGGCGCCAGCCTGATTGCCTTGCTGCTGGCGGCGCAGGCCGTGTCCGCGGCGGCGCCCAGCCTGCGCGCTGGTGTGGCCAATGACAGTTTTGGCCCGCTCTACAGCGCGCAGGACGGCGCGCTGGCCACTCAGTACCGTGCCGCGCTGGAGCTGATCGGCCGGCACAGCGGCGTCCGCTTCGAACTGGAGTACTACCCGTCGTCGCGGCTGCAGCAATTGTTCGAGGTGGGCAAGGTGGATGTGGAGGTGGGGGTCAATCCGGCCTGGCGCGCCTTGTCCCCGGTGGCCGGCTTCTACACTCGGCCCATCGACGTACAGACGCTGCGGCTGTGCTTCGCCGCCGGCAAGCGGCGCAAGGGGGCGACGCCGGCCAGCCTCAATGGCCTGAGTCTGGGCGTGCTGCAGGGGAGGACCTACCCTGTGCTGGAGCCCGGTTTCGCAAGCGGTCAGCTCAAGCGGATGGAGGCCGCCAGCGAGAGCGATCTGCTCAGCGGCCTGCGTCAGGGCAGCATGCAGGCCATCGTCCTGAGCCAGCGTCAGCTGGACGCGCTGCTGAACCGCGCGCCGGAGGCGCAGCCCTGCGCGGCCGGCGACGCCGTAGGCAGCGTGCCGGTGATGTTGCGTCTGCATCCGCAATACCGGCAACTGTTGCCGCAATTGGACAAGGCGATTCAGCAGTTGCAAGATAACGGCAAATTGCGCTGAAGCGCCTCCAGTCTTTCCATTCAGGCTCCGCGCCGCGCGGAGCGCAAAGCATCCGGATTCCCGCCCATGTCTGTCCAGCAAGCCCTGTTGCCCGCCGAACTGGCTCACTTGTTCGCCCGCCTCGATCCCGGCGTGGACGAGGCCGCGTTGGCGCTGATTCATGAACTGGCCAGCGCCAATCAGGCCGGCCATGTCTGCCTGCCGCTGGCGCAGCGTCCGGAGCGCAAAGCCTTGCAGGCCAGCGCGCTGGTTGGCCGCCCCGGCGATTACGCTCCGCTGATCCTGGACGCGGCCGGCCGCTTGTATTTTGCCCGTCACTGGTTCGATGAAGCACGGCTTGCCGAGCGCCTGGCCGCCCTGGCCGAGCCGGGGCCGGCGCTGGACGGCGCGCGCTTGCGTCCGCTGCTGGAGGCCTTGTTCGGTTCGGCATCCGCTACGGGGCCGGACCGGCAGAAGCTGGCGGCGGCTCTGGCGGCGCGCCAGCGCTTGATGGTCATTTCCGGCGGTCCGGGCACCGGCAAGACCACCACCGTGCTCAAGTTGCTGGCCTTGCTGGCCGGACTGTCGCCGCGGCCGCTGGTCATGGCGATGGCAGCGCCCACCGGCAAGGCCGCCGCGCGGCTGTCGGAATCGGTCCGCGGCGCGCGCGAGCGGCTGGACTTGGCCGAGGAAACACTGCGGCAATTGCCGCAGCAGGCGCAGACTCTGCACCGCCTGCTGGGCTTGCGTCCGGGCGCGGCGGCGCCGCGCCACCACGCAGGCAACCCTTTGCCGCTGGACGTGCTGGTGGTGGACGAGGCGTCGATGATAGATCTGTCCTTGATGGCGCGCATGGTGGAGGCCCTGCCGTCCCAAGCGCGGCTGATTCTGCTGGGCGATCGCGATCAGTTGGCCTCGGTGGACGCCGGCGCGGTGCTGGGCGATTTGTGCGCCAACATCCATTACCGGCCGGACACGCTGGAGTGGCTGCGGGTGAACTGCGGCGAAACTTTGCTGCCCACGCCGGGCGCGGGAGGCAAACTCACCGATTGCGTGGCGCTGCTCACTCACAGCCATCGTTTCGGCGCCGACTCCGGCATTGGCGAACTGGCGAGAAGGGTGAACGCCGGCGATGGCGCCGGCAGTTGGGCGGTGTTGCAAGATCCGGCTTGGCGCGATGTGGAGGCGGTGCCGACGCTGGACGCGGCGGAAGTGCTGGCGCGCTGGCGGCCGTATTGGCGGGCGGTGCGCGCCGGCGAGCCCCTGGCCGAGCGCCAGCGAGCCTTCGCCGGTTTCATGTTGCTGGCGGCGGAGCGGCGGCAGGTAGAGGCCTTCAATCTGCGCATTGAGAGACAACTGGAAGCCGATGGGGACAAGCCGGCCGGCCGAGACTGGTATCCGGGGCGTCCGGTGATGATCAGCGAGAACGATTACGGCCTGGGCCTGTTCAACGGCGACATCGGCTTCACGGTGCAAGGCGAGGCCGGCTTGAGGGTGGCTTTTCCCGGAGACGACGGCGGCTGGCGCGAGTTCGCTCCCGGCCGCCTGCCGCAGCACGATACCGTGTACGCGATGACGGTGCACAAGAGCCAGGGGTCCGAGTTCGGCGAAGTCTGTTTGCAGCTGCCGGAGGCGGCGGGGCCGCTGCTAAACCGAGCGCTGGTGTATACCGCGATCACCCGGGCGCGGGAGCGCTTCGTCGTGTCCGGCGCGCAGCTGGTGTGGGAACAGGCGGCAGAGGCGGCGCCGCAACGTTACTCCGGGCTGGCCGACAAACTGAAATGACGTTGTTGTTAAATTGAATGGGCGACGCGGTTTTCGTATTGGCCACCGAGACAATTCCGCAACATCCTACCGCAAAATAATCTGTTTATTTGCCGGCTGTTACGCCAGATATAGTCAAAGCCGAAGAAGCATCCTAAGATGCAGCCTTCCCGAAACACATCGCAGCGGAGTCGGCAATGCAAGTGGATGCGGTTCTGGCCTATCTCGACAAGATCACCCGTTTTGATCGTCAGCAATTCACGCCCTTGTATATCGGCAAGGAGCGCTTGGGTTGGGTCAACGCGGCGTGGAAGGAACGTTTGCTGAACAGCGAATCCCAGCTGTTCGAGGAGCAATACCAGAAACTGCATTGCCGTCTCGACGGCAGTTACCGCAGCATCAGCCATGCGCTGGCCCAAGCGGCGCGGCGCTGGCAGCAGGCAGGCTGGCTCAATGGCTGGCGCAATGAAAACTTCACCGCCTTCCGTCACGATGGGGCCCCGTATTTTGAGCTGGAGCGGGCCGCCTTCCGTCCGCTGGGCCTGACCAGCCGCGCCGTGCACCTGAACGGGCTGACCCGGCTGCCGTCCGGCGAAGTGCGGATGTGGGTGGGGCGCCGCAGTCCGCACAAGGCGGTGGACCCCAATCGCATGGACAATCTGGTTGGCGGCGGGGTGGCCGCCGGAGAGACCATTGAACTGGCTCTGGAGCGCGAGGGCTGGGAGGAAGCCGGCGTGCGCCGCGATCAGGTGTTGGGCTTGCCGCAATCCAGCTTGCTGCTGGCCGAGCGCCCTGTGCAGCGAGGCCTGCATCGCGAATGGATTTACGCTTTCGACCTGTGGTTGGAGTCCGGCGAAATCCCCTGTAATCAGGACGGCGAGGTGGCCGAGCACATCCTGACGCCGTTTGCCGAAGTCGAGCGTTTGCTGCTGGAAGAGCGTTTCATGATAGATGCGGCGCTGGTGGCTACCGACTGCCTGGCGCGCCACGGCTATTGGGGAGAGCACACCCCGACGATAGACGCCGCCTTGGCGCGCATCCGCCGTCCGCAGCTGCACGACGTGCACGCACTGGCTCACTAGCCGGTTTCGAAAGCGCCGGGCCGCCTCAGCGGCGGTTCCGCCTGGCCCGGCGCGGCATTGGAATAACTCCCCTTGGTTTATGTTACAACTGCGTGAATTAATTCAGGAATCTTTGCCTGATACTGCTAGTAATGGGTAGAATCATTCACAAGAGCGGCAAAAGCCGTCAATAAATGCCATGGGCTAAAGGCCCGCGCCGTTTTCCCACGCCAAACACCGAGCCACCACACGCCGTCATCTACGAAACGGCGCTTGGCTTGTATTGATTTATGCCATTGGGTTCATTTTGGCAGGATTAACGAAACGGCGGCATGGCGAATTTCTCACTTTTTGTCGGCGGCGATGGAAGCCGCCGCGGCCTTGGGGGGCTCAAGGGGGATGTATCGTTTGAAACTGATCTCGGAGCAGTTCGGCGTCGACGACAGCGGGCCGCTGCATCCCAGCCAGGAGCAGGCGCGGCGGGCCGCGCTGGTGATGTGGAACGTCTACCGCGGCCAACTGCGCATCGAGATTCACAGAGTGGTGGACCTGCGCAGCCGCAAGACGGAAAAGCTTGAGGAGTTTTGCTGACTGTCGCGTTTTAGCCAATGTAGTTGACGACAAATAAACTACGTTCGTGTTCATTGGCTGAATATGACAAATGGGGTCGTGCTCGACGATAATTTTCCATTGCGCGATTTCCAGCCCTTGGCTATTGTCCTACTTCCTATTAAACCCAAAGCAGGCGCGGCCCAAGCGGCGGCCTCTGCACTGGAGCGATCTTTGTTCAACTGGTTCGAAAAGCGGATCAATCCGTATCCCGACACGTCTCCCGCCCAACCCCCCAAGGGCTTTTTCCCATTTTTGTGGTTCTGCACCCGCGGCTTGCGCGGTCTGATTGCGGCCGTCATTCTGTTGACCGCCGGCATCGGCGCCTTTGAGGCTTTGCTGTTCTCCATGCTCGGTTCCGTCGTGGACTGGCTAAGCTTGGTCAAGCCCGCGCTGTTGTGGGACACGCAGCGCCATAATCTGCTGTTGCTGGCGGGCATTCTGCTGGCCAGCCCGTTGCTGATCGCCCTGCAGGCCTTGATCAAGTATCAGGGCATTTCCGCCAATTTTCCGATGCTGCTGCGCTGGAATTTCCATCGCCACCTGCTGCGGCAGAGCATGAACTTTTATCAAGACGAGTTCGCCGGCAGGGTATCCGCCAAGGTGATGCAAACCGCGATCGCGGTGCGCGAAACGGTGATGATCGTCGCCGATATTCTGGTGTTCGTGGTGATTTACTTCGTCACCATGATCGCCGTGGTCGGCAGTTTCGACAGCCGTTTGCTGTGGCCCTTCCTGGCCTGGCTGGCCTTGTACGTGGCCACGCTGTATTTCTTTGTGCCGCGCCTGGGTCTGGCCGCTACCGCCCAGGCCGACGCGCGCAGCCTGATGACCGGCCGCATCACCGACGCCTATACCAATATCGCCACGGTGAAGCTGTTCTCGCACGCCCAGCGAGAGGCCGGCTTCGCCCGCGGCGCGATGCAGGAATTCCTGGCCACGGCCTATCGTCAGATGCGTTTGATCAGCGGCTTCGAAATCATCAACCACAGCCTGAGCATGTTGCTGATCGCCAGTACCGCCGGCGCTACCTTGTGGCTGTGGAGCATGGGCGAAGTCGGCGTCGGCGCGGTGGCGGCGGCCACCGCGATGGCCTTGAGGTTGAACGGCATTTCGCACTGGATCATGTGGGAGATGGCTTCGCTGTTCGAACAAGTGGGCACGGTGCAGGACGGCATCGCCACCTTGTCGCGGCCGGTGTCGATCAATGACCGGGCCGACGCCAAGCCCTTGGAAGTGAAGCAGGGAGAAATCCGCTTCGACCAAGTGGACTTCAGTTACGGCGGCAGCAAGACAGTGATCGAGCAATTGTCGCTAACGATACGCCCGGGCGAGAAGATCGGTCTGGTCGGCCGTTCGGGCGCGGGCAAGTCCACCATCGTCAACTTACTGTTGCGTTTCTATGATTTGGACGGCGGCCGCATTTTGATTGATGGCCAGGACATCGCTCATGTGACGCAAGACAGCCTGCGCGCCCAGGTGGGGATGGTGACGCAGGATACTTCCTTGTTGCACCGCTCTGTGCGCGACAACCTGCTCTACGGCAGGCCGGACGCCGGCGACGCCGAGATGGAGGCGGCCGCGCGCCGCGCCGAGGCGCATGACTTCATCCTGACCTTGACCGATCCGAAAGGTCGCAGCGCTTACGATGCCCATGTAGGAGAGCGAGGGGTCAAGCTGTCCGGCGGGCAGCGCCAGCGCATCGCCATCGCCAGGGTGATGTTGAAGGATGCGCCCATCCTGTTGCTGGATGAAGCCACCAGCGCGCTGGATTCGGAAGTGGAAGCGGCGATCCAGCGCAGCTTGTACCGGCTGATGGAAGGCAAAACCGTGGTGGCTATCGCTCACCGCTTGTCCACCATCGCGGCGATGGACCGGCTGATCGTGCTGGACAAGGGGCGCATCGTGGAAGAGGGCGATCATCGCAGCCTGTTGGCCAAGGGCGGGTTGTATTCGAGGCTGTGGGCGCACCAGAGCGGAGGCTTTCTCGGCGAAGAGGACGACGATGCCGCCGAGCCGATGGCCACGTTGGCCTGAGGCTAGACGAATGGAGCGAAGCGGGACGCGTGAGCGGCCCGCTTTTTCATTGCGGCGACGCTAGCGCAGCATGGCCGAGCAGGACGTGTTTCGACGAAAACATGGTTTTGACGTTAAGCGTGGGAAATAATAGGGAAAAGCGGGAAAAACAGAAAACTTCGAGGAGTTGTGGCGCACCCGACAGGGATCGAACCTGTGACCTTCAGCTTCGGAAACTGACACTCTATCCAACTGAGCTACGGGTGCGCTGTGCTTGCTTTGAGGCAGGCCCGCATCATAGCGCAACTTCCTTACCCGAGTCCAGTGTATGGTTTTGCCTTGCCTTCAGGCTTACCGTATAATTATCCTATTTTAAATGTCATTAATTCCAGGCGAGGCTCGTAATGAGTAATGAGAACGGAATGGCTCCCGGCCAGGTCATCAAAGTGCTGGTTGGCGTCGTTGTCTTTCTTGTGGTGGCAATTTGGCTTCTGGCCAAGCTGGCCACCAGCGGTTACAACGTGGATGCCGAAGTAATGACCAAGGAGGCCGTCGCGTCTCGCCTGAAACCGGTCGGCGAAGCCAAGGCCAGCGACGCGCCTCCGGGAATGCGCACTGGCGAACAGGTATATAAAGGCATCTGTATCTCCTGTCACGGCACCGGCCTCGCCGGCTCGCCCAAGTTTGGCGACACCGCCGCTTGGGGCTCTCGCATCGCCAAAGGCTGGGACATGCTGACCCAGCACGCGCTGCAGGGCTTCAACGCGATGCCGGCCAAGGGCGGCGCAACCGACTTGAGCGATGACGAAGTGAAGCGCGCGGTAGCCTATATGGGCAACTCCGCGGGCGGAAAGTTCACTGAGCCGCCGGTGGGCGGCGCTGGCGGCGCTGGCGGCGCGGCCGCGGCGGCCGATCCGGCCGTGGTGGGCAAGAAGATCTACGACAGCGTGTGCATGGCCTGCCACGCGGCAGGCATCGCCGGCGCGCCTAAGTTCGGCGACAAGGCGGCTTGGGCCGTGCGTCTGAAGCCGGGCCTGGACGAAGTGGTCAAGATCGGCATCAAGGGCTTGAACGCGATGCCGGCCAAAGGCGGTTACACCGGCAGCGACGCCGAGTTCCGCTCCGCTGTCGAGTACATGGTGAATAATTCCAAATAATCGGCTGATCAGCGCAGCAAAAAACGCCTTGTGGTATTGCAAGGCGTTTTTTATCGCCTAAAAGCGAGGATTTCTATGTTTTTTGGGAAATTTCTGCCGGATGAAATGGCAATGTGCTATGTCAACAAAACCCCGCTGTAAGAAGGGACAGGTGCCCTTCGGAGGCGCATAGTGCATGATGGCTTCATCTGTTTAGGTCGTGAAGCGTCAGGCGCTTCGCGGCTTGGTGTGGGGATTCAGTGGGCTTCCACTTTCGCTTCACCCAGAGATGTTCCTCATTCTTCATATGGCGCCGCTGGCGCCATTTTCTTTTTGGCGGCCGGTATAGACCGTCGGCGCGGAAGCAAGTTCTCGCCTGGGTCGCCGGCGCCTTCATGAATCCGCCGGTTTCTCCTTGTTGGCCAGCATGGCGCTGAGGCTGGCCAACCGCGATTTGCCCTCGGTTTTGCTGACGATGGGTTCCGCGCCGGGTTTGCCGAAGTGGCGCAGATCATCGCCGTTGATCTCGGAGATAAAGCGCGACGGCTCGACAAACTGCCATTCGCCGGCGCGTTTGCGCTTGACGCAATAGGTGAGCGTCAGCATGCGCTGCGCGCGGGTGATGCCGACGTACATCAGCCGGCGTTCTTCCTCCACCATGCCGTTGTCCACCGATTCGCTGTGGGGCAGGATGCCTTCCTCGGTGCCTACCAGGAACACGTAAGGGTATTCCAGGCCCTTGGACGCGTGCAGCGTGGACATCTTCACCGCGTCCACCTCGCCTTCCTCGCGGCCTTCCAGCATGGTGATCAGCGCGATGGTCTGGGTCAGCTCCACCAGATTCTTGCCGCTGTCCTCGCCTTTGCGGCTGAGCCAGCTCACCATTTCCAGGATGTTTTTCCACTTGGTTTCGGCGATGCGCGGGCTGTCCTCGCTATCGTAAAGCCAGGCTTCGTAGCCTATGGCCTGCATCATCTCCATCGCCAGCGGGCCGCCGTCCTCTCGGGTGGCGCGGTATTGCAGGTTGGCGATGAAGTCGCAGAACTGTTCCAACGGCTCGAGTTGGGCTTTTTGCACTTGCAGGCGGAAACCCTCTTCATGGGCGCAGGCGAACAGGCTCTTGCCGCGTTCGCCGGCCCAGGCGCCCAGACGTTCCAGCGTGGTGGCGCCTACGCCGCGCTTGGGCGTGGTCAGCGCGCGGATGAAGGCCGGGTCGTCGTTGGGATTGGCGATCAAGCGCATATAAGCCAGCATGTCTTTGATTTCCGGCTTGTCGAAAAAACTCTGGCCGCCGGCCATCTGGTAAGGAATGCGTTGGTTGCGCAAGGCTTGTTCGAAGATGCGCGCCTGGTAGTTGCCGCGATAGAGGATGGCGTAGTCCTTGAACTCGGTGCGGTATTCGAATTTATGCGCCAACAGCCTTTGCACCACGGTCTCAGCCTCGTGCTCTTCGTCCTTGCACTGAACCACGTGGATGGGGTCGCCCAGGCCCAGTTCGCTCCACAGTTGTTTCTCGAACAGCTTGGGGTTGTTGGAGATCACCGAGTTGGCCGCGCGCAGGATCCGGGCGGTGGAGCGGTAGTTCTGCTCCAGCTTGATGACCTTGAGCTTGGGGAAGTCGCTTTGCAGCAGCCTCAGGTTTTCCATATTGGCGCCGCGCCAAGCGTAGATGGACTGGTCGTCGTCGCCCACCGCGGTGAACATGCCGCGCAGGCCGGTCAGCAGCTTGACCAGCTGGTATTGGCAGGTGTTGGTGTCCTGGTATTCGTCTATCAGCAGGTAGCGCAGCTTGTGCTGCCACTTCTGCAGCACTTCTTCATTACTCTGGAACAGTTGCACCGGCAGGCGGATCAGGTCGTCGAAGTCCATCGCCTGGTAGGCGCTCAAAGTGTCTTGATAGGCCACATACGTGGTGGCGCAGATGCTTTCCCATTCGCCCTGAGCCTCCAGCAGCATCTGGTCCGGTGTTTTCAGGTCGTTCTTCCATAGCGAGATCTGGCTCTGCACCTTGCGCACCTCATCCTTTGAGGTGGTTTTCAGAATGTCGGAGATGATCTTGCCGGCGTCAAAGGCGTCGAGAATGGAGAATTGCGGTTTATAGCCCAGGTGCGGCGCTTCCTGGCGCAGCATTTGCATGCCCAGAGAGTGGAAAGTGGATACGGTGATGCCCCGGATTTCCGCCGGCGTCATCAGCTTGCCCACCCGTTCCAGCATCTCGCGCGCGGCCTTGTTGGTGAAGGTGATGGCGGCGATATTGCGCGCATTGATGCCGCCTTCGCGGATCAGGTGCGAAATCTTGAAGGTGATGACTCGGGTTTTGCCGGAACCTGCGCCGGCAAGCACCAGCAAGGGGCCGTCAAGATACTGGATCGCCGCGCGTTGCGGCGGATTGAGCAAGGGAGCGGACATGGCGGTATGGGGGAAGGGGCCCGGCAGGGCGCAGTAAATCGGTAACTCAGCCAGTGCATTGTAGCATGCGGTATCATGGCGCTATCCGCGGATGACATCTCAGATCGATCCGCCACTTATGGGGTGCATATGGCCATCTACGCTATTGGCGACATTCAAGGGTGTTTCCAGCCGTTTCAGCAGTTGCTGCGGCAAATCGATTTCAATCCCGGCAAGGATACTTTGTGGTTGACGGGAGATTTGGTCAATCGCGGGCCGCAGTCGCTGGAAGTCCTGCGCTGGGTGTTCCAGCATCAGGATCATGTCGAGATCGTGTTGGGCAACCACGATCTGCATTTGCTGGCGGTGTCCGAGGGCTTCGGCAAACTGCACCGCAGCGATACGGTGCTGGACATCCTCAACGCCGCCGATGGCAAGGTCCTGCTGGATTGGCTGCGCTGTCAGCCAATGATGATAGCCGGCCAGGGCTACGCGATGGTGCACGCTGGGCTGCTGCCGGAGTGGAGCATAGATCGCGCGCTGGACCTGGCGGAGGAAGTGGAAGCCGGGCTGTCCGGTCCCAGGCATCGTGAATTCCTGTCGCGCTTGTACGGCAACCGGCCGACGCGCTGGAACGAGGAGCTGCGCGGTTCGGACCGTTTGCGCGTGATCGTCAACGCGATGACCCGGATGCGTTTCTTGAACCGCGACGGAGAGATCGATCTTAATTATAAGGGCGAGCTGGAGAACGCGCCGGCCGGCCTGACGCCCTGGTTCGAGGCGCCGGGACGCTGGCAAGGCGAGATGCCCATTATCTGCGGCCATTGGTCTGCGCTGGGCGTGCATATCACCGACGATGTGGCGGCTATCGACTCCGGTTGTTTGTGGGGCGGCAGCCTGACCGCGATGCGTTTGGGCGACCAAGCTTTATTTTCTTTGCCGTGTTCCGCATATCGCGAAATAACCGCGTAAAGAATATTGGCGGCGGCGCTGTAAATAAAATATTGGCAAGCCATAGTCAGCCGGGCCCTATGGCTGTCATAATCTCGGCTCTTGCCAGAGCCGTTTTTTATTTGTATGAGTTACCTTTCGATTGAGTTCGCACTGGCATTCCTCGCCTTTTTCGCCCTGTATTGGCTGTGCCGCAAGCGCACGGATTGGCAGAATGGTTTGCTGTTATTGGGCAGTTACGCCTTTTATGCCAAGCTAGATTGGCGTTTTGCGCTGATTCTGGCCGTTTATACCCTGTTATTGACCCTGATATCGTCGCGGATGCTTGATTCCGTCCGTCCCAAGCGCTGGTTGCGCATGGGGCTGCTGATGGCGGTGGGCAATCTGGCGGTATTCAAATATTTCGACTTCTTCCGTGAAAGCGCGCAAGCGGCTTTGCATGCGCTGGGTATTGCGGCGATATTGCCGGCGGTGGATTTCCTGATGCCGGTGGGCATCTCCTTTTACACTTTTCAATCGGTCAGTTATCTGGTGTCCTTGTACCGCGGCGAGTTGCGTTTCGCCCGGGCCAGGGAACTGGGGCTGTTCCTGGCTTTCTTCCCCACTTTGTTGGCCGGGCCTATCTGCCGGGCCACCGGTCTGCTGGAGCAGTTGCGCAGCGGCGAACGCCGCCACATCTTGCAACTGGACCGTGCGTTGGGGCTGATCGTGCTGGCCCTGGCCAAAAAACTGTGGTTGGCCGGCTGGCTGGCCAGCGCCTGGGTGGACCCGGTGTTCAGCGCGCCGGAAACCTACCACGCGCTGGAGGTCTGGGCGGCGTTCTACGCCTACGCCTTCCAGATCTATCTGGATTTCTCCGGCTATACCGACCTGGTCACCGCCTTGGCGTTGTTGCTGGGCATCCAGTTGCCGCGCAATTTCGACGCGCCGTATCTGGCCCACAATCTACGCGATTTCTGGCGGCGCTGGCATATGTCGCTGTCCAGTTGGATTCGCGATTACATCTATATTCCCTTGGGCGGCAACCGGCTGGGCTTTGCCCGCGCCCAGCTCAATTTACTGCTTGCCATGGTGTTGTCCGGCCTGTGGCACGGCGCCAGCCTGAAATACCTGGCGTGGGGCGGCATGCACGGTTTGGGCGTGGTGAGTTTGAATCTGGGAGACAAGCTGCTTGGCAAGGAGGCTGTGTCGCGGCGGCTGACCTGGCTGGCGCGTCTGCTGACCTTCCATTACGTTTGTCTGGCCTGGGTGTTTTTCCGCGCCGCGTCGCTGGAAGACGCCTGGAGTTTCTTGGAAGCCATGACCGGCACCGATCAGGAACTGACGCTGAACGCGCCGGGCTTCCTGGCGCTGAGCGCCGCGGCGTTTGCCGCGCTGCCCTATCTGGGCGCGGCTTGCGAACGCGGCATCGCCCAATTGGGCCGCCTGCCGTGGTGGGGCAAGCCCAGCTTGCTGGCCGGCTGCGCCTTGCTGATCATCGTGGTGTCGCCGCCGGGCATTCCGGGCTTTATTTATTACCAGTTTTAGCCGTGCCGGCGCGATGGCATCTCCGCGGTCGCGCTTTTCGTTTCTTACCGCATTGAGGCAAGCGTCAAATGATCGCCCGTTCCGCCATCCGTCAGGCCCTGGCCATCCTCGGCAGCAGCATGTTGCTGCTGTGCTGGATTGAGCAGACCTCAATCAACGCCTATTGGCGGCAGACCTTTCACCGCCCCAGCCAGCTGGAGGCCTTGTCCGAGTTGAGCGTCTGGCGTCTAGGAGCGGAGCTGGGGCGGGAGTTCCGGGATCAGAGCCGAGGGCTGTTGACCAGGCTGGATCGGTGGGACGACGAGATGATCGCCTATTTCAACGCCTGCTGCCTGCGACCGGCTTTGTCGCCGGAAGCGGCGCCGGCGGAGCCCGTCGCGGCGCGGACAACGGCTGTAGTTCCTAGCGCGCCCCCGGTGCAGCCATTGCCGTCGCCGTCGGCTCCGCCGCCGCAAGCGGCGGCCAAAGATCCCCGCATCTTGCTGCGGCCGGGGAGCAAGGTGTTGCTGGCCGGCGATTCCATGATGCAGGGGGTGGCGCCGCATTTGCTGCGGCCCTTGTTCAAGCTGCACCAGATCAAGGCGCTGGACCTCAGCAAGCAGAGCACGGGGCTGACCTATCCCGACTTTTTCAATTGGCCGGATACGATAGAACGACAGCTGGCGGCGAATCCGGACACCGGCCTCGTGGTGGTTTTCTTGGGCGCCAACGATACTTGGGACATGGTGGGCGGCAGCCGCTACATCCGCTTTGCCTCCGAGGAGTGGGAGCAGCGCTACCGCGAGCGCATCCGCGCCATCCTGGCTTCGGCTCGCAAGCACCGGACGCAACTGCTGTGGTTGGGCGCGCCGAACATGGGCAAGGACAAGCTCAATCGCGGGGTGCATTACATCAACGGCATCTTCCGGGAGGAAGTTGAAGGCGCAGGCCAGCGTTATTTGTCCACCCGCGAAGCCCTGGGGAGCGTGGACGAGGCGTTCACCAAGTTCATGACGCTGCCCGATCAGGGCGAAGTGGCGGTACGCACCGCCGATGGCATTCATTTCACTCGCCAGGGCCAGGTATTGCTGGCGCGGCGCGTGTTGGCAGAATTGAGGTTTGAATGAAGTTGAGAATCAGCGCGGCATGGGTCGGCTGGCTGGCGGCGGCATCGGCGTTGGCCGCGCCGGTGCAGGATTTCGGCGAGATCAACCTGCCGAGGCTGGCGTCGCGGTTGAAGGCGATCTCCACAGCAGTGCAACCGGTGCGAGTCACCCAACTGGGGGATTCGCACACCGCGGCGGATTATCTGACCGGCACGTTGCGCGAGCGTTTCCAGGCCAAATTCGGCGACGCCGGCATCGGCTGGACGCCGCCGATGGCCGTGCCCGGCCAGCGCCACGCCCTGGTGATCGAGCGCAGCGAGGGTTGGGCCTTGACCAATAGCCGCAAGGACGGCGATCCGGACTTCCCGCTGGGCGGCTATATTGCCCAAGCCCAGAGGCCGGGCGCTGCCATCAGCCTGTTGCCGCGTAATCTGCTGGACGGCTTGTGGCGGGTGCGTTTCCGCGTACGAGCGGCCCAGGACGGGGCCGGCGCGCTGGACGTGGACGATGGTCACGGCAGCCGCAAATTGAATCCGCCAGAACCGGGCAGAGGCTGGCAGACGGTGGAACAGAAGCTGTATTTCCCCTTCGTGGTGCGTGCCGGCGCGCTGCCGGCGGTGGAGCTGGGCGGGATAGAGCTGGAGCGGCTGGCGCCGGGCGTGGTGCTGGACAGCATCGGCAGCAACGGCGCTCAGCTTTCGATCTGGCAGCGCTGGGGCAAGAGCTGGAGCGCGCAGCTGGCGGAGCGCGGCAGCGATCTGGTGATCTTGGCCTACGGCGTCAACGAAGCCTTTGACGATCGTCTGGACCTGATCGAGTATCAGCTCAATCTGCAGGCGGCTATCAACACCATACGCCGGGATCTGCCGCAGGCGGCTATCCTGATGCTGGGCGCGCAGGATGCCGCGCGCAAGCGTGGCGCGGCCAGCAAGGAGTGCGCGCCGGGTCGTCCCTTGCAACTGGCCGCGGTCAAGCGCATTCAACAGAAAGTCGCGCGCGACAGCCATGTGCTGTATTGGGATTGGGAGCAGGCGATGGGCGGCCCTTGCAGCATGAAGCGTTGGCAAGCGCAGCAGCTGGCGCGGCCGGATATGGTGCACTTCTCGCAGCAAGGCTATGCCAAGTTGGCCGACGATTTATTCGATAACCTGATGGCGCGGCTCAGCCTGTGAGCGTGGCCGGCGATGGATTAAGAAAAGCCCCCTGACGGGGGCTTTGCGTTGAAGAGGTTTTGCTCAGATATTTAGAAGCTGTTTATGCTCTCGCGAGCAAGGGCGAGGCAAGGCGAAAACGGCTGAAAAAACGGAGTGTACACACGGTGCATGAGCATTTTGAAGGTGCACTCACCGAGCCACGTTTCACGACGCGCAGCAGATCGTAAACAGGTTCTTAAACCTGTCGTGCCGTGTCCGGCTCCTGCACGCTCTCCGTGGCCGGGGGCGGGCTCAGGCGCAGCGCGCGCGCCACTTCCTGCTGTGCCCGCTCTGCCAGCGCAAAGCGGGTTTCCAGTCCGTTTTCCCAGGCTTTCAGCGGCTGGCCGTAGCTGACTTCCACCTCCATCGCCGGCATCGCCAGCACTTTGCGCACGCTTTGCAGAAAAGTCAGATCGCCGATAAAGGCGGGCTCCAGCGTTTGTTGTCCGTCCGCGCCGTAATAGCGCAAGCCCACCGGCTGCACGGTGCCGCGCGACAGCAAGGCGGCTTCGAACAACGAGGCCTTGAACGGCAGGAGATTCAGGCCGTCCGAGGTGGTGGACTCGGGAAACACCGCCATGCACGCGCCGTGCTCCATCGCATGCGCCAACGCCTTGTAGACGCGGCTGGCGTCCTTGCGCTTGCTGCGGTCGATGAACAGAGTGCCGCCCAGGTGCGCCAGCCAGCCCAGCACCGGCCAGGAGCGAATCTCTCGTTTGGCGACGAAGCGGGACACTGTGCAGCTATTGAGCACGAAGATGTCCAGCCAGGAAATGTGGTTGGCCACCAGCAAGGTGTTGGGCGGGTAAAAGCCGGGATTGACGCCGTTGATCCGCACGCTGATGCCCAGAATTTTCAGCGCGTGGGCGGCCCAGCGCCGGGTGACGACGGCGCGTTCGGCGTGGGCTAGCCGAGAATAACGAGTGGCCAGGATGAAGACACCGATGGCCAAGTGGCCGAACAGGCGCACGATGCGTCCTATCCGGGTGAGCGAAGAGGTTGTGGCGGTTGACTTCAAGATGCTTTGAGGCTCGGTACGCAAGGTTGAGGCCGTAACTCTAGCATGGCTGGCATAGCGGACAATAGTAGGAACTGCGTTGGCCCTGGCGCAAATGCCGGATCGGCGTGCCGCATTGTCGGCAGGGCTGGTCCTGCCGGCCGTACACCATATAAGTTTGCTGGAAATAGCCGGGCTTGCCGTCACTGTGCACGAAGTCGCGCAGCGTGCTGCCTCCGGCCTGTATGGCGCGGTTCAGCACGCCGCGGATTTCCTCGGCCAGCCGACGGTATTCGCCGTCGCGCACCGTGTTGGCTGCGCGTGCGGGATGGATGCCTGCGTGAAACAGCGCTTCGTTGGCGTAGATGTTGCCGACTCCGACCACCACGTGGTTGTCCATCAGCATCAGCTTGACCGCGCTGCCGCGGCGTTGCGCGGCCCGGATCAGCGTGTCGCCGTCAAAGCCGTCGGACAGCGGCTCGGGCCCCAGCGCTTGCAGCAAGGGGTGGTGCTCGATGGCGCCGACATGCCACAGCACCGCGCCGAAGCGGCGCGGATCGCGGTAGCGCAGCACATTGGAGCCCAACAGCAGATCGACGTGGTCGTGTTTCTCCGGCGGAGTGTCCGCAGGCAGGAAGCGCAGGCTGCCGGACATGCCCAGATGGATGATCAGGGTGCCGGCGTCGGTGCCCAGCAGCAGATATTTGGCGCGGCGGTCGACGGAACGTATCGTCAGCCCGCGCAGGGTGGCATGCAGCTCCGGCGGCACCGGCCAGCGCAGGCCGGCGTGGCGGACCACGGCGCCATCCAGTTTGGCGTTCAATAGATGGGGCAGAATCCCGCGGCGGGTGGTTTCGACTTCTGGCAGTTCAGGCATGGGTAGAATGGCGCGAAGATAAAAACAGGTCATGCTATTCTACGCATTCAATAGGTTTATAAGCAGGTCTCTGACTCCATGCGAATGCAACGGCTGAAAAAAACACTCCCTTTGCTGATGGTGGCGCTGCTGTCGGCATGCGCCAATTTCAAGCACCCGGGCGCGGCAAAGCCGGTCGATGCCGGCAAACCGGCCGGCGACGAGACGGCGATAACGCAGAAAGAGGACGAAAGCCAACTGCCCAAGGCGGAGCTGACGCCGGAAATTCTCTATGGCGTGGTGGCTGGCGAAATCGCCGCCCAGCGCGGCTCGGTGGGCGCGTCCGCCGTGACCTATCTGGAACTGGCGCGACAAACGCGCGATCCGCGGCTGGCGCAACGGGCCGCCGAGTTTTCTATGTTCGCAGGGCTGCTTAAGGAAACCTCGGAAGCCTTGACCCTGTGGATGGAGCTGGCGCCGGATTCGGTGCCGGCGAGAGAGCAGTTGTTCATCACCCTGCTGCGCGCCGGCAAACTGGCGGAAAGCAAGCCGCTGATCGAGGCGTTGCTGCAGAAAGAGCCTGAACGGGCGCCGGCTATCTTCGTCCAATTGGCGAGGCTGACCTCGCGTCAGAGCGATAAACAGGCCGCTTACGACTTGGTCAAGCAGTTCGCCTCCCGTTATCCGGACTTGGCCGAGGCCCGCTTCGCGCTCTTGGCCGTGGCGGCAGAAGCCGGCGACCAGGCCACCATGAATCGCGAGTTCGACAGGCTGGCCCAGATCGCGCCCGCCTGGGATTTGCCGGTGGCCTGGCAAGTCGACCGGCTTCGCCGTGAGCAGTTGGATCAGGCGATCGACTTTTTGCAGCGGGAGTTGGCGCGGCGGCCGAACGCCGGCCTGGAGCTGAAGCTGGCCAAGCCGCGCTTGCTGGTGGGCGCCAAGCGCTTCGCCGAGGCGCGCCAGGCTTTCGATCAACTCCTGCCCGGCAATCCCAATAACCCGGACCTGCTCTACGCTTCCGGCTTGATGGCTTACCAGATGCGCGATCTGTCTGCTGCGGAGCGGCATTTGCGCCAAGCGCTGGCGGCCGGTCATCCGGAGACTAATTTCATTCGTTACACCCTGGGGCAGATCGCGGAGGAGCGCCAGGACGTCGGCGCGGCCAAGGGCTGGTACGAGATGGTGGGCGCCGGGCCGCAATTCCTGGCGGCGCAAGGCCGGCTGGCGGTGATGGAGGCGGGCGACGGCAAGCTGGAGCTGGCCCTGGCGCGTCTCGCGCCCTTGGGCGGCAACGACCAGGAGAAAATCACCTTGGCTTTGCTGCAATCCCAATTGGCGCGCGAGGCCAAGCAGCCGGGCAAGGCTCACGATTTGTTGAGCAAGGCGCTGCTGCGCATGCCCAAGGCACCGGAGCTGTTGTACGAGCGGGCGCTGGTGTCGGACAGCCTGGGCAATGTCGGCAACGCGGAGCGGGATCTCAAGCAAGTACTGAAGGAAAAGCCGGGTGACGCCCAAGCGCTCAACGCGCTGGGGTATACCCTGACCAACCGCACCAACCGGCATCAGGAGGCGCTCGGCTATATCGAGAAGGCGCTGAAGAGCGAACCGGACAACCCCACCATTCTGGACAGCCTGGGTTGGGCGCAATACAAGCTGGGTCGCCTGGACGCGGCTTTGAAAACGCTGCAGAAGGCCTACGCCTTGTTGCCGGACGCGGAGCTGGCGGCCCATCTGGGCGAAGTGCTATGGAAGCTGGGCAAGAAAGAGGAGGCGCTGGCGGTGTGGAACAAGGCGCTGGAGGCTAGCCCGGAACATGACGTGCTGCGCGATACCATGCGCCGTCTGGGGGCGCATTGATGAGGTGGGGCGGTCTGATTCTGGCTTTGTCTCTTGTTGTGACAGGCTGCGCGACGAGGGATGCGGTGTTCATGCCCTCCGCGACGCAGTCCGCGGACCAACCGTTCGCGGTCAGTGGGCGCTTGTCTATCAATCTGGACGGCAAGGGGCATGTCGCCAACTTCGATTGGCGGCACCAGCCCGAGCGCGACCAGCTGGCGATCAATTCACCGTTGGGCAATACCGTGGCCGAAGTGATCCGGGACGCAGGCGGCGTCACCTTGCTGGCGGACGGCAAGGCCTGGCAGGCGCCAGATGTGGAAAGTCTGACCGAGAAAACCCTGGGGTGGCCGCTGCCTCTGTCCGGTTTGGCCTGGTGGATCCGCGGCATGCCGGTGCCGGGCGAGGCTAAAGAGATCCGTCCCGACGGTGAGCTTTTGCAGCAGGGGTGGCGTATCCGCTTCGTGCGCGAGGCTGAGTCCGGCGAGCGCTACCCCAAGCGCGTGGACCTGGTCCGAGATGGATTGACGGTAAGAGTGGTGGCCCGCGATTGGCGCTGACCGCATCGCCACATACGTGTTATTTCAATGATTGCCATGGTGTTCTGTTGATGAGTTCTCCCGTATTCCAAGACTTCCCGGCTCCGGCCAAACTCAACCTCTTGTTGCACGTCGTCGGCAAGCGTCCGGACGGCTATCATTTGCTTGAGACGGTGTTCCGTTTTGTCGACTTCAGCGACACCGTGTCGTTGGCCCTGCGCGACGACGACCGTGTCGTGCTGGAGACGCCGATTGCCGGCGTGGATCCGGAGCAGGACCTGACCGTGCGCGCGGCGCGTCTATTGCAAGCCCATACTGCGTGCGGGCTGGGCGTGTCCATTCGCCTGGATAAAAAGATACCGATGGGCGGCGGTTTGGGCGGCGGCAGCTCCGACGCCGCCACCGTTTTGCTGGCCCTTAACCGCATGTGGGGACTGAATCTGCCGCGGGCGGTGTTGCAGGAGCTGGGCTTGAAGCTGGGCGCGGACGTTCCGGTGTTTATTTTTGGTCGCAGCGCGCTGGCTACCGGCGTTGGCGAAAAACTGAATGAAATCAAATTGAAGCCGGCATGGTATGTGGTAATTCACCCTCAGGTGCATGTGCCCACCAGCAAAATATTTCAAAATTTCTCGCAAGAGGTGTTGACAGAGGTAGGGGGCGTCGGCATAATGCGAATCCTCGAAACAACGCAGCAACGACGAAACGATCTGCAAAACGTTGTTTCGAATATGTACCCAGCGGTGAATGAAGTGCTGACCGAATTAAGAAAATATGGTTCGCCGCTGATGACTGGTTCCGGTTCCTGTGTGTTTCTGGAGTGCCAGTCTAAAGACGAAGCCGATAAAGTTTATCAGGCGGTGTCGATAAAATATAAGGGATTTTTAGCAAAAGGACTCGATGTCCATCCCTTGATCGACAGCGCTGAATAAAGGTTACTGGGGAGTCGCCAAGTGGTAAGGCACCGGATTTTGATTCCGGCATTCGTAGGTTCGATCCCTACCTCCCCAGCCAAGACTTTCTCTCAATAAAGAGAGAGCATGAAAAAAGCGTGTAAGAATCCCTTACACGCTTTTTCTTTATCTAGCTAAGGCACACGAATCATGGCGGCATACGACAGTTTGATGGTATTCACCGGGACTGCGAACCCGGAACTGGCCCAAAACGTAGTCAAACATCTGGATATCTCGTTGGGACGCGCCGACGTCGGCAAGTTCAGCGACGGCGAAGTGGCGGTGGAGCTGCTGGAAAACGTCCGTGGACGCGACGTGTTCATTCTGCAGTCGACCTGTGCGCCGACCAATGACAATCTGATGGAAATCCTGACTATGGCCGATGCGCTGAAACGCGCTTCGGCCGGTCGTATTACCGCGGCGATCCCGTACTTCGGCTATGCGCGCCAGGACCGCCGTCCGCGTTCCGCTCGCGTACCGATCTCCGCCAAGCTGGTGGCCAATATGCTGACCAGTGCCGGCATCGACCGCGTGCTGACCGTGGACCTGCACGCCGACCAGATTCAGGGCTTCTTCGATATCCCGGTGGACAACGTTTACGCGACGCCGGTGTTGCTGAAGGACATCCGCTCCCAGCGCATCGAAGACCTGATCGTGGTCAGCCCCGACGTGGGCGGCGTGGTGCGCGCCCGCGCGATGGCCAAGGCCTTGAACACCGACTTGGCCATCATCGACAAGCGTCGCCCCAAAGCCAATGTGGCCGAGGTGATGAATATCATCGGCGACGTGTCCGGCCGCACTTGCCTGATCGTCGACGACATGATCGACACCGCCAACACCCTGTGCAAGGCGGCCAGCGCTCTCAAGGAGCGCGGCGCCCAGCGCGTGCTGGCTTATGCGACTCACCCGATCTTCTCCGGTCAGGCGATTGATCGCATCAAGAATTCCGACATCGATATGGTGGTGGTGACCGACACCATCCCGTTGACCGCCGAGGCCAAAGCCTGCCCGAACATCCGGGTGGCCTCCATCGCCGGCCTGCTGGCCGAGACGCTGCGCCGGATCAACAACGAAGAATCGGTGTCTTACCTCTTCAATGAGGAACTGGTTGCGGCGGGCGCCTGCCTGCCGTGAACATCGGGCCCGCTGGTCGCGGCGGGCCGGGTGCTTTTAATCTGAAACTGGAGTTTTGCCATGTCTTTTGAATATACCGCCAGCAAGCGTGAAGAGTCGGGTACGAGTGCGAGCCGCCGCCTGCGTCACGCCGGCCAGGTTCCGGCCGTTGTTTACGGCGCTTCCAAAGAAGCCGTATCCATCGTTCTGGACCACAACACCATGTACTACGCGCTGAAGAACGAAGCGTTCCACACTTCCGTTCTGGATCTGGTGATCGACGGCCAGAAAGAACAAGTTAAAGTGGCTGCGTTCCAAATGCACCCGTACAAACAGCAAGTAATGCACATCGACTTCGCTCGCGTGTAATCTAGCTGCCGTGCCGTCTGACGGTAACGGTTGAAAAGCTCGTTGCTAGCCGTCGGCCCGCAACGAGCTTTTTCATTTGGAACAAGAGAATATGTCCGGCATTCGCCTGATAGTGGGCTTGGGCAACCCCGGCCCTGAATACGATAGAACGCGCCATAACGCCGGTTTCTGGCTGTTGGATGAGTTGTGCTGGCGCTATAAGGGAAATTGGCGCACGGACGGCAAGTTTCACGGCGATATCGCCCGCGTGGATATCGAGGGACAGGACGTCTGGCTGCTCAAACCGATGACCTATATGAATCTGTCCGGGCAGGCGGTGTTGGCGCTGGCTCATTTTTACAAGATTCTGCCGGATCAGATTCTCGTCGTGCACGACGAACTGGATCTGCCTCCGGGCGCGGCCCGCTTCAAGCAGGGCGGCGGCCATGGCGGCCACAATGGCTTGAAGGACATCGCGGCCCGCTTGGGCTCGCCGGCTTTCTGGCGCTTGCGTTTGGGCATCGGCCATCCGGGAGACCGCAACGAAGTCGCCAATTTCGTGTTGAAAAAGCCGCGCGCC
This sequence comes from Chromobacterium sp. W521, assembly GCF_052805975.1. Classification (NCBI taxonomy): domain Bacteria; kingdom Pseudomonadati; phylum Pseudomonadota; class Betaproteobacteria; order Neisseriales; family Chromobacteriaceae; genus Chromobacterium; species Chromobacterium sp. W521. The sequence continues at coordinate 451,017 of NZ_JBRBAF010000002.1, forward strand.
GAGGAACAGCAGGGGCTGGACGAGGCGATCGAACAGGCTTTACGACAATTGCCTGCGGCCATCGGAGGCAAGATGGCGGCGGCGATGAAGGAATTGCACACCGCGGCCAAATGAGCGGCTGGGCAAACCGCCGGCTTGCGGCTATGCTGCGGCAGAACAAGATTTTTCAAGAATTCGAAGGAATGCGGACATGAGTCTGAAATGCGGTATCGTCGGCCTGCCCAATGTGGGCAAGTCCACCCTGTTCAATGCGCTGACCAAGGCTGGCATCGAGGCCGCCAACTATCCGTTCTGCACCATCGAGCCCAATGTCGGCATCGTGGAAGTACCGGACCAGCGTCTGGCCGAGCTGGCCAAGATCATCAATCCGCAACGCATCCAGCCGGCCATCGTCGAATTCGTCGACATCGCCGGCTTGGTGGCGGGCGCCTCCAAGGGCGAAGGCCTGGGCAACCAGTTTCTGGCCAATATCCGCGAGACCGACGCCATCGTCAACGTGGTGCGCTGCTTCGAGGATGAGAATATCGTTCACGTCGCCGGCAAGGTGGATCCTATCGCCGATATCGAAACCATAGGCACTGAGCTGGCGTTGGCCGATCTGTCCGCGGTGGAAAAGGCGATGAACCGCGAGGGCAAGAAGGCGAAATCCGGCGACAAGGATGCGCGCGCCTTGATCGCGGTGCTGGAAAAGCTGGTGCCGCATCTGGATCAAGGCTTGCCGGCGCGCTCGCTGGACCTGAGCCCGGAGGAGAGGGTCTTGGTCAAGCCGTTGTGTCTGCTGACGATCAAGCCGGCGATGTATGTGGCCAATGTGGCGGAAGACGGCTTCAGCAACAATCCGTTGCTGGAGCGAGTGCAGCAGCTGGCGGATAAAGAAGGCGCGCCGGTAGTGGCGCTATGCGCGGCGATCGAGTCCGAAATCGCGGAGCTGGAGGATGCCGACAAGGCCGAGTTCCTGGAAACCTTGGGCTTGGAAGAGCCGGGTCTGGATCGCCTGATTCGCGCCGGCTACAAGCTGTTGGGCCTGCAAACGTACTTTACCGCCGGCGTTAAGGAAGTGCGCGCTTGGACCATTCACATCGGCGACACCGCGCCGCAGGCGGCCGGCGTGATTCACACCGATTTCGAGCGCGGCTTCATCCGTGCGCAGACCATTGCCTATACTGACTTCATTGCGCTGGGCGGCGAGGCCAAGGCCAAGGAGGCCGGCAAGATGCGGGCCGAAGGCAAGGATTATGTGGTGCAAGACGGCGATGTGATGAACTTCTTATTTAATGTTTAATCATAATAATAATTAACTGAAGAAAAGGCATGTGGCTCTGGCGCATGCCTTTTTTTTGTAAGTAAAATGAGTAGGGATGGCGCATCATTCATGGACAAAAATCGGCAAAAGGAAAATGACAGTTGGAACAGCAGCGCGAAGTTTCAGATGAGATCAGCTTGGTCGATATTATTTTGTTCTGTAGAAAGCATTGGCGCTTGATGGTGATGTTGCCTGTGGTCGCGGTGATATTGGCGGTTGTCATTGTGATGAATATGCCACCCCGTTATACGGCGACTTCCTTGCTATTGGTGCCGGCACCGCTTGGCCCCCAGGGTGGCGCAAGTGTGTTGAAGGATAGTGCGATGCTGGACCGCGTCGTTACTGATTTTGAATTGGCCAAGCATTATGAACTAAGCTCTGCAGATAAGACTAAGTTGAATTTGTTGGATAATCTGAAGGTGGGTGCGGGCAAGGATGGCTTGCTTGAGGTCTCGGTCAGTGATGGGGATGCCTTATTCGCTGCAAAGCTGGCTAATTATCTGGTGGAGCAGGCCAGGCAGAGAATTTTGGATCTGCATGTCACTGAGCAAAGTAAAAAGTATCTGGTACTGCAAGAAAAGATCAAGGCGACACAGCAACAACTGTCTGTGGCACAACGTCAGTTGAACCAGCAGGGCGGCGGAGAGGCGTTGTTGAACAGTGAGTTGGCGCGGATCGTCGATGGATTTGCCCGGCTTGAAGTGCAAATGAATACGCAGCAGATGGAGGGGAGTAGTCCGCTGCAATCGTCTTTGCTGCAATTGCGAGCGGAACTGGAACGGTCGAATCCGCAGGCCAAGTCGATCTCTTCGCAGCAGTTGGCGATGTTGAGGAATTTTTTCTTCTATCGGGCGGCCCTGGAGGAGTTGCAAAAACAGGCTTTGGTGGGCAAGGCATTAGTGTCGCAAGAAGTGCAAGTGGTATTGCCGGCCAGTCCCCCTTTGGAAAAGGCGGGCCCGAGGCGTGCGTTAGTAGTGGCGTTGGCTGGTTTGTTGGGATTGGGCTTAGCGATATTGATTGGCATAGGACGCAATGTGCTTAGCTCTTCGCTGAGGCGGCTGCAACAGCTTGCTTGATGATAAGGCCGCTCTAGCGGCCTTTGTTCTATCTGGAACTTGTCAGTGGCTGTGTGCAATGATATTCTGAATTTTTGCACATTATGAATTCAAAATTCCAAAAGGTTATATTGATATGCGCAAGCTGATGACGGTTCTTGTAGTGGCAGGCTTGGCTGGCCAAGCGTTTGCGGCGGACTTGCTGGATACGGTCAAGCAGCGCGGCAGTTTGAAAATCGCTTTGGAAGGCACGTATCCGCCGTTCAACTTCAAGGACGCCAAGCAGCAATTGACTGGTTTTGATGTCGAGATTGCCACCGAAATCGCCAAGCGCCTGAAAGTAAAGCCGGAGTTCACCACCGCGGAGTGGAGCGGTCTGCTGGCGGGCTTGCAGGCCGGCAAGTTCGACATCGTGGTTAACCAGGTGGGCGTAACCGACAAGCGCAAGGAAGTGTTCGACTTTTCCCAGCCTTATACTTACTCCAGCGCGCAATTGATTGTGCGCAAGAACGAGGCCCGAGTATTCAAGAGCCTGGCGGATCTGAAAGGCAAGAAGTTGGGCGTGGGACAGGGCAGCAATTACGCCGATATGGCCAAGGCCGTGCCCGGCATCGAGGTGAAAACGTATCCCGGCGCGCCTGAATATCTGCAGGATCTGGCCAGCGGCCGTGTGGACGCGGCGCTGAACGACAGTTTACTGATTCCCTTTGCCATCAAGCAGGCGAAGCTGCCGTTGAAGGCCGGCGCCCCGGTGGGCGACGTGGCAACGATGGCTATCCCGTTCGCCAAGAACAATCCGCAGTTCAAGGTGGCGATTGACAAAGCTCTGGGCGATATGAAGACCGACGGCAGCTTCAAGAAGATCTCAGTCAAGTGGTTCGGCATCGACGTGTCGAAAGTGCCGGCGGCCAAGAAATAAGCGGCGCTCCTTTTTGAGTGAATAGGGCAAGACGCCCCTGCTTGCGCGGGGGCGTCGGTTTTTGGAAAAACGTGAATGACTGACTGGATTGTCCTGTTCGAATCGGCGCTGCCGGTGTTATTGCAAGGCGCGGGCTATACCTTGATGTTCGCTGTGGTCGCGATGGTGCTGGGGCTGGCGCTGGGCTTTATTGTGGCCTTCCTGCGCGTAGCCAGGGTGCCTTTGCTGGCGCAGGCGGCGGCTTTCTATGTCAGCGCAATGCGCGGCACCCCGCTCTTGGTGCAGATTTTCGTCATTTATTACGGTCTGCCCGGCGTGGGGATTGAATTGGGGCCGGTGACGGCGGGCATTCTGGCCTTGACCCTGAACGTGGCCGCCTACTTGTCGGAAAGCCTGCGCGGCGGCATTGCCGGCGTGCACCGGGGACAGTGGGACGCCGGCTTGTCCTTGGGCTTGAGCTGGTGGCAGACCATGTGTCACATCATCGTCCCGCAGGCGTTGCGCTTGTCGGTGCCCAGCTTGTCCAATTCGCTGATCAGCCTGATCAAGGACACTTCGCTGGTGTCGGTGATCACGGTGACCGAGCTGATGCTGGCGACCAAGGAAGTGATTGCCCAGACTTTCCAGCCCTTGCCGCTGTATCTGGCTGCGGCGGGGATCTACTGGGTGTTGAGCGCCAGCTTCGAGCGAGTGCAGCGCTATGTGGAGCGGCGCTTGGAGTTCGCACATAAGCGCTGACCGTCTCGCAATAAAAAACCCCGCGTTGCGGGGCTTTTCGCGTAGCGCTCAGGCCGGGGCGTAGAGGCTTTCTATCATTGCGCGGCAGCGTTCGGCAATGACCTTGCGGCGCAGCTTCAGCGTGGGCGCCAATTCGCCGGCGTCAACGCACCAGGGCTTGTCGATCAGCGTGAATTTCTTGATGTGTTCCCAGTTGCCGAAGTAGCGGTTGAAGCGTTTGATCTCGCGGTCTATCAACTCGACGATCTTGGGGTGGCTGCTCATCTCGCTGTCGGTGGTGTAGGCGATGCCGTGCTCGGCGCACCACTCCTTCAGTTTCTCGAAGAGCGGGACAATCAGCGCCGCCGCGTATTTCTGACCATCGCCCACTACCATGATCTGATCGATAAAGGCGGATTCCTTCAGTTTGTTCTCCAGCGCTTGCGGCGCAATGTATTTGCCGTTGCTGGTCTTGAACATTTCTTTTTTGCGATCGGTGATGCGCAGGTAGCCATGTTCCAGCACGCCGATGTCGCCCGTGTGCAGCCAGCCGTTTTTCAGCGCTTCGGCGGTGAGTTCGGGTTCCTTGTAATAGCCGAGCATGACATTGTCGCCGCGCACCAGGATTTCGCCATCGTCGGCCAGGCGCACTTCCACGCCGGGCAGGGGCAGGCCCACGCTGCCGATCCGGGTGTCCCGGGCATTGAATGGGTTAGCGGAGATCACCGGGGCGGACTCGGTCATGCCGTAACCTTCCGCCACAGAAACGCCGCAGGCCCAGAACAGGCGCGCCAGGCGCGGCTGCAGCGCGGCGGATCCGATATTGATCCATTTGAGTTCGCCGCCCATGGCCGCCCGCCATTTGCGGTAAACCAGCTTGTCGGCCAGCGCGTGCTTGGCGGCTTCCAGGGGGGAGCGCCGCGCATTGGGGTCGAAGCGCTCGGCCCGTTCCACCGCCCACAGATATAGGCGACGTTTGAGGCCGCTGAATTCTCGCGCCTTGCCCACAAGCTTGTCGTGCACTTTTTCCAGCACGCGAGGCACTGCGCTGAAAGTATGCGGACGAATGTCGGCAAGGGCGGAGGACAGGCATTCCACGCTGGAGAAATAGATCCCGGCGCTGCTGTACATATAGTAGAACACCCCGGCGCGCTCGAAGATGTGCGACAGCGGCAAAAAGCTCAGCGCGCGACACTCTCCGTGCGGCAGACGAGTGAACTCCGCGGTGGCGATGACGGTGCTGAGCACGTTGCGGTGCGACAGCATCACGCCTTTGGAGCGTCCAGTGGTCCCGGAGGTATAAATGATGGTGTAGACATCGTCCGGTTGGATTGCGTCACGGCGGCGCTCCAGCTCGGCTTGCCGCTCCGGATTGGCAAGGGCCAGGATCTCGGTCCAGGATGGGCAGCCTTCGATCTGTGCCAGACCATAGATCGGACAGCTGAATTTGCCCAGCGCCTCATGCAATTTGCGTTGCAATGCGGCATTGCCGACGAAAGCGAGCTTGACCTCGGCATGAGTCAGGATATAGCGTGCATCATCAAGGGTCATGGTGGGATAGAGCGGCACGCTGACGGCGCCGATTTGTTGCAACGCCAGATCGGCTAGCACCCATTCGATGGAGTTATCGGCGGCGATGGCGACTTTGTCGCCGCTGGCGATGCCCAACTCCAAGAGACCCAGACTGAAGCGGTTGACGCTGTCCGCAACTTCCTCGGTGGACAGCCTGCGCCATTCCTTGCCGGACTTCGCGGCGAGGCAGTCAGTGCGTGGGTGGCGTTCGAGTTGGCGGGGCAGGATGTCAAATACGCGTTCTAGCTTCATTCGTACAATTGTTTGAATGCGAAACGCTGCAAAATAGTCCTAAAGCGCGTGGATGTAAAGCCAAAGCTGCTAAAAATTTAGTCAAGATCAAGGGAGTTGCCGCCATTTTTGTGGTGGTTTCCTTGAAGTTTTCGAAAAATGATGAAAGAGTCATGGACGCGGCGCGCTAGGAGCTTGATTGCGGTCTGTTTGTCGGACAATGTAGGCAAGTAAATGATTTTTTGAGGAAAACCCGTGAAATTTGCAACCAGATCCATTCATGCCGGCTATGACAACGCAGATCATGGCAAGGCAGTGATGCCGCCGGTGTACCAGACTTCGGTGTTCGAATACGGGCATGTCGGAGAAGCCATGCCCTTTGTTTATGCCCGCACCGGCAATCCCACGCGGGCGGCGCTGGAGGCTTGCCTGGCCAGCCTGGAAAACGCCCGCCACGGCCTGGCCTTTGCCAGCGGCATGGCGGCCATAGACGCGGTGCTGCGCGCTTGCCTGAAGCCGGGCGACGAGGTGATCGCGGTGGCGGATCTTTATGGCGGCGCTTACCGCTTGCTGAGCAAGGTGATGGAGCCGGCTGGCGTCAAAGTCACTTTCGCGGATTTGAGCGATAGTCGGAGCCTGTCTGCGCTAATAAGCACGCGGACCAAGCTGCTGTGGCTGGAGTCGCCCACTAATCCGTTGTTGGGCATGGTGGACATCGCGGAGTTGTCCAAGATCGCGCATGCTCATGGCTCGCGAGTGGCGGTGGACAGCACTTTCGCCACGCCTTATTTACAGAATCCGCTCGATTTGGGCGCCGACATCGTTGTGCATTCCGCCACCAAGTATCTGGCCGGTCACTCCGACGTTTTGCTGGGCCTGGCTGCGGTCAACGACGATGCCTTGCATCGCGAAATCAAATTCATCCAGAACGCGGCCGGCGCGGTGCCGGGACCTCAGGATTGCTTCCTGACCCTGCGCGGCATCAAGACCCTGCATCTGCGTATGGATCGCCATTGCGATAACGCGGAGCGGGTGGCGAATTACCTGCAATCGCACCCCAAGGTGGAGCGGGTGTTCTTCCCAGGGCTGCCTGAGCATCCGGGGCATGGTTTGGCCCGCCGACAGATGCGTCGCTTCGGCGGCATCGTCAGCATCTGGCTTAAGGACGATAGCCGCGAGGCGGCCAGCAGATTGGCGGAGCGGCTGCGCTTGTTCGCGTTGGCGGAGTCGCTGGGTGGAGTCGAGTCGTTGATCAATCACAGTTATACGATGTCGCACGGCGGCATGCCGCCCGAGCAGAAGGCCCGGTTGGGGATCCGCGAAGGGGGGGTGAGACTGTCGATAGGCATAGAAGACATCGAGGACATCCTGGCTGATCTGGAGCAGGCTTTGGCGGACTGATTGAAGAGCGCGTCTGATAGCGCAGTCTTTCAACCGACGCCCGCGCGGGCGTAATCTGAGGATAAATATGGCTTCCGCTTTGTGTCGTCGCTGGCAGTTGCACACCCCTTTGATTCAGGCGCCGATGGCGGGCGGCGCCACTACCCCTACCTTGGTGGCCTCGGTCAGCCAGGCCGGCGGCCTGGGTTTCCTGGCGGCGGCGCTGCTGCCGCCGGAACGCCTGCTCAGCGAAGCCACCGCGGTGCGTCGCCTCACGGACAAGCCTTTCGGCATCAATCTATTTGTGCAGGAGGATCCCGTTCCCGGCAGGGAGGCCTTGGAACAGGCGCTGGAATGGCTGGCGCCGCTGCACCGTGAGCTGGGACTGCCGGCGCCGCAAATCCCGGAGCGCTTCTGTGAGCCGTTCGCACGTCAGTTCGAAGCGTTGCTGGAGGCTAAGCCGGCGGCGGCCAGCTTCACCTTCGGCATCCTCAACCGCAATCAGCTCAAATTGTTGAAGCAGGCCAAGATAGACGTGATTGGCACCGCCACCAATATGGCGGAAGGGTTGGCCTGGGCCGAACTGGGCGCTGACGCGATCTGCGCGCAGGGCCGAGAAGCGGGTGGCCATCGCGGCACTTTCATAGGCCGGCCGCAGGACAGCCTGCGGCCGACGCTGTCGCTGGTTTACGAATTGGCGCAGAACCAACCGCTGCCGGTGATCGCCGCCGGCGGCATCATGCATGGGCGCGACATCGCCGCCGCGATGCGTCACGGCGCCCAGGCGTGCCAGTTGGGCACCGCGTTCTTGCGTTGTCCGGAGTCCGGCATTTCCGCCTTGTGGAAAAGCGAGCTGGCCAAGGCCGCGCCCGGCGGCACCCGTTTGACCCGCGCGTTTTCCGGGCGCCACGCGCGCGGCCTGAGCAACCGTTATATGGAATTGATGGCCGACAAGGAAGATCTGGTGCCGGCTTATCCTGTGATGAACGCCTTGACCGGGCCCTTGCGAGCCGCGGCGGCCAAGGCAGAACTGTCTGATTTTCTATCCTTGTGGGCTGGCGAAAACGTGGCCGCCGGCCGGGAACTGCCGGCGGGGCAACTAGTCGCCACGCTGCATGAGGAATGGCTGGCCGCCTATCGTTGAGTGCCTCTGTGACGCCGGCTTGAAGCCGTAGCCGATCTGGAGGACAATACTTGAGTGATTTACTTGGGTATTGGCGAGCAATGGATACAGCGATCGAAGAGAAATACACGGTTCAACCCATTTTATGGTTGCGGCGCTGGGCGGACAATCTGCTCAGCTTCCGCTTGCGGCGGCCGGACGCCTATCGTTTTGAGCCAGGGCAGTTTGCGCGCTTGGGCCTGCCGCTGGGCGATCATGGCGGCCAAGTTTGGCGGGCGTACTCGATGTGTTCGGCGGTGACCGACGAGTATCTGGAGTTCTATTCCATCGTGGTGCCGGAAGGCCAGTTCAGTTCGCGCCTGGCGCAGTTGCAAGTGGGCGCAGAAGTGATGTTGGACAAGAAGGCGATGGGCTTCTTCTTGGCGGACCGGCTGCCGGCGGGTAAGGATCTGTGGCTGCTGGCTACTGGTACCGGCTTGGCGCCGTATTTGTCGATTCTGCAGGATCCGGGGCAGTGGCGGCGTTTCGAGCACATCGTGCTGGCGCACTGCGTGCGACGCGCCGAGGAGCTCAGCTACCAGGATTTCATCGCTGCTTTATGCGAGCATCCGTTGTGGGAAGAGCACGGCCATAAACTGCAATACCTGCCCATCCTGACGCGCGACGCGCCGGAAGGCCTGTTGGACGAGCGTATACCGGCCTTGCTGGCCAATGGACGTTTGGAGCGGGCGGCTGGGCTGTCGATGTCGCCGGAAGACTCGCGTTTCATGATCTGTGGCAACCCGGCCATGGTGGAGGACACCCATAGGCAATTGATGAAGATGGGCTACCGGATGAGCCGGCAAAGCGCGCCCGGCCACCTGGTATTGGAGAACGGCTGGTAGCCGTTACGCTCCAACAGACCTACAAGGCTTTGCTCATGAACAGGCTGAGCGGATCGGGGGCGTAGGCGCCGAATGGAAGGCAGGGGCTGAAGCCGGCGCGTTGGTACAGGCCGATGGCTTCTGGCTGGGACACGCCGGTTTCCAGTTTCAGCGCGGGTAGGCCGGCGGCGCGGGCTTCTTCCTCCAAGCGCCCCAGTAGCGCCTGCGCTACCCCCTTGCCGCGTTGGGACGGCGCCACGAACATGCGTTTGATCTCGCCGTAATCCTCATGCCGCACCAGTGCGGCACAGCCGGCGGCGGCGCCCTTCTCGTCGCGAGCAACAATGAAGCGAACCTGGGGCCGCTCCAGTGCCGAGGGGTCCATCAAGTGGTTGCTTTCCGCCGGGTAGAGGGCGGCCTGATATTCGTCCAGTTGGCGGATTAGCTCTAACACATCGTGTTGCCGCGGAGACTCCAATTGCAGATTCATGGCGTTTTTACTTGTTGGCGTTGGCGAGCAGAGCGCCGAATAGCAGAAATGTCATGCCGCCGGCCTTGTTCACCCATTTGCCTCCACGCTCGCTGGCCAGCCAGCGCCGCGCGCGCTGGGCGGTCAACGCGTACACGGTGTGAATCAGGATGATCAGGCTGCTGAAAGTGCCGACCAGCAGCAGAAATTGCGGCGCGTAAGCGCCTTGAGTGTCGATGAACTGCGGGAAAATGGATAGAAAGAAGAAGATGGACTTGGGGTTGGTCAGCTGTACCGCCATGCCTTCTCCAAAGCGTCGGGCAAAACCGCGCGGCTGGGTTTGAATCTCATCGAAGCGGAAAGCCGGCGCGCGCAGTAGTTTGACGCCCAGATAAAACAGATAAGCGGCGCCTATCCATTTCATCACGGTGAAGGCTAGCGCCGAGGCCGCCAGCAATAGGCCCAGGCTGGTAGCCGACACGCCGGCGACGATGAAGGAGCCGCAGGCAGTGCCGAGAATGCCGCCCATGGTGCCGCGCAGGCCGAAGCGCAGAGAATTGGTCAGGGTCATTAAAATGCCGGGGCCGGGGCTGAGCACGGTGGCCGCCGCCATCAGTAGATAAAGCGGATAGTGTTGCATGAGGATTGTTCTGGTTGGGGGCAGGCCCTTAGTCTACGCAGGGTTCGTCATCGATGACAATGTTGTTCCGCGCGGCGCACCGGCTGCGCTGTTTCGGAGAGCGAGCTATGACGATACGCGTCGTGCAATTGGGCAGTCCGCGTCACCCGCAGGAGGGCACGCGCATCGGTACGGTGCGGAGGCCGCCGCGCGGTGTACCCAAGGAGGCGTTTGCCAGCGGTGATTGGTACGACGTGTGGTTTCCCAACCTGGCGCCTAGCGCGGAGCTGGTAAAACAGGCGCAGGCCGCGCAGGGTCCCGCTGAATGGCAGGCTTTCGAGCGGGCGTATCGCGCGGAGATGAAGGCGCCGGCGCAAAGCCGCGAGCTGGATTTGCTGGCGGCGCTGTCGCACGGCAGCCACTTTTCCATCGGCTGTTACTGTCAGGACGAGGCGCGCTGCCACCGTTCGGTGCTGCGAGCTTTGCTGCGGGAACGCGGCGCGGCGCTGGATTGAGGCTTTGATTCCGTCGGGCTGGCTTGTATTATGGCAATTTGTATCTATTCGGAATGTCCGCCATGCCTGATTTGTCTACGCTATTGTTGTTCAGCCTCGCCTGCGTTGCGCTCGCGGCGACGCCGGGCCCGGATATGCTGCTGATCGCCAGCCGCAGCGCCAGCCAGGGTTGCAAGGCCGGTTTCGCCACCTTGGCGGGTATTCAGATGGGGACTTACTGCCATGCTCTGGCGGCGGCCTTCGGCTTGGCGCAGTTGTTCGCGCATGCGCCGATGGCCTACGATGCGGTGCGCATCGCCGGCGCCGCCTACCTGTTCTACCTCGCTTGGACCACGCTGCGTAGCGGCAGTGTGTTGAGCGTCCCCGGAGCGGCGGGCGCGCAGTCGATGCCGCGCATCGTGGCCCAAGGTCTGATTACCAACTTGCTCAACCCCAAGATGGCGCTTTTCGTGTTGGCTTTGTTCCCCCAATTCGTTCACCCGTCAGCTGGGCCGGTTTCCCTGCAGATCATGGTGTTGGCAACTGTGCTGAACGCGATCGGCCTGCTGATCAACGGCGCGATCATCTTGGCGGCCAGCCGTTTCGGGCGCGCGCTTGGCGACAAACTGGGAAGCAGCCGGCTGCCGCAATGGCTGCTGGCGTCTGTGTTTGGCGGGCTGGCTTTGCGGCTGGCGCTGGCGAGCAAGGACTGAGGCGTTACGGGCGACTGACAAAAATCAGTTTCACGCCTGAGAACGTGCTTACGATCTCGCGAGCTAAGGTGAAACAAGGCGAAAACAGCTGAGAAAGCGGAGTGTACACACGGTACATGAGCATTTCGACGCGGTTTTCAACGCTGTATCGCCGATGCGCAGCAGATCGTAAACAGGTTCTGAGGCAAGGCGCACCGACGCAGGCAGTACTTGTAACGGCAAGTCGGCGCAACGCGGCATCAGGGGCTTGTCAGCCGCTCTAGGCGCCGCGTTTGGCCCAGGGCAATATCAGCTGGGCGATGACGCCGCCGTTGGCGGCGTTTTGCACGTGCAGCTTGCCGCCTTGTGCCCGAGCCAGGGTTTCGCATAGCGGTAAACCCAGGCCCATGCCGCGGGAGCGAGTGGTGAAGAAGGGGAGGAAGATCTTGGGCAGGATGGCGTCGGGAATCCCTGGGCCGTTGTCTATGACCTTGAAGCGATAGTTGTGTCCGTCGCTTTCGCCGCTGATCACGATGCGGCCGCCTTGTTCTTGTAGCGCGTCGCAGGCGTTTTGCACCAGATTGTGCAGGATCTGTTCCAGCGCGGTGCGTTCCGCGCGGGGCCATTCGTCTGGGCTTAAGTTATGCCATTCCAGGGTGATGTTTTGGTTGGCCAGTTCGGCCTGACGTAGGAACAGCAGGGAATTCACCAGGGCGTCTGGGTCCAGCGGCGTGGTTTCAGTGGCTTTGGGATGGGCCAGCAGGCGGCTGAGCCGACTGATCAAGGCGGCGGCGCGACGCGCTTGCGCGCCGGTGGCCAGCAGCGTGTCGCGCACGGTTTCGCGCTGAGAGGGTTCGTCCAGCGTCCGCTCCAGCTGGCGGGTGTTGGCGATGATGGCGGTGAGCGGCGGGTTCAACTCCTGCGCCAGCCCGGCCATCATTTCATTCAGGGTGTTGAGCCGGGCTTGAGCGGCCAGCCGGTCCTGCTGCTGCTGGCGCTGTTGAGAGGCGCGTTGGCGATGTCTGGCGTACAAGGCGACGGCAACGGCTGCGAGCAGCGCGTTCCATAGCAGGATTTCCATCCAGGGCAAACTGTTCCAACTCAAGGCTGTGCGGCTGGATAGACGGAAGGGCTGGCTGGCGCTGGGCAGTTTGCGGTCCAGGCTCAGGTCCCAGTCATTGACCGGCGCGCCGGCCTTGCGTTGCAGCAATTCGATACGGTGGCCGCGCAATTGCAGGGAGATGTTTTCCAGCGGTTCGGGCAGTTCGGCTTGGACCAGCATGCGCAGCGGGTCGATCAGCAGCGCCCAGCCGTCGGGACTTTGCAGCCAGTAGCGCTGTTGAGCGTCGAAGCCGAGGACGGTCTGGTCTTGTTGCTGGGCCTGCCATAACAAGGCCAGCGGCGGGCGGAGACCGCCGGGGTCGCCATGCCATTGTTGTTGCCGCCAGTAACCCACCGCGCTGAGCTGAGGCATGGCGGTTTGCAGGCGCTTGAGCATGTCGGCCGGCAAACGGCTTTGTTCCGAGGCGGCCAAGGTGGCCAGCACCGCGTCGTGTTGCGAGGCTTTCTGGCTTAGCAGACGCAGGGCGATAAAGGATTCCTGGCGGAAGCGCTGCTCCAATTCGCCAAACTGGCGCCAGCCCAGCCATAGGCAGCCGGCCAGGCTGAGCAAGAGCCAGGCGATGAGGGCGTAACGGCGGTCCAATGACATCATGACGGCGATTATCGCACGCTGCCGCGAGCGCGCCAGCCTGGTGTGTTAAAGATTATTGTGTAGAAATTGTGGCGGCGGCGCGCTGGCGGAGCACCGCCGCCGTGCCTCATTTCACGCAGTCGACACAGTAGACCTTGCGGCCGTTAAGGTCCGTCGCCACCAACCCATGCACATCGGTCTCGAAACCGGGCAGCTCGCGGTTGAAGTCCTGAGCGAAGCGCAAGTAGTCAACGATGGTTTTGTTGAAACGCTCGCCGGGAATCAGCAAGGGGATGCCCGGCGGATAGGGTGTCAGCAGCACCGCGGTGACGCGGCCCTCCAACTGTTCCACCGGCACGCGTTCGATCTCGCGGTGGGCCATCTTGGCGAAGGCATCGGCAGGGCGCATGGCCGGCTCCATTTCCGACAGGTAGATCTCGGTGGTGATGCGCGCCACATCGTGCTTGCTGTAGAGCAGGTGGACGCGCTGGCACAGATCGCGCAGGCCGACGCGCTCGTATTGCGGGTATTTGGCGATGAACTCCGGCATGACCCGCCACATCGGCTGGTTCTTGTCGAAGTCGTCCTTGAACTGCTGCAGTAGGGAGATCAGCGTATTCCAGCGGCCTTTGGTGATGCCGATGGTGAACATGATGAAGAAGCTGTACAAGCCGGTTTTTTCCACCACCACGCCGTGCTCGGTCAGATACTTGGTGACGATGGCGGCGGGAATGCCCATCTCTTCGAAGCTGCCGTCCACATCCAGGCCCGGCGTCAGTACCGTGGCCTTGATCGGGTCTAGCATATTGAAGCTGTCCTCGATGCCGGCGAAGCCGTGCCAGCGCTCATCCGGCCGCAGTTGCCACTCGGCCGGGTCGCAGATGCCGTCGTCGGACAGGTCGTCCGGTCCCCAGACGCTGAACCACCAGTCGCGGCCGTATTCTTCGTCCACTTTGCGCATGGCGCGGCGGAAGTCCAGCGCCTCCACCAGCGATTCTTCCACCAACGCCTGTCCGCCCGGCTGTTCCATCATCGCCGCCGCCACATCGCAACTGGCGATGATGGAGTATTGCGGGCTGGTGGAGGTGTGCATCAGATAGGCCTCGTTGAACCAGGCGATGTCCAGCTGACGTTGTTCCGGGTCTTGCACCAGAATCTGCGAGGCCTGGCTGATGCCGGCCAGCAGCTTGTGCGTGGACTGGGTGGAGAAGATCAGGCTGTCCTTGCAGCGCGGCCGGCCTTCGCCGATGGCGTGGAAGTCTCCGTAGAAATCATGGAAGCCGGCGTGCGGCAGCCAGGCCTCGTCGAAGTGCAGGGTGTCGACCTCGCCGTCCAGCAGGTGCTTGATCTCCTCGACATTGTAGAGAATGCCGTCGTAGGTGGACTGAGTCAGCGTCAGGATACGCGGCTTGGTCTGCGGGTTCTTGGCCAGCGCGTCGCGGGCGAAGGGATTGGCCTGAATTTTCTTCTTGATATTGTCGAGCTGAAATTCGGATTTCGGAATCGGGCCGATGATGCCGTAGTGGTTGCGAGTTGGCATCAGGAACACTGGAATCGCTCCGGTCATCATGATGGCGTGCAGATTGGATTTGTGGCAGTTGCGGTCCACCAGCACGATGTCCCCGGCCGCCACGCAGCTGTGCCAGACGATCTTGTTGGAAGTAGAGGTGCCGTTGGTGACGAAGAACAGGTGGTCGGCGTTGAAGATGCGCGCGGCGTTGCGCTCGGAGGCGGCGATGGGGCCGGTGTGGTCCAGCAACTGGCCCAGTTCGTCCACCGCGTTGCAGACGTCGGCGCGTAGCATGTTTTCGCCGAAGAATTGGTGGAACATTTGGCCCACTGGGCTCTTCAGGAAGGCGACGCCGCCAGAGTGGCCGGGGCAGTGCCAGGAGTAAGAGCCGTCGTGGGCGTAGTCCACCAGCGCGCGGAAGAATGGAGGAGCCAGGCTATCCAGATAGCTTTTGGCCTCGCGGATGATGTGGCGGGCGACAAACTCCGGCGTGTCCTCGTGCATGTGGATGAAGCCGTGCAGCTCGCGCAGGATATCGTTGGGGATATGGCGCGCGGTGCGGGTTTCGCCGTACAGGTAGACAGGGATGTCCGGGTTGCGGCGGCGGATTTCCGCGACGAAGCCGTAGAGTTTGCCCAGCGCTTCCTGCGCCGCGTCTTCGGTGTGGAATTCCTCGTCGTCTATCGACAGGATGAAGCCGGCCGCGCGGCTTTGTTGCTGGGCGAAGGAGGTCAGATCGCCGTAGCTGGTGTAGCCGATCACGCTCATGCCTTCCGCCTCCATGGCGGCGGCGAGTTCGCGGATGCCGGAGCCGCTGGTGTTTTCCGAGCGGAAGTCCTCGTCGATGATTACGATGGGGAAATGAAAACGCATACCTGAGTCCTCAGTTGCTGTAACTCGGACACGCGCGGCGGGCGGGACGCGGGGAGGCCGCCGGTTCGCCGTGGGCGAATCCGGGACCGCGGGCACCTGTAACCCTTTGCGGTGTCACTCGGTGCGCGTTGGGGCGCAGTTCTGTACGCACGGGCAGACGCGAGGTCCGCCGCCGCCATGGAGGCTGGCCTTGAGGCGCGAATAAAAACAGGGCGCTTTGCGCCGCGGTCCGTAGCTGGCACGCATCTCATTCAGTTTGCGCGCGCTTCACGTCTGCCGGCCTGGAGAACATCCCAAGAAAGCGCGCATTTTAGACCTTTTGCTTGTCATGTTGTTGCGCAGCAAAAACTTTTCCCAGAAAAAAGCGGCTGGCGGCGGCCTCTCGTGGGGCGGCGGGGATGTATTGAAGACCTCGACCTAGGTCAAGGATTTGTTTTTAATCGCATTTGTCCTGGGGCGCGCCATCTTGAGCGCTTGCCGGCGCAGCCGGCGGCGGCTGTTGTTTTTTGCCACGTCTGGCCCAGTACAAGCCCAAGGCCTTGGCGACGATGGCCCCGCCGCTGAGCAGTAGCAAAAAGAGCAAGGGTGCCGCCACCAGCCAGGGAAAGAAAGCGATCAGGCTGGCGAAGATCAGCAGGGCCATGCCTATGGTCAGGAAGGCGGACGCTTCGCTGGCGTCGACATTGCGGGTGCCGCGCACCACCACGTCCAGCGCGTCGCCAATCCGCGCCGCCTGCCGCGCGGCGGCGCTAGCGCCGCTGAGGGCGGCGGTATGCGGCGGCAGCTGCAGGCCGTGATAGTCCTTGGGGCGGGGCTTGGTCAGCGTTGGTCGGCGGCGTTGCCCGGCCAGAATCACCTCGGTGGCGTGGTCCAGATCCCGCAGGAATTGCTCGGCCAGCTTTTCCGCCAAAGTCTGGTCTTCCACCGCCACGTCCAGTTCTCGGTTGGCGAGCCAACTGGAGAGGTTGAGATTGGTGGAGCCGATACGCGCCCAACGTCCATCCGCCACCGCGGTCTTGGCGTGGATCATCGGGCCGTCCCATTCGAAAACGCGAACGCCGGCTTCCAGCAGCGGGCGGTATTGGGTGCGCGATACAGTGGCGATCCAGCCGATGTCGCTGGAACGCGGCACCAGCAAGCGGACATCGACGCCGTCGCGCGCGGCCTGTTTCAGCGCGGTCAGATACATGCTGGTGCCCATGAAATAGGCGTCGGTCAGCCACAAGGTGCGCCGGGCGAAGCAGGCGATCAGCAAATCCAGCCGCATCATTTGCGCGGTAGCCGGCGTGGTGGCGATCAGACGCGCCGCTACCCCGCCGCAGTTCTCCGCCGGCGGCGGGGTTAGCCATTCCGCGGGCAGCGGGCTGCCGCAGCTGGCCCAGCTGTCGGCGAAGGCGGCCAGAGCGTCGGCCGCCAGCGGTCCGCTGAATTTGACGCCGGTATCGCGCCAGGGCTCTTGGCCGCGCTCCGGGCGACCTTCCCAACTGGAACTGATACACAGGCCGGACACAAAGACGGTTCGGCGATCAATCACGATCAATTTGCGATGATTGCGGCCCAGCATGCTGAGGCCTGCGGTCAGCGATGGCGGATTGTAGGCGCGTAGTTCCGCTCCCGCGGCCTGCAGCGGGGTGAAGAAACTGCCCAGATGCGTTTTCCAGCTGCCCAGCCAGTCGTACAGCACGCAGACCTTCACTCCGGCGCGGGCCTGTTCGGTCAGTAGATCCCGGATTCGCAGGCCAAATGCGTCGTTGGCGAAGATATACATCTCTATGAATACCGATTCCCGGCTATCGGCGATGGCTTGTTCCCATGCCGGGAAATTTTCCACGCTGTCGTAGAGCAGTTCCAGGTGATTGCCGCCCACCAGCGGGGCGCCGGCGGAACGTGAAAACGCCTGCTCGGCCAAGTGGCGGATCAGCTCCTGATTGGCGGGATGGGGAGACAGGATGGGCATTATTATTGGCTATTGTTTGACAATATACTTGTTTTGATTGAAATGGCCATTTTGGATGTCCTTGACAAGGTAGCTTGACAGTCGTTTTATTGAACGTCCGCGTCACAAAATCACAATTAATCCGTCGTAAAAATACGATTTTTCGACATCGAAAAATTAAAAAATACGATGTAACATAATGATTTTTATAGTCTAATGCGGTGCACAAAAACCGGTTGCAGGGTCAAGCTCCTTGCCCTTAGAATCGAAACATTCGTTTCACATTATAAGCAGGACAAAGCTATGGACAGACAACGCTGGCTACAGGGCACCCTGTACCATCCGGACTTCGAACAAGACAGCTGCGGTTTCGGCTTGATCGCCCAGCTTGACGATAAACCCAGTCACTGGCTGGTGAATACCGCCATTTCCTCGCTGGCCAAGCTGACTCATCGCGGGGCTGTGGCCGCCGACGGCAAGTCCGGCGATGGCTGTGGTCTGCTGTTTCGCAAGCCGGACGGGTTTTTGCGCGAAGTCGCCGCAGAGGCCGGCTTGACGCTGAAGCCAGTGTACGCCGCAGGGCTGGTGTTCCACCATCCCGATCCGGAGCAGGGGGAGCGCAGCTTGCGGCGTCTGCGCGAGTTTCTGGAGTCTCAAGGCTTGGAGGTGGCGGGTTTCCGACAGGTTCCCACCGACAACAGCGCCTGTGGGGAGGCGGCCTTGGCATCTCTGCCCGCCATGGTCCAGGTCTTTGTTAACTGTCCGTTCGGCATGGACGAATTAATGTTCCAGCGCCGTTTGTATATGGGTCGTCGCCAGGCTGAGAAAGCCAATAAGGCAGACGACCCGTTTTTTTATCTGCCGACTTTGTCGCCGCACACCCTGTCCTACAAAGGCTTGGTCACGCCGGAGAACCTGCCCAAATTTTTCCTGGATTTGAACGACTCCCGTTTCGAGTCCAGCCTGGCCGTGTTCCACCAGCGCTTCTCCACGAATACCTGGCCGCAATGGAAGCTGGCGCAGCCTTTCCGTTTTCTCGCTCACAACGGCGAAATCAACACTGTGCAGGGCAATCGTCATTGGGCGCGAGCGCGCGAGCGCATCATGGCATCTCCGCATCTGGACATGGACGCGGTGCGTCCCATCGTGCAGACCGACGGCTCCGACTCGATGTCGCTGGACAATATGCTGGAAGGCCTGCTGATGGGGGGCATTCCGCTGTTCCGCGCGCTGCGCCTGCTGGTGCCGCCGGCTTGGCAGAATGTCGATTCGACCGATAAGGATTTGCGCGCCTTTTACGAATTCAACTCCATGCATATGGAACCGTGGGACGGCCCGGCCGGCATTGTGCTCACCGACGGTCGCTACGCCGCCTGTATGCTGGATCGCAATGGCCTGCGGCCGGCGCGTTGGGTGCTGACACGCGACAATATCCTGACCATCGCCTCCGAAGTGGGGGTGTGGGACTACCATCCCGAAAATGTGGTGCGCAAGGGCCGGGTCAAGCCGGGCCAGCTGTTCGCCGCGGACCTGGCCACCGGCGAGCTGTTGTTGCCGGAGGAGATCGACGCCCAGCTCAAGAGCGCCAAGCCGTATCGGCAATGGATTAAGGACAGCGCCAAATATCTGGAGCTGTCGATCGAGGACGATGCCGGAGTCGAGCCTTTGTCCAAGGACGAACTGGCGCGTTTGCAGAAGCTGTTCAATATCAGCTTTGAAGAGAGAGACCAAATCCTGCGTGTACTGGCCGAAGACGGCCAGGAGGCGGTGGGCTCAATGGGAGACGACACCCCGATGGCGGTGTTGAGCCGGAAAGTGCGCTCGCCGTTTGATTATCTGCGCCAGCAATTCGCCCAGGTGACCAACCCGCCTATCGACCCCATCCGCGAAGCGGTGGTGATGTCGCTGAATACGGTGTTTGGGCCGGAACGCAATATGTTCGAAGAGAGCGCCGAGCACGCCAAGCGGCTGGAAGTGCGCTCTCCGGTGCTGTCGCACGAGAAATTCACCCGCGTGACCACGCGGCCGGAGCCTTATCTGAAGGCGACAACCTTTGATCTGTGCTACGACCCCACCGAAACCGATTTGCGCCAGGCATTGGAAACGCTGACCCGGCATGTCGTGGATGCGGTTCAGGAGGGCACGGTCATCGTGGTGCTGTCCGACCGCCATGTGACGGCGCAACGCCTCCCCATCCCGGCCTTGTTCGCCACCGGCGCGGTGCATCACGCATTGATCGACAGTGGTTTGCGTTGCAAGACCAATATTCTGGTGGAAACCGGCACAGTGCGCGACGCGCACCAGATGGCCTGCATCATCGGCTACGGCGCCACCGCGGTCTACCCTTACTTGGCTTACCAGAGCATCATCGAGTTGGTACAGAGCGGCGAGGTCAAACTCAAGCTTAACGAAGCCTTGCAGCACTATCGCAAGGGCATCAACAAGGGCTTGCTCAAAGTACTGTCCAAGATGGGTATCTCCACCATCGCTTCCTATCGCGGCGCGCAGCTGTTCGAAGCAGTGGGCATCCACGAAGAGGTGGTGGAGCTGTGCCTGAAGGGCACGGTGTCGCGAGTGTCCGGCGCGGGTTTCGCCGACTTCGAGGACGATCAGCGCAAGCTGGCGCGTTTCGCCTTCAACCCGATGCGGCCGATCTCACAGGGCGGCTTGCTCAAGTACGTGCACGGCGAGGAATACCACGCTTACAACCCAGATGTGGTGACCTTGCTGCAAAAGGCGGTGCAGAACGACGACTACCAGGCCTATCAGCAGTACGCCGAGGCGGTGAACCAACGCCCGGTGGCGATGCTGCGAGATCTGATGCAGGTGAAGCCATTGGGCGAGCCCATCTCTATCGACGAAGTGGAGCCGGTGGAAGCCATCCTCAAGCGTTTCGACTCCGCGGGCATGTCCCTGGGCGCTTTGTCGCCGGAGGCGCATGAAGCGCTGGCGATTGCGATGAACCGCCTGGGCGGCCGCTCCAACTCTGGCGAAGGCGGCGAGGACGCCGCGCGTTACGGCACAGAGAAAATGTCCAAGATCAAGCAGGTGGCTTCGGGGCGCTTCGGCGTTACGCCGCATTACCTGGTCAATGCCGAAGTGCTGCAGATCAAAGTGGCGCAAGGCGCCAAGCCGGGCGAGGGCGGCCAGCTGCCGGGCGACAAGGTGTCCGGCCTGATTGCGCGGCTGCGCCATGCCAAGGAAGGCATCAGCCTGATCTCGCCGCCGCCGCATCATGACATCTACTCTATCGAAGACTTGGCGCAACTGATTTTCGACCTCAAGCAGGTCAATCCGTCCGCGCTGGTGTCGGTCAAGCTGGTGGCCGAGCCCGGCGTCGGAACCATCGCCGCCGGCGTGGCCAAGGCCTACGCTGACCTGATCACTATTTCCGGCTACGACGGCGGCACCGGCGCCTCGCCGCTGACCTCGGTCAAATACGCAGGCTCCCCATGGGAGCTGGGCTTGTCTGAGGCGCAGCAAGTGCTGCGCGCCAATGGCCTGCGCGGCCGGGTGCGGGTGCAGACCGACGGCGGCTTGAAGACCGGCCTGGATGTGATCAAGGCGGCGATGATGGGCGCGGAAAGCTTTGGCTTCGGCACCGGCCCGATGGTGGCGCTGGGCTGCAAATACCTGCGCATCTGCCATCTGAACAACTGCGCCACCGGCGTGGCTACCCAGGAAATCAAGCTGCGCTCCAAATACTTCACCGGCTTGCCGGAAATGGTGATGAACTATTTCCTGTTCATCGCGCGTGAAACCCGCGAGTGGATGGCCAAGCTGGGCGTGCGCAACATGGAAGAGCTGATCGGTCGGATGGACTTGCTGAGCCTGGCGGCCGGAGACACCGACAAGCAGCAGAAGCTGGACCTGTCGCCCTTGTTGTCTCAAGGCCGGGTGCCGGACAGCGAGCCGCGTTTCTGCGTCAGCGCCAGCAATCCTTCCTTTGACAAGGGCGAATTGGCGGAAACCATTCTACAGGACGCCTTGTCCGCCATCCACAATAAGCAGATGCTGGAACTGAGCTACCCCATCGAGAACACCCACCGTTCCATCGGCGCGCGCTTGTCCGGCGAGATCGCCCGCGTTCATGGAGCCGCTGGCTTGCCGTTCGGCTGCCTCAAGATCAAGTTCAGTGGCAGCGCCGGGCAAAGCTTCGGCGTGTGGAACGCATCCGGCTTGCACCTAGAGCTGGAAGGCGACGCCAACGACTATGTAGGCAAAGGCATGGCCGGCGGCCGAGTGACCATCTATCCGCCCAAGAGCGCGGGATATCGGGCAGGCGAGTCCATCATCATCGGCAATACCTGTCTCTACGGGGCTACCGGTGGGCAGTTGTTCGCCGCAGGCGTGGCGGGAGAGCGTTTCGGGGTGCGCAACTCCGGCGCGCTGGCCGTTATCGAAGGCGCCGGCGACCATTGCTGCGAATACATGACCGGCGGCACGGTCATCGTGCTCGGCGAAACCGGCTACAACTTCGGAGCCGGCATGACAGGCGGCTTCGCCTTCGTCTACGACCCGAATGAGAAATTCGCTTATCGCTACAACAACGAGCTGATCGATATCCACCTGATCAACGGCGAGGCCATGGGTATGTACCGCGCCTATCTATTGGAAAAGATCGCCAAGCACGTTGAATTGACTGGTTCCGAGACGGCCAAGGCGATGCTGGAGAACTTCGACGATTACGTTGATTACTTCTGGCTGGTCAAACCCAAGGCGGCCAAGCTCGACAGCCTGCTCAAGGACTAAGACGGCACGACCGAGCCGCGTGGGCGCGGCCTGGTCAAATCACCTCATTAAAAGCCCGGCCGCCTGTGAGCGGCGGGCCCAGCAAGACAGGAAACAACCATGAGCGATGTTTTCCAATTCATGAAGCTTTCGCGCAACTCCGGCGACAAGGTCGACGCTTCGGTGCGCAAGATCGAATTCAAAGAAATCTACCAGCCCCTGCATAGCGTGGATGCGGCTGAGCAGGCTGGCCGCTGCTTATCCTGTGGCAACCCATATTGCGAATGGGAGTGCCCGGTGCACAACTACATCCCCAACTGGCTGAAGCTGGTGGAGGAAGGACGTTTGTTCGAGGCGGCGGAAATGTCGCACAAAACCAATAGCCTGCCGGAAATCTGCGGTAGGGTTTGCCCGCAAGACCGTCTGTGCGAAGGCGCTTGCACCTTGAACCAAGGCGGCTTCGGCGCGGTCTCCATCGGCAGCATCGAAAAATATATCACTGATGAGGCCTTCAAGGCAGGGTGGCGTCCGGACATGTCCAAGGTGGTGTGGACGGATAAGAAAGTTGCTATTATCGGGGCCGGTCCTGCAGGCTTGGCCTGTGCTGACGTACTGGTTCGCAATGGCGTCAAGGCCGTTGTTTATGACCGTTACGAAGAAATCGGCGGATTGTTGACCTTCGGTATTCCTGAATTCAAGCTGGAAAAGTCCGTGATCAAGCGTCGCCGCGAGATCATGGAAGGTATGGGAGTGGAGTTCGTGCTCAATACCGAGATCGGCAAAGATATCCAGATTGAAGAGTTGCTGGAACAATACGACGCTATCTTCATGGGTATGGGCGCTTACAAGTATATGAAAGGCGGCTTTCCCGGAGAGGATTTACCTGGAGTGTTGGAGGCTTTGCCTTATTTGATCAATAATGTGCGCCAAGGCTTGGGTACCTTGCCTCAGGACGAAGAAGCCATTTCCATGCGAGGCAAGCGCGTGCTGGTGTTGGGGGGGGGGGACACGGCGATGGACTGCAACCGTACCGCGATACGTCAAGGCGCAAAAAGTGTTATCTGTGCCTACCGGCGCGATGAGGCGAATATGCCGGGCTCCAAGCGTGAGGTGGCAAATGCGAAGGAAGAGGGCGTTGACTTCCTCTGGAATCGTCAGCCCCTCTCTATAGAGCCGATGATAAACGGTACTCTGGCCGTGAAATTGGCTGAAACCTACCTTGGAGAACCCGATGCCAAAGGCCGCCGCAACGCAGAGATTGTACCGGGTAGTGAAGAAATCGTAGAATGCGACCATGTCATCATAGCCTTCGGCTTCCAGGCCGAAGCAGCTTCATGGTCGGAGAGGCAAGGCATAGCGGTTGCAGCGAACGGTCGCACCCTAGCGGCCGAGTATGGAGAGCACAAATATCAGACCAGCAACCCCAAAGTATTTGCCGGTGGAGACATGGTTCGTGGTGCAGATTTGGTGGTGCGGGCGGTGTTTGAGGGGAGGGAAGCTGCTGAGGGGCTCTTGGGTTGTCTCTGTCTTTAGATGGCGAGAACAGAGTGTTTGGGATAGGCACTGCTTTTACCATAAGCTTAGCTTCCAGTCACTCTTGTCTTGTGTTGTAGGTGAATTTTGAGAGAGTGTGTAGGAACGTGAGTGATTAATGGGTGTAGAAGTTGGCAGATTTGAGAGGTAAGCCTAACGATGCAGGCCACTTGTCATGGTATTAGGTGCAAAGTACTAATTATTATCGAAATAAAGTGATTTTGAGTCGCGATTAATGTTATTGTATTCGGTTTTATAATTTTTGTTGTGGTGTGTTTGGAATGTTTCTCCATAATATGTTATGTCGAGGTGGTGCTCCGGGTGTTTTGGCCAGCCACTAAACACGGCTGCAGGAGTATGCCTATTTCTGGATGACGCATATCTTGCAAAAATATCCGGATGTCACTCAGTGCGAACTCTTTGGGAGCAGGGCACTAGTGGCTTGAATTACTGCCTTAAAGTGTAGGCGGAGAGGGGATAAATACGAAAACCTTCTCCCACTCCTAAAGACAAGTTCGGGTGCATCGTATGGGCTTGCAATGAGCCAAATGGTAGTATAGGTCTGCCATTTTGCAGTAATTTTGTGACAAAAATGGATGAACTATGAGGCGCCAAAATCTGAAATTCAGGTGCTCAGGTTATAAATAAAAAGTCTTGGTTGAGAAGGAATTCAAAAGCGCATGATTAGTGTTACTCCTGTAATTCTTTGTGGCGGCTCCGGGACGCGCTTGTGGCCGTTGTCTCGAACCGGCTTCCCCAAACAATTTCTGTGTCTGACAGGTAACGAAAGCCTGTTTCAGCAAGCTGCTCAACGCTTATCAGGTTTGGGTAATGCTGATATGCAGTTTGCCTCACCGTTGATCGTGACTGGCGAGGATCATCGCTTTCTGGCCGCGGAGCAATTGCGAGAAATTGGTATTGAGTTGGGCTGCGCTTTGCTAGAGCCGACCGGCCGCAATACCGCACCTGCCCTCACCTTGGCGGCACTGGCGGCAACGGAAGAGGGGCGTGACCCGGTTCTTGTGGTGACTTCTGCCGATCAGACAGTAAGCGATTCTGGAGCGTTCGCCGTGGCGACGCATGCAGCGATTAAAGAAGCGGCAAACGGTACGATTGTGATCTTGGGGGTGACACCTGACCGTCCAGAAACGGGCTATGGCTATATCCAGACCGACAGTGCAACTGTTGGTATCAAGACTCAGACGGTCCGGCGATTTGTCGAAAAGCCTGATGAAAACACCGCCAAGATCTACCTAGAAGAGGGAGGGTATTTCTGGAATGCGGGCATGTTTGTGCTGAAAGCCTCCACATGGTTGCAAGCACTTGAAACATTCCGTCCAGATATCTTGGCCGTGACACGCTCAGCCTGGGCTAAACGATCAATTGATGAGCAATTCGTTAGGCCCGATAAAAGCGAGTTCGCGGCTATTCCCGCCGAATCTGTTGATTACGCAGTGATAGAGCACTGCCCGGGTAGTCGCTTTTCTATCAAGATGGTGCCGCTGGATGCCGGCTGGAGTGACCTGGGGGCCTGGGATGCCGTTTGGAAAGTGCTGCCAAAAGATGAAAGAGGCAATGCATACATTGGTGATGTGCTGACCACAGGCAGCCGCAATACGCTTGTCCATGCCACCAGCCGACTGGTGAGTCTGGTTGGTGTAGAGGATATTATCGTCATAGAAACCCCCGACGCTGTTCTGGTTGTGAACAAATCGTGCAGCCAGGATGTTAAGCACATCGTAAATGGACTTCAGAAGCAAAGCCGCGAAGAGCATACCCTCCATCGCAAAGTCCACCGCCCTTGGGGGTGGTACGACAGTATCGACGAAGGTGTCCGCTTTAAGGTCAAACGGATTCAGGTCAAGCCAAAAGCTAGTCTGAGCTTGCAAAAACACCACCACAGGGCAGAGCACTGGATCGTTGTTAAAGGGACTGCTGAGATAACTAATGGCGAAAAAATAACCCTCTTGACCGAAAATCAGTCAACTTACATTCCTCTTGGTGAGATCCACCGGTTGTCCAATCCTGGGACGGTTCCGTTAGAGATTATTGAAGTGCAGTCGGGGGGGTATTTGGGGGAGGATGACATTGTTCGATTTGAAGATAGTTATGGAAGAGTTGTTTAAATGAAAACCCAAAAATGTATTGGTGGAGCAAGCTAAAGCCGTGGCAATTGCTAAACTAGCAGACGGGCGTCAATTTCAAGTAAATGAGAATGCCTCCATATTGGATGCGGCAGCAGCTTCTGGAATCAAGCTTCCTTACAGTTGTCGGACGGGGCGTTGTAGCACTTGTAAGGCAAAGGTGCTGAATGGGTCGACATACCCACTGTTGGATGAGGTGGGGCTGACCTCTACGGAGCTGAATGAAGGGTGGGTTTTAACCTGCTCACGATCCATTCAATCGGACGTTGAACTCGACGTGGAAGATCTTGGTAATGTTGCGATCCCCATACCCAAGACCCTGCCTTGTCGCATATCTTTTCTGGAACACATTGCCATAGATGTAATCAAGGTAGTGTTACGTCTTCCGCCGACAGCTAATTTTGAATTTATTCCCGGTCAGTATATTGATGTCATTGGTGTTGGTGGCGTGCGCCGGAGTTATTCCTTGGCGAATTCCCACTGTGCTGAAAAGACACTTGAGCTCCATATTCGCAAGGTTGGTGGAGGGGCGATGAGTGAGTACTGGTTCAATAAGGCCAAAGTTGACGATCTTCTGCGTATCAATGGTCCGCTTGGTACTTTTTGGTTACGAGACACCGCGAATATTGACTTGTTCTTCCTCGCAACGGGTACTGGGATTGCCCCGGTCAAGTCTATGTTGGAATCCATCGCGCACTTGCCGGTTGAGAAAAAACCCAGTTCGGTAACCGTACTGTGGGGTGGTCGCCAGCCTGGTGACTTTTATCTTGATGTGTCCAACATTGTGCCCGGGTACAACTATATCCCGGTTCAGTCTCGTGCGCATAAAAACTGGGCAGGTGAGACGGGCTATGTACAGCATGTGATGCTCAATTTGGTGTCTGATTGGAAAAATGCGTTTGTCTACGCCTGTGGATCGGATGCCATGATTCATAGCGCAAGAAAAATACTCACAGAAGCTGGCTTGCCTGCCAAGCAGTTCTACTCCGATGCTTTTGTGTGCTCGGCAAGCAATTGATTGAATATCGAATAGAAAGGATCGAAATGAAAGCAGTGATTCTTGCAGGGGGACTCGGTACGCGACTGAGTGAAGAGACGTCAGTTCGTCCCAAGCCGATGGTAGAAGTAGGGGGCAAGCCGATTCTTTGGCACATCATGAAGATGTACTCTTACCACGGAATTAACGATTTCATTATTTGTTGTGGTTATAAAGGCTATTTCATCAAGGAGTATTTTGCGAACTACTTCTTGCACATGTCGGATGTGACGTTCGATATGCAAGCTAACAGTATGGATGTTCATGAAAAGCGTGCCGAACCCTGGAAGGTGACACTGGTTGATACCGGGGATGACTCTATGACAGGTGGTCGCCTCGGTCGGGTCGCGGATTATGTTAAAAATGAAGAAGCTTTCTGCTTAACTTATGGTGATGGCGTCAGCGATATTGATATTTCAGCAACCATTAAATTCCATCGCCAGCATGGAAAAGCCGCAACATTAACGGCCACCTATCCGCCGGGACGGTTTGGTGCGCTGGATATTCAGAGTCATCAAGTCATGAGCTTCAAGGAAAAGCCGAAGGGTGATGGTGCAATGATTAATGGGGGATTCTTTGTTCTGAGTCCTAAAGTGCTGGAATATATCAAAGGCGATAGCACCGTCTGGGAACAGGAGCCGTTGATGCGGCTGGCTGAGGATGGGCAACTGATGGCCTATGAGCACCAAGGTTTCTGGCAGCCTATGGATACGTTGAGAGACAAGCACTTGCTGGAAGAGCTGTGGATGAGTGGCAAGGCTCCCTGGAAAAAATGGGGTTCGAAGTGATACCGCAGCAGACCAGGCCGGAGTTTTGGCGTAACAAACGCGTACTGTTGACGGGACATACCGGCTTTAAAGGAAGCTGGCTCTCTCTCTGGCTTCAGGATATGGGAGCTGAATTGCGAGGCATCGCGCTTCAGCCGCCCACGACACCCGCACTGTTTGATGTAGCCCGAGTGGCTGAGGGTATGAATCATCAGGTCGCAGATATCCGCGACTATGAAAAAATCTGTGCGTTAGTTGTAGACTTTCAACCCGAAATTCTGATCCATATGGCAGCACAGCCTTTGGTTCGTCTATCGTATCAACTACCTGTTGACACCTATGCCACAAATGTCATGGGTACCGTGCATGTTTTAGAGGCCGCACGCAAGGCAGGCAGTGTTCGCGCAATCGTCAATGTCACCACTGACAAATGCTACGAGAATAAGGAATGGCTCTGGGGCTATCGAGAAGATGAGCCGATGGGGGGGTATGACCCATATTCGAATAGCAAGGGTTGTGCGGAACTGGTGAGTAGTGCGTATCGCAAGTCCTTTCTCAAGAATGAAGGCATTGCCATGGCAACGGCGCGAGCAGGTAATGTCATTGGCGGCGGTGATTGGGCACTGGATAGACTTGTGCCTGACATTCTTCGTGCTTTGGAAAAACAGCAACCCGTTCAAATTCGCAATCCGCACGCTATCCGTCCTTGGCAGCATGTGCTGGAGCCGCTGTCGGGCTACCTCCTGCTGGCGGAGCGGCTGTACGAAAATGGTCAAGCCGATGCAGAGGGCTGGAACTTCGGTCCCTGCGATGAAGATGCACGCCCCGTTCAATGGATCGTAGAGCAACTCTGCGAAACTTGGGGACAGGGCGCGACATGGTCTTTACAGGAGGGGGATCACCCACATGAGGCCAGCTACCTTAAGTTGGATATTTCCAAAGCACGGCAACGCCTGAGTTGGTCGCCACGATGGTCGTTGCAAACAGCGCTTTCCCGCATTACTGACTGGCATCAGGCCTGGTTGTCCGGCGCAGATATGCGCGCTTGTTGCCTTGAACAAATTACACAATATCAGAGTCAAAAATGAGTACAGTTTCTGCCGTTAATTTCCAGCCGCAACTCGATAAACTCCGCTCGCAAATTAGCGAACTAGTGCAGCAGTACGCTGAAATCGCCCACGCGCCCAAGCCCTTTGTAGCCGGCGAAAGTGTAGTTCCGGTTTCGGGTAAGGTCATTGGTGTTAAAGAACTACAGTTGATGGTGGATGCCTCACTTGATGGCTGGCTGACGACGGGCCGCTTCAATGCCATGTTTGAAGAGCGGCTGGCGAAGTTTCTGGGAGTGAAGTATCTGATTACCGTGAACTCCGGTTCCTCTGCTAACCTGGTGGCATTCTCTACACTGACCAGCCCCAAGTTGGGTGATCGCGCCATCAAACAGGGAGATGAAGTCATCGGTGTGGCAGCCGGTTTCCCTACGACGGTTAACCCCATCCTCCAGTTTGGCGCCGTCCCGGTGTTCGTTGATGTGGATCTCGCCACGCATAACATCGACGCTAGCAAGATTGAAGCTGCTATCACTCCAAAGACCAAAGCCATTATGCTGGCCCATAGCTTGGGCAACCCATTCAATCTGGAAGTGGTGACAGCACTGTGCAAGAAATACAATCTCTGGCTGGTGGAAGATTGCTGTGATGCCTTGGGCGCAACCTACAATGGCCAGTTGGTCGGCACCTTTGGTGACATCGCGACACTGAGCTTCTACCCGGCGCACCATATCACGATGGGTGAGGGTGGTGCCGTTTTTACCAACAACGCCGATCTCAAGCTGATTGCAGAGTCTTTCCGCGATTGGGGTCGAGACTGCTACTGCGCTCCTGGCAAAGACAATACCTGCGATAAGCGATTCTGCTGGACGAAAAAAGACTTGGGAGGCGATCTGCCGGACGGCTATGACCACAAGTACACCTACAGTCACCTGGGCTACAACCTGAAGATCTCAGACATGCAGGCAGCCTGCGCTTTGGCGCAGATGGATCGTGTCGAGGAATTCATTGCCAAGCGCCGCGCCAACTTTACTTATCTGAAGAGCCGTCTGGCCAGTGTCGAGCAGTTTCTGCACCTGCCGGAAGCGACTCCAAATAGTGAGCCGTCTTGGTTTGGCTTTCCATTGATTGTTAAGGATAGTGCTGGTGTAAAGCGAGCCGATTTGATCAACTTCCTAGAGGAAAACAAAATCGGTACGCGTTTGCTGTTTGCAGGCAATCTGACGAAGCAACCTTATATGTCAGGCCGTAATTTCCGTGTCAGTGGTGATTTGACTAATACCGATGTTGTGATGAATCAAACTTTTTGGCTGGGTACTTTCCCTGGATTGGGCCAGGAGCAGCTGGATTACATTGTGGGCAAGTTGGAAGAGTTTTTTGGGCTGAATTTTTGAAGACACGGGGATAACATGAGCCTGCGTTTACAGATGACGAATCCGCTAAAGGCTAAGCTGGCCGATGGCAAGCCGATAATCGGGATCTGGTCGATCATCCCCTCGCCGGTTGTGGCAGAGATCATGGGCTTGAGTGGTCTTGATTTTGTGATCTTGGACATGGAACACGGGATCTTCGATCTGACCTCGTTAGATGCGTGTGTGCGTGCTGTCGAAGGTGCTGGGTCCGCACCACTGGTGCGGATTCCGGGGTTGAATGCGTCCGCAGCGCAATGGGCATTGGATCTTGGTTCGCATGGGATTGTTGTGCCACAGATTCGTGATGTTAAAGATGCAGAGGCTGTCGTGGGTATGGCGAAGTACGCCCCAGCTGGGGTACGAGGGTACAACCCATTTACGCGCGCTGCGAATTATGCAAATCCAGCCGACAATCGTTCGGGCAAGCTCGATAACGGTTTTTCGTTGACTACCGTGATCATCGAGTCTTGTAGCGCCCTCATGGACCTTGAAGAAATTTGCGCGACTCCGGGCATTGATGTTGTCTATATGGGTATCTACGACTTGGCTGTCACGTTGGGGTGCGATGGGGATACCCGACATCCTAAAGTTGTACAGATTGTTGAAGAGGCTATCGCGCGCATACGTGCGGCCGGCAAGGCAGCAGGGATGATGGTACGCAGTGAGGCTGACATCGAGCGTGCCCTGAGCTTGGGGGCTAATGTCCTAGTTTACGGCGTTGATACCTTTCTCATCCGACAAGCTATTGAGGAGGGGGCAGCTTCCTTAGTTCGAGCTATCCGCAACCGGGAGGCATCTGCTGCGAGTATTTCCCTGAGAGACCCAACATGACAATACGAGTTGCTGATTACATCGCTGATTATCTGCTTCAGCAGGGTGTGCGCAAGGTTTTCATGCTCAATGGTGGCATGATGATGCATTTGGTGGATACCCTTGGACGACCGGGCGGACTTGAGTATATGGCTCAGCACCATGAGCAAGCTAGTGCGATGGCCGCCGACGGTTATGCGCGGCGGAGTGGTCATTTGGGTGTCTGCTATGCCACCAGCGGGCCGGGCGCGACTAACCTCGTCACCGGCATTGCTGGTGCGTGGCAGGACAGTACCCCGATACTGTTCCTGACCGGTCAGAGCAAGAGCACCCAGACTATCCAGCATTCCAGTATCGACGACTTGCGCCAGTTCGGAACTTTTGAGGTGGATATTGTGCCGATTGTCCGATCCCTAACCAAGTATGCCGTGATGGTGCAGGATCCCAAAACCATCCGATACCACCTTGAGAAGGCTTTGTTCTTGGCTACTAGTGGTCGGCCAGGGCCGGTATTACTGGATCTACCATTAGACATCCAGGGTGCGCAGATTGAACCAGACGAACTGGAGAGCTTCGTTCCTGAGAAGGAAGTTGCAGCAACGGTAACGCCAGATCAGATGGCAGAACTGTTACTCTTGCTCGGGAGAGCAAAGAGACCACTGATTCTCGCGGGACATGGTGTCCGTTGTGCTGGTGCCGTTGGTACATTTCGACGTTTAGTGGATCGACTAGATATTCCGGTGGTAACTACCCAGCTAGGCAAGGACATATTGCCCTATGAGCATTCTTGCTTTGTTGGCCACCCTGGACCTAAGGGTGACCGCCCTGGCAACTTTGCGATCCAGACGGCGGACCTGATCCTGAGTATCGGTAGCAGCTTGCACGCGCAGACCACAGGATGGGAACTCGAACTGTTCGCACCCAGTGCGGTTAAGGTTCAGGTTGAACTGGATGCGGCAATATTGGCTCGTGAGCAAGTGGGCGTAAACTTGAAGATCCAGGCTGGCGCAAGAGAGTTTATTGATGCGCTGTATATGCAGCCGCTGCAGCTCAAGGTGAATAAGGAGTGGCGTAAATGTTGTGCGTCGTGGAAGGAGCGTTTTTCAGTAGCCAACGAGCCGCATGAAAAGGCTGAGCGAGCGATAAATTTTTATGAGTTTGTCGAAGTACTTAGCCAGCATCTCGGTGAAGGAGCCTGCGTCGTAACCGATGCAGGCTCTGCATTCTATGTCATGGGCCAGGCACTGAGGCTGAAGCAGGGACAGCGGTTCATCTCCTCAGGTTCACTGGGCGCGATGGGCTTCGCCCTACCCGCAGCCAATGGTGCGGCTGCGACTGGGTTGCCAGGCACCACGGTTTGCGTCACCGGCGACGGCTCACTTATGACCAATCTTCACGAGCTTGCGACGATGAAAGAGTACAATCTGGATCTCAAGCTGTTCGTTGTCAACAACGATGGCTATGTCTCGATGCGTAACACGCAACGTGAGTTCTGCGCTGGCCATTACGTTGGCGCGGATTCGGATAGTGGTGTGTTTATTCCTTCGATACGCGCGCTGACGGAGTCCTTCGAACTGCCCTATGTGTGCTGCGAGACCTCTGATGATCTTCATGAACAGGTCCGCAAGACCCTTGCGATCGATGGTCCTGTGGTCTGTGAGATCGTAGCGATGCGTAACCAGAAAATAATCCCTACCGTCGTCTCGGTTAAGTTGCCAGACGGTCGTATGCGTTCCTCGCCACTGCATAATATGTTCCCGCATCTCTCAGAAGAAGCTCTGCAACAAGAGCTTGCTCGCGCTACTGCTGAAGGAGTGGCATTGTGCGGAAAAAGGGGCATCCTATGAGTTCAATCGCCATCATCGGAGCGAGCAGTCAGATTGCCAAGGATCTGATCCTATCGTTCGTAAAGCAGGGGCGCACCAGTCTATTACTGTACGCCCGCAATCTGTCGGATACGGCAGCATGGATGAAGGCTCAGGGGGTGGAGGATGCTTGTTCCCTGCACACTTATGACCGTTATGGCGAGGTGCCGCACGATGTTGTCATTAATTTCGTTGGTGTTGGTGACCCGCGTCGTGCCGCCGAGATGGGGGCGTCAATTTTCGGAATCACCAGTCAGTTCGACGACATGATTTTGGCTGGATTGGAAAAGCATCCACAACGTCGCTACCTGTTCCTCTCAAGTGGTGCTGTTTACGGTAATAGCTTCGCCGAGCCGGTCCGTGACTCCACAGAGGCGCACATTTCGATCAATCAGATCACACCACAGGAGTACTATGCGACGGCCAAGTTGCATGCGGAAGTGCGCCATCGTGCGCTGACCAATCAGGCGATTGTTGACCTACGTGTCTTTAATTATTTCAGCCGTACACAGGATTTGTCCGCGCGATTCTTCGTCACTGACCTGTTGCGCGCAATCCGTACCGGTGAAACGGTTCGCGTGACCTCTGACTTCATGGTGCGTGATTATTTGCACCCGGCAGACTTCCATCAACTGGTTGAACGTGTGCTAGAGGCTCCGCCTGCCAATACTGGGATTGACTGTTACACTGCTGCGCCAGTGGACAAACCAGCGCTGCTTCAGGCGCTGAACGAGCGTTTCGGGCTGCGCTACGAAATCGCACCTCCGTCTAGTGGTGTGGCGATCAACGCTACCGGAGCGAAACCTCATTACTACTCATTGAGCCGGAAGGCTGAAATTTTTGGATATGTTCCAGCGTACTGCTCACTTTCCGGTGTGCTCGAAGAGGCCGCCGCGTTACTTGCCTGAGCTCATTCTTTTGTAACGGAAACTACAATGGCAAAACAAAAACTCCGGGTCGCCATCTTGGGCACCGGCAACATCGGCACAGATTTGCTGATCAAGGCAATGCGTTCGGACGCATTGGAATGCGTACTCTTTGTTGGACGTAATCTACGTTCCGATGGAATGCAAAAGGCGAGTCAGTTGGGGGTGGCGATTTCAGATCGAGGCCTGGATGCTATTATCCAGCGTGCTGACGATATTGACATCGTGTTCGATGCAACCTCGGCAGCAGCACATATGGAGCATTGGCCCGTGTTAAAAAAACTCGGGAAGGTCGTCATGGATATGACGCCAGCCAAGTTAGGTGAGCTGTGTGTGCCAGCGATTAATGCCGAGCAGATCATCGACAGCCGCGCGCAGAATATCAATATGATCACTTGTGGTGGGCAGGCGTCGGTGCCGATAGCTAATGCGATTGCAGCAGTGCAGGATGATATCGAGTACATTGAGGTCGTCTCCAGCATTGCTTCTCGCAGTGCAGGTCCTGCTACACGTGCCAATTTGGACGAGTATATCGAGACAACAGAACAAGCTCTGGTCAAGTTTAGCCGTGCACGTCAGACCAAGGCAATTTTGATCCTGAATCCGGCGCATCCTCCCATCGATATGCAGACCACGATTTATGCGAAAATATCTAACCCTGATTTGACTGCAATCCGGGCTTCGGTTGATGAGATGATGAAACGTATTACGCAGTATGTGCCCGGTTACCAGTTGATTGTCCCTCCCACGCTTGAGGGTGGCAAGATCATGACCACGGTCAAAGTGCTGGGTAATGGTGATTATTTACCTCGTTATGCAGGTAACCTGGACATTATCAACTGCGCGGCTATTGGTATTGCTGAACGTATCGCGCGCCAACGCTGGGAGTAAGTAGCATGAGTAAGAAAATATTGATCAGCGACCCGACGTTGCGCGATGGCAACCACGCTGTACGTCACCAGATCTCACAAGAACAGTTTGCGACATATTGCTCTGCAGCCAATGCCGCCGGTGTTCCAATTGTCGAGGTCGGGCACGGCAACGGACTCGGAGCCTCATCAATGCTGGTTGGTGAGTGTGCTCTGAGCGATGAAATCATTCTGAAAACCGCACGTGAGCATCTTACACGCTCCAAGATGGCTGTTCACGCGATCCCTGGCTTTTGCACGATCCATCGCCATGTAACCATGGCGATGGATTTGGGTGTGGATGTCTTCCGTATTGCCTCTCATTGCACCGAGGCGGACATCACCCAGCGTCACATTGAATATGTGCGTAAGCACGGTAAGGAAGTCTACGGTGTGCTGATGATGAGTCACATGGCTTCGCCAGAAACCTTGGCGGATGAGGCCCGAAAAATGGAAGCCTATGGTGCAGAAGGGCTAATTATTATGGATTCAGCAGGAGCGTACCTCCCTGGTGACGTGACACGCCGTATTTCAACATTGGTGGATGCTTTAAACATTCCGGTAGGCTTCCATGCGCACAATAACCTAGGTATGGGCATCGCGAATTCGGTCGCTGCTGTGGAGGCCGGGGCAACCATTATCGACGGTAGTGCACGTGGTTTTGGAGCGGGGGCCGGTAATGCCCAACTTGAAGTGCTTGTGGCAGTGTTCCAGAAAATGGGATTCGAGACAGGCATCGATCTATATAAAATGCTTGATGCAGCGGATCTAGCCGAGAAGACGATGGTGAAGTCGATGCCTTACATTTCATCGACCAGCATTGCCAGTGGTATGTCGGGCGTCTTCTCGGGGTTCATTAAACAGGTCAACAGCATCGGAGCCGAGCATGGTGTCGATCCGCGTGACATCTTTTTCGAGTTGGGCCGCCGCAAAGCCGTGGCCGGCCAAGAGAGCTTGATTCTTGAAGTGGCGCTGGCGCTCAAAGAAGTGCAGTCGAGCATGCAGGAGAATGGCGATGAATGACGATGTTTTACAACAGAGTATACGTGAGGATTGCTTGGTATCTCTGCAGCTCCAGGAGGGCTTGGCTGCGCGCTTGGCCGAGCATAGAATTGCCGTTATAGGAGGGACTGGCTTTATTGGCACGTGGATCGCTGAGACCGTGGCTGCATTGAACGACAAGTTGGGTGACCGAATTCGTGTAGATTTGCTTGGCCGTTCGGCGACAGCCTGGAAGCTAGATCATCCCCACTTGGCCAGCCGAAAGGATGTGCGAGTACAGGCCATAGATGTGCGCTCCTCCTTTGAGCTTCCTCGGGATACGACGTTGGTGCTGTTTGCGGCTGGTATTGCCGATCCTCGCGTACATGCATCCGAACCGCTACGGGTCCACGAGACTGCGCTACATGGCATGGCATACTCATTGGCTGCCTCCGCGCGCTTGGAGCTATTGCAGCGCTTCGTGAACATCAGCTCTGGCTTGGTGTTGGGTACACAGATGCAGAATCTCGCCATGAGTGAGGAAAATATCGGGGTTTTGGATTTCACCCGCGCACATAACGTATATGCGGAGGTGAGGCGCGCCGCCGAAAATTTGGTGAGCATCTACGCTAGTCAGTATCGTATTCCCGTTAGCACTGCCCGTGCTTTTACCTTCCTTGGCCCGTATCAGTCATTAGATGCGCCTTGGGCGGTCAATAATTTCATACGCGATGCGCTTTCTGGTAATGATATTCGTCTTCATGGGGATGGGGCCACTCGTCGTAGCTATCTTTATGGAAGCGACGCAGCATGTTGGCTTTTGCGGATGTTAGTTGATGGCCAAGATGGAGAGATCTACAACCTCGGTGCTGCTCGGCCTACCAGTCACGCTGTAGTTGCGGAGATGGTGGCCGCTCGTACTGTGCCAACTCCGTCACTTGTTTACAAGAGCCAACCCACTGCTAATGCCCGCTGTCACGACTTCTTTCCTGACTTAGGTCACGTGCAAGCGAAACTGGGTTTGAAGGAGGCTTTCGATGTAGAGGAGGCCCTTGAGCGTGCGATGCTGTGGCATGCCCGTCGTTTGGGGGTGATTCGTCGACTGCGTCATTAACACAATGAGATTGGCTGCTTGACTTCGAGATTTGATGGACTGAACTGAGAATTCAGCATGGAGCCTTCGGAGCTGACAAAAAGTGACCAATTTGAATTGGATAGAATCCACGGAGGTGGCAGACTGTGTTGCATCATCGCCCCTACCTGCTGGCGGCAAGGTCAAAGTGTACTTTAATTTTCCTAAAGTATTGCCGCGACCTTTTCGAATCAGCCGGCCCGTCGGCTGTGTTGTAAGCTTGTGAGTGAGAGTCTTGTTGTCAAGGCAATGAGCTAAATGGTTGCATTTCTACTGTTTTCCTTGCCATTTTTTCTTAATCTTCATTAAATTTCACGAAAAATATATTGAAGTAATCCTTTTGACCTTTTTTGATTTTCGTTCCGAGTATAGGGCTGTTAAAGGGAGGCAGATTATCGAGGTGCTTGCAGGGTTAATAACACCCGCATAAAAATTATTTAGATGCTAAAGTGTTGGGACTGTTGGAGCTACTGGCTCATGTGAAACTACTTAAGATGAAAAAAACTACATTCATGGAACGTGCGATGGTGGTGCTGCACGTAGATGCTCAAATTATCACAACGCTTATTTTTAGATTCTGGGGGGTGCTTTCGGGAGGAGTTACCCTTATCTTGATCCCGCTTTTTATGGGACCAGTGGAGCAGGGATATTACTTTACCTTCGCAAGTATTCTCGCACTTCAAGTATTCTTTGAACTAGGTTTCGGGCAGGTGATCATCCAGTTTGTTGCACATGAGGAGGCTGTGATTGAGCGGGAAGGTGGCATGGTCACACCGTCCGGACAGGCTTTTTATCGATTGCACACACTGGCAAATACGCTCAAAAAATGGTATTGGATAGCGAGTATTCTATTTTTTTTATGTGTAAATGTTGTCGGTGTTTGTTTTTTTCAAGATAGTGAGCTACGGTGGCACAACTGGCTTTTCCCCTGGATGTTGCTTTGTCTGTCTACGGCGTACAATCTGGGGTTAAGTTGGAGGCTATCATTCCTTGAGGGTTTCGGGCTAGTTAAAGAAATTGGTATTTTGCGGCTTTGTCAATCATCGATCGGATTTGTACTGATGTGGGTGCTGTTGGTTACAGGATTCCAACTGTGGATTGTAGCTGCAGTACCTACCATAGCCGCATTTTGCACCACGATATGGCTGGCACGTTCAGAGATTGCTAAGATACTGGGAACGATCGAAAACGCAAAAGGAGTCGCCAGGGTGCCTGGTATTTGGTTCAAAGAGATACTTCCGTTCCAGTGGAAAATTGCTGTTAGCTGGATCAGTGGCTTTTTCATCTTTCAACTTTTCACTCCAATTATTTTTAAGAACTACGGTGCAGTCGAATCGGGAAGAGTCGGGTTGGCCATTACAGTATTCAACTCTGTCACGACTGTTTCGATTGCTTGGGTGTCAGCAAAAGTCCCCGCTATAGCGCGGTTATTGGCGCTTGGTGCTCGCCATGAGGCAAGCAGGATGTTTAAGAGGCTAGCTCAGGTATCTGTCAGCTTCTCTCTTGTAGCGGCTGTGGCAGTTGTGTTGGGGGCGGAATTGGCGAGTACATGGAGCACTCGTATCCATGATAGGTTGCCTGAATTGAGTGTTATGATCGCTCTTGCTTGCGCATCGGTGGCAAATTGTTTCGTTATTTCTTGTGCATTGTTCATGCGTGCGCACAAAGAGGAACCGATGTTGCTTCAATCTGTTGTAATGGCATGTGTAGTGCTTGTTGCGGTTTTGTTGTCTGTGCCGTATGGGATAGGGGAGATTATGTGGAGCTATTCTGCCCTCTGCATTTTTCTCAGCGTACCTTGGACACTTTTCATTGTTAGAGAACGGTACTTTTTGCGCTCAGTACCTATGTAGGCTTGTATGATCATCTTAAACATTATCTTCCCGACGCACAACCGTGCGAATTATTTGAGGCGGGCCGTTAGATCAGTTGCCTTGCAAATGGCAATACTACCAACTGATATAAAGGTTGATCTTACTATCTACGACAATGCAAGCACAGACTCAACGCCTGAAATTTGTGCCGAGCTCATCAAAGAATTTCCGCTTATTAAACTTATACGGCATAGCACAAATATCGGTGGTGATCCCAATATCCATCAAGCGCTACGCAGCAGTACTGGCGACTATGTTTGGGTATTTGGAGACGATGACTATGTACGTGAGGGGGCTCTGAAGTTTGTATGCGAAGCCTTGTGTGATCATCGTCCAGCTTTCTTAAGAATGCAGGGCTTGGAAGAGCGCTATCTTGAGGGAATGCCGCTGGCTCCAGCGGTTATACCGGACAGTCTTTTCGCTGAACCCGTTAAAAAATGCTACTCAAGCCATGATGAAATTCTTTCTGCATATGGATTGGGTCTTGGAAACTTTACAAAAACAATATTTTCTAGAGAGTTTATTCGAAAGTACTACCGTGAAGTTAATCCCGTGCTTTTTGCTTCGGGATACTCGCAACTCGCTTGGATCTATGAAGGGTTACGCACCGACTTTGCTGACTTGCTCGAGTTGGATGAACAGATAGTGGTGATCCGGATTGAATTGTCGCCAAGAGGGCTTGACTCTTCACGAGTGCGGGCGGGACTCTCAATTTTACGAAATTAT
Source organism: Chromobacterium sp. W521 (assembly GCF_052805975.1). Lineage (NCBI taxonomy): Bacteria > Pseudomonadati > Pseudomonadota > Betaproteobacteria > Neisseriales > Chromobacteriaceae > Chromobacterium > Chromobacterium sp. W521. The sequence goes on from NZ_JBRBAF010000002.1 coordinate 490,357, forward strand.
CTTATCGAGAATGACTATTCCCTGAGATTAGTTGACCAGCTTATCAAAGACCAGAACAATGCTATTGTTCTTGGTGAAATAAAAACTAGAAAAATGACAGGTTGGAAGCAGGGTACGGGTATTTTAGGCCAACTTTGGAAGTTGAACGGCCCAAAAGCCAAAGTCAAATGCATAGGATTTTATTTGCTGCCTGCTGCAATCATGAAGAAAATGTGGCTAGCGAGGAAATCATGAAAAAGTTACTGTCGATTAACATTCCTACCTTTAATCGAGCAGGGTATCTCCAAGCGCTATTTGATTCTATGGATCAGGAAATACGTGAATTCGTCGAGTTGATTGAAATTAATATCATCGATAATTGTAGTTCCGATGAAACAAGCACCGTCGCCAAAAACCTTTGTCAACGATACGCCTGTGTCAACTACGAATGTAACACTGAAAATATTGGTCCCATTGCAAATATCCACAAGGCCCATCTCGCCGGTGTAGGGAAGTACTTGTGGGTCATGGGCGACGATGACTATTTTGCTGAAGGTGGTTTCAGGAAAGTGATTCAGGCTCTCCAGCGCCAACCAGCAGCTGTGCTTTTGAGTTACTCGCGAGTTCGACCGGATGGTGTCAAGATCAACGACGTCACTATTGGTGGTGATGACAGAACTATATTCTTCGGAAAAGATTCAGGAATAGTTCAGCTGTTAGACCCTCTTGTCGGTTTTATTTCCGCAAACATCGTCGATCGCACATTTGTCGATCAAATCTCACCTGATGAGTTTGTCGAGCTTGATCAAATCGGCGAGTTGGCTCACGCCCTGTTGATGTATAAAGCAATTGCGTCCGGTCGCGCCATTCAATATTTGGCAGGACAGCCTTTGATTCAAACAGCTGATAATGGATATTTGCAGCATGACTATTGGATTCATGTTTGCGTCAAATATTGTGCCTTTTTGCCGTGCCATCTACAGAGTATTGGCTTCTCATCGGCAGAAATAGAAAAATATTTCAAGATACGACTCTTTAAGGAAGTTGTACGAAGAGTCTTATCAGAGAAGTACAGGCAGAGAACGCCATGGAAAGTTGTTCAATCTACTGAGGTAAGACAACTACTTGGTTACAAAACTGTCGTTCCGTTAATTTTTTGCATGATTCCTGAAAGTATTGTCCGTGTCATGCATGACTGGTTTAACCCAAAGCGTACATAACCGAGATGAACTTTGGCATAGCTTTACCTGTAACAATTTTCTGCATCTGGCTTGCTCTGTTTAGTCGAATTCAAGTGGCTTTGCTTGTTGTGGCATTTTCAAGTCTCATTGGAACGTATGTATTGAATGAAGATTTGGGGCGTTCATTGCTTCCGGGGCCAATAGTTGCAACTGCATTTATTGCTCGGTATTTATTCAGACGTTTAGTTAGGGTTGAGCCTGGTGTTGGTCAATTTCCTGGAAGGGTTTGGTTAGTAAGCCTTTTCTCTTATGCCGCATTGATAACTCTTACAGTCCCTTGGCTAATGGGTGGAGCCATTGAGGTTGTTCGTCCGGGACTCTTGAGTGAAGGTTTCCGTTTTGCTGTTCCTCTTGATTTTTCAATTTCGAACATTGCTCAGTTAGCCTATCTTGCGGTAGCAACGGGATTGGTATTTGTTGCTGTGCATGCAACAAAAATAGATGGAATGTTTTCTGAAGGGTATTCAAGAAAACTAGTGACTATTTCTTGTTGGATTGGGGTTGTAATTATTGTAGATCTTGGTCTAAACCTCATTTTGGGAAGAGTAGATATTTTCGGGTTCTTAATGGGGGAGGTACTTGGTGAGTATAGACCTGACAGGTATGCTCTTGAAGGGATTTTCGGGTTTCCTCTGCGTCGTGCACAAGGGGTGTTTGGAGAACCATCATATTTTTCTGCATTCATGAGTGGTACTGCTGCAGCAAGCTTTATTTATATGCGAAGTACTCGTAAAATCAAAGATAAATTAATATTTTTAATTATTTTTTCTTCACTGTTGCTTTCTTTTTCTACGACAGCGTATATTAGCGCTGCAATTGTATTGATCGTTGTGGCCTTCGCTCCAATGACGAGGCGGGATAGAGTTAGCAGAGGGGGGCGTGGTGTTGCTTTCCTTAGCGTTCTCCTTTTAAGTGCACTTGTCGTAGGCTTGCTTGTAAGTTCGCAAACCCTTTCATCTTATGTTTTTGGGAAGTTTTCTGATACAGATGGATTTGAGTCTGGAAATTTTTCAAGTGGTGCTGAGCGCCTTTATTGGGACGTAACTGCACTTAGAGCATTCTTTGAAAGTTGGGGGCTTGGCGTTGGTGTTGGCTCTATTCGTGCAAGTTCAGCATTTATTAATGTGGCCGCGACAATGGGGCTTTTCGGGGCTTCTCTTTTTCTAGTTATTATTGCTTTGGTCTTAAGGCGTATTTTTGGACGGGAAGAAGTTGAGCTCTCCGTTGGGAAGCAGGCAGTGGCGGCAATGCTATTTGGGTGGCTGGTTGCATTCTCGATTTCAGTTCCTGATATTATATCGTTCTTCTACTTTTCAATTGGTTTGGGTGTTTTTCTGGGGGCAGGTTTCTCTGAAAAACGACGTTTAGATATTCCCGTTGCAACAAGTCCGTAGTAGGGGGCGCTTTGAAAAAGGTAGTAATTAATAACAAATTTGTCTCCGCGAAGCTAACAGGGGTGCAACGGGTTGGCTTCGAGCTCTCGGAGCGTTTGATTCGCAGGCTGGAAGAACGAGGTGTTCAATGCACAACTCTGGCCCCGCCGAAAAATTTGCGCTTTTCTAAATTGCGTGCGTTGTGGGCAACGCTTTGGGAACAGCTCGTTCTCCCTATTCGGGCTCGTCATTCACTGATAATAAACCTGTGTAACACTGCGCCAGTGCTTGCCCTGAGCAGGCAGTTTGTTTTGGTTCACGATGCTGCTGTATACGATATGCCTGGAAATTACTCAGGTAAGTACCGTGCTTTCTCTAAGCTCATCATGAGTATGATTAAGTGGAGGGGTGATAGACTCGGTACGGTGTCTTATTTTTCACGGAATCGAATCGCTAGGGCATTACATATAGATGAGGGCTCCATTTGTGTCTTTCAAAATGGAGCCAATCATGTCATCGCTCCGAGCGATGATGACCGCATTCTTGATCGACTGGACTTACGTGGAAAACCATATGTTCTAGCAGTAGGTAGCCTGCAAGAAGGGAAAAACTTCAAGAGTTTGCTTCTGGCGATGGACCAAGTGACAACTGGAGTTCGTCTAGTGATTGTGGGGGGGGGCGACAACGTGGTCTTTAAAAGTGGGGTGGTCTTGCCCAGTGGGCGCACTATTTTGGCGGGCTATGTGTCGGATGTAGAGTTGAGTGCGCTTTATCGCAACGCGGCTGTGTTTGCACAACCTTCCGTGTATGAAGGCTTTGGCTTACCTGCGCTTGAAGCCATGGCGTTGGGTGCCCCTATCGTGTGCTCGAATACAGCATCGCTACCAGAAGTATGTGGTGATGCGGCATTGTATTTCAACCCCTTTTCTCCTGCTGAGATTGCTGGGTGCATCGATCGTGTAGTCAGTGATAATTTTTTGCAGATAGAGTTGAAGGCTCGCGGTTCTGAACAAGTTAAAAAGTTTAACTGGGACAAAAGCTCCGAGGCTTTGGCTGATTTTATTTGTAACGAAATGCTCGGTTTGCAACCAAACGAAAGACCTTAATTCAATGAAAATTGCGGTTGTACACGAATGGTTTACCACACTTGCGGGATCAGAAAAGGTTGTGGAGCAGATGCTGATGGTATTTCCGGATGCGGATCTTTTTTGTGTTTATGCTGATCCTCAAACTGTGGCGAAAGCAGACTATTTGCGTGATCGAAAGTTGACGACAAGTTTTATTCAACGCCTGCCAGGAGTAAGCAAGCGTTACCGCTCTTTCCTTCCGCTTATGCCGTTAGCTATTGAGCAGTTAGACTTGTCTGCTTATGATGTGGTTATCTCGAGCTCGCACGCAGTAGCCAAAGGTGTTTTGACTGGACCGGATCAATTGCATATCAGCTATGTGCATTCGCCGATTCGTTATGCTTGGGATTTGCAGCACCAGTACCTACGTGAGTCTGGGCTTGATCATGGTCTAAAAGGTTGGCTAGCTAAGTGGTTACTGCATAAAGTTAGGATTTGGGACTACAGAACTGCCGCTGGCGTGAATCATTTTGTCGCCAATTCTCGTTTCATTGGGCGTCGTATTCACAAGATATATGGCCGTAACTCTGATGTGATCTATCCCCCGGTTGATGTTAATAGCTTCGAATACTGTGCTGACAAGCAAGATTATTACCTTACCGCCTCACGGGTGGTGCCTTACAAACGTATGGATCTCATTGTCAAAGCATTTGCGCAGATGCCTACCAGGAAGCTAGTGGTTATCGGTGATGGTCCAGACTTTCCCAAACTGCGTACTTTGGCGACGCCGAACGTGACTCTGCTAGGCTACCAACCGTTTTCCGAGCTTAAGCGATACATGCAAAATGCAAGGGCATTTATTTTTGCCGCGGAGGAAGACTTTGGAATAACCCCTGTCGAGGCGCAGGCTTGTGGAACGCCGGTGATCGCCTATGGAAAAGGTGGTTCGCTCGAAACCGTAATGGACTGCGGCAAGAGCGATAAGGCAACAGGTATTTGGTTCCACCATCAGAATGTAGATTCGATCGTGCATGCTGTCCAGCGCTTCGAGTCTTTACCAGTGCAGATTGACGCACACGTTTGTCGTGCGAATGCTGAGAGATTTTCCGCCGAGCGTTTTCGAGCTGAGTTTGCTCGTTATGTTGAACAGCGCTGGGCCGATTTCCATGATTTTAGAGGAGATAGTGAAGGGTGTCTTGAATAAGTAGTGTTACGCAACTAAACTCAGTTTTTTCTGCTAGGGAATAGCATCTTTGCCGCCTTTGGTTGAGTGCGCAACCTCAAGCCGAAGTAGATGCTGTGCCCTTGAGTACATAGCAAATGTGTATCCGAAGGGTATCACGCATGAGTGGCAAGACCGCTAGGAGCGGAGCAGGGCAACTACCGTTGCTTTACTGCTTGTGAACGGCTGGTACGTCTCGGCAGGAAGCAAAGAGACTTGGCAGGCAGTCTAAATGCCCTTGCCTTGCAGGTAAACGACCTGAGAAACTGTCGGATAATCTAAGCTGTAGTAGAGGCAGCCCGGAAGATGGTTATGTCTTTGGTATAATGTGGGCTTGCATGTGGCAAAAACGTCCAAATGCATCGGTGCTTGCCCTGGATTGCCTAGAGCGAGATTACAGGAGTGAGGTTTAAGCTACAAGCAAGTGCGCTATTCGCTTAATAAAAGGGGCTAGCCAGTATTTGACTGATTTTCGTAAGGCTTAGTATGTGCCGAGCAATTGGCAGGCACAGGAAAACAATTTGCTTTTCATAGATAAAAAAGCTTTTCGAGCTTGCCGAACGTGTAACGGAGTTGGCCACCCATATGCACACATGAGCGGGAGCTACGGCGACACAATAATATTTGTAATGTATTTGTGCTAGTTAATGTTCGCTTTAGGTTGCGCTTGAAAATTCGTTACGTAGATAGGAAGTTAAGGACTTTAAAGAGGTCGGTCGAGAAAAATAAGAGCTCTACTTATTTTGGATAACAGCAGGATGCATACGACCAGCAGCCTGTAAAACAATGTTTGGTTGCTTGATCATGGCTCTCACCGTAAGTCCAGAGCTGAGCTTAGTAGAGTTGTTGTGGAAGTAGTCTAAGTATCTTTGGTGGCGATTCAATATCTGAGGTGCCCATGAGCTGAAAATCAAGGTAACGAAAGATGCTTGACAAGGTTGGTGTTGAATTCAAACTTTGTTACGCACAACCACTTATCTAAACTTTAGGGCAGGCACAAGAAGCGCCAATCAACAATAAAAGGTTATAGGTATGTCTTCAATAGAAGCACTGACTGGATTAGTACTCGCAAAAAGTAAGAGTGGCGCGAAGGCAAACAGGATGCTAATAGCAATAGCTTTGGTTGCTCTGGATCTTTTTATAATGGCAGCGTGTATGTTGATTGCAGTCAGCGCGGGCTTCGAAAAGGACGTGGGTAGTGCCCGTCATTTTCTTTTTCTTTCTATGATGTTGGCTGCTATGGTTGTATTAACCATAAAAATATTGAAGTTAAAATACCACGCAAGCTCGCCATGCAAGATTAACCTTGGTCAAGAGTTGAGGTTTGTATTTGTCGGAGCTGCCTCGCAGGGATTGATATTGTTTTTCTCTGGTCAAACCCCATTCAAAAGTACATGGGCGACTACATGGCTGTTGGTACTGTTTTTGGCGCCTTGCGCACAACAACTGGCCAAGCATTGTTTGAATCGATTAGGTCTTTGGGGGCGGGGGGTTACGGTCATCTTTATTGATGGATGTGTGTCACGACTAGTCAAGCGACAAATGGATGCCATTGCCAATTATGATGTTGATAACATCATTCATGTTTATAACTCTAATGTGCCAGTGCAAAACGATAATTGGATCAGAAAAGAAAAAGTAAATGTCCCGGTGGTCTCGCTCCAGCGCAGTGCGCTGACTGTTGCGCTGCACGAGCTGAATTACCCTACTGTTGCACTAGTATTCAGCAATCAGAACTTGACGGAAGTGGAGGGGCTAGTTGATGAACTCTTACTCAGTTGCCGCAGCCTTATCCTATTGTCAGATTCCCCAATCATTCAATATAGAAGAACTCGCGCCCAATATCTGGAAGAACAGGATAAATTGACTCTCTATCTGCCTAACAATCTGGCTGGTTTGGCATACCGCTATGTCAAACGTGGCTTCGATATGGTAGTTTCTTTGATCCTCCTGTTACTATTATCCCCGTTGATGCTCTGGATTACACTGCTGGTTCGGAAGGATGGCGGCCCTGCAGTGTATGGACATGAACGAGTTGGCCAGGCCGGTAAGAAATTCAAATGCCTGAAATTTCGAAGTATGATTATTAATTCGAATGAAGTTTTGAAGCAACTTTTGGAGTCAGACCCCCAGGCCCGAGCTGAGTGGGATAAGGACTTTAAGCTGCGAAATGACCCACGTATCACAACGATTGGTCACTTTATCCGAAAGACTAGCCTGGATGAATTGCCTCAACTGTGGAACGTCGTTAAAGGTGAGATGAGCCTCGTTGGACCGCGTCCTATTGTCACCAACGAACTGGATAGATACGGTGAAAATGTTGGCTTCTACTTAGCAGCCAAGCCGGGCCTGACAGGGCTCTGGCAGGTTTCCGGCCGAAATGATGTCAGTTATAATCAGCGTGTTGAATTTGATGTTAACTACGCAAAGAATTGGTCATTTATGAATGATGTTGTTATTCTATTTAAAACAGTGTTGGTTGTTTTGCGCAAGGATGGTGCTTACTAAAAATTAGGGTAATCCTTTTGGTACTGGGTGACCTCCTCT